>JBARGS010000479.1:0-5766 GCA_049798495.1 Candidatus Korobacteraceae bacterium | reverse complement strand
CCACCAGGTCGGCCGACATCGCCACGCCCTTCATCGAAATCGGCGACTGCTCGATCTCCAGCCCCTTAGCTTTCAGCCGGCCCATCAGCTCGCTCTGCACCAGGTTGGCAACGCGCTTGGGATTCTTTGCCGCCGCGGCGGCTTCCTCAAACTGATCGGCCAGGGCACGCGTGCTGGTCAAAGTGGTGGCGTCGTATTCGGTGATGCCGTACTGCGTGACCATACGCGCACGGCGCGCCTCGGGAAGCTCGGGCAACTCCGAGACGATCTGCTGTCGCCACCGAGCATCCACTAGCAGCGGAAGCAGGTCAGGCTCGGGGAAGTAGCGATAATCGTGTGCCTGCTCCTTGGAGCGCATGCCGTGGGTCTTGCCTTCGGCGGCGTTGTAGAGACGCGTCTCCTGCTCGATCCGGCCGCCTGATTCCAACACCTGCTCGTGACGCTCAATCTCGTACTCCAGCGCGTGGCGAATGAAGCGGAAGGAATTGACGTTCTTCACTTCGGTCTTGGTGCCAAACTCCTTCTGCCCGCGCGGGCGGATGCTGACGTTGGCGTCGCAACGCAGCGAGCCTTCTTCCATGTTGCAATCGCTCACGCCGGTGTACAGGATGATCTCCTTCAGCCGCGTCAGGTACTCCCAGGCTTCGTCCGGCGACGAGATGTCAGGTTCGCTGACGATCTCGATCAGCGGCACGCCGGAGCGATTCAGATCGATGGAAGTCCACTCGGCGCTGTCGGGCAGGCCGTCGTGCAGGCTCTTGCCCGCGTCCTCCTCGAGGTGAACCCGCGTGATGCCAATGCGCTTGGGACCGTTCGCAGTCTTAATATCGATGTATCCAAATTCCGCCAGCGGCTTGTCGTATTGCGAGATCTGGTAGCCCTTGGGCAGATCGGGATAGAAGTAATTCTTGCGCGCGAAGATCGATGTTTCGTTAATGCGGCAGTTCAGCGCAGTGGCAGCGAGCACGGCGAATTCCACCGCACGCTTGTTGAGCACCGGAAGCGCACCCGGAAGTCCCAGACACACGGGACAGACGTGGGTATTCGGCGGATCGCCGAAGTGGGTCGAGCAGCCGCAGAAGATCTTCGTCCGGGTGAGGAGTTGGACGTGGACCTCCAGCCCGATGACCGGCTCGTAGTTGGAGTGTACGTCGGGGCGGGATGCGGGCGTAGTCGCCATAGGCTCGATTATAGTGTCAGCCGCTGGCGGCGAGCATTCAGCACTCAGCATTCAGCCATTTGGGTTTAAGTCAGACGACGCGCCTCGAGTTTTGAATTCTTGGTTCGAATTCGGCGCTGAACATGGGTGGTTCTTAGGGAGCGAAGGCTTCCGATGGCTGAATGCTGACTACTGAGTGCTGACGGCTGTCTTACGGCGCGAAATTCAGGCTGCACAAAAACGCGCTACCCCAGAGCAACAAGCCTGCCGTGCCTACCATCACGTAGAGCCGCCGCTCAAAACCATTGTGCAGAGTCGGCAATGGTAGGGGCGATCCCAGCGAGCGATGAAAGGAAGTAAACAGCAGCCCGCCGAATCCGACGAGAGTCACGGCGCCGCCAAACGCCAGGCCCGCCATAATGAGCACATATCCCAGGGAGAACACAGCACACCCCACTTCTGCCCAACAGGCTAGACCTCCGGCGAGAGATGCGCAAGTGTGCGTACGCATGCCATCAGAGGTGCTGAACCAGTTTGTGAAGACGGGAACGGAGTCGCGGTGCCCAGGCGGTCCCTTCCGGGACTCCGGCCTCATAGGCATGGGTTCCCAGGACTTCAGCCCGCCCTGAGCGCAGCCGAAGGGTCCTGGGCTAAACTGAGCCGTCCCGCGTCGCGGGACTGGTTCGCTTGCGAGGCAGGTCCGTTTCTCGGGACAAAATGTCGCAGATCGGTCTTCCGCGTTCAATATCAAAGCCACGATGAAAGCGGCGACTGGAATCGGAGGCATCACTCTTACTTGTCGCCAAAACTCCCCCACTTTCTCACATACCTTCGAGGTTGTGTCTCATCTAAAAGATCGTCCGGCGTGGCATCGGCGAATTTTTCGCGGCACGACGACGATCGTATTTGCCTCCGAGGCCTTGATGAAGAAACTCAACTCATCACTCTATTTACTCGCACTTGTTCTGATTGCTACCAGTTCCGCCTGCGCCGCAGATCCAGCCTCGGCGCCGCCGCCGCCGAAAGCGCCTTTCACCGACTACCGTTACGAAAAGCCGGGTGCAACGCACAAGATCACGGCGCAGGACCTGCCCGCGCCTTATGCGACGAAGTCGGCAATGAACGGGCCGGACGTAGTCGACCGTCCGAAGAATGGCTGGCCGCAGGCGCCCGCCGGATTCAAGGTCGAGCTGTATACGACCCAGGTTAAGGAGCCGCGGCTGATCACCACGGCGCCCAATGGCGACTTCTTCGTGGCGGAGAGCCACAGCGGCGACATCAAGATTTTTCGCGGCATCAGGCCGGATGGAAAGCCCCAGCAGACGTCGGTCTTCGCCACCGGGCTTACGCAGCCGTATGGCATCGCGTTCTATCCACCGGAACCGAATCCGCAGTACGTCTACATCGGCGACACAGACGCGGTGCTGCGCTTCCCGTATCGCAACGGCGATTTGAAAGCGACGGGCAAGCCGCAAAAACTGGCGTCGCTGCCCGGTGGCGACGCGCATTGGACGCGCGATCTCGTCTTCTCGCCCGACGGCAAGCAGTTGTTCGTGGGCGTGGGATCGGCTTCCAATGTCGACGACCCTGATACACATCCCGAAGAGAAGAACCGCGCCGACATCCTGGTGATGAACCCCAACGGCTCCAATGCCCGCGTCTACGCCTACGGAATTCGCAATGCCGGCGGCGGGCTGGCCATCAATCCCAAGACCGGCGAGCTGTGGTGCTCGGTGAACGAGCGCGATCAACTGGGCGATAATCTTGTGCCCGACTACATCACGCATGTGCAGGAAGGCGGCTTCTACGGCTGGCCGTATTACTACATGGGCGCCAATCCGGACCCGCGGCTCAAAGGCAAACATCCCGAACTGAAGAGCAAGGTCATCGTTCCCGACGTGCTGTTGCAGCCACACAATGCTTCGCTGGAGATGGCGTTTTATCAGGGCAAGACATTCCCGGCCGAGTATCAGGGCGACATTTTTTCATCGCAGCACGGCTCGTGGAACAAGGGCGCTCGCGCCGGCTACGAAGTGGTTCGCGTGCCGCTGCACCAGACGGGCAAAGCCAGCGGCGAGTATGAAGATTTCCTGACGGGATTCGTGTTGCCGAACGGCGATGTCTGGGGGCGGCCGGTGGGAGTGACCGTCGCGGCCGACGGATCGTTGCTGGTAACGGATGACGGCTCGAACAGTATCTGGCGCGTGAGCTACACCGGGAAGTAACGCCTGCCATTTGTGAAGACGAATGAGTCCTGCTTCTTTTCAGAATTGTCATGAGCCGCCAGTTCGTGGCGAGGAATGCCTTTAGCGCTCGTGAGAGCAAAAGCAGATCCCTCGCTCCGCTCGTGATGACAAGAATTAAGGAGTGTCAGTGTTTTGCGCGAGTCCCGCTCGCGCTCTCGTTTGGAGGCTTGGCGCGGATTGAGCGGCTACGACGGCCGAAGCTGCATCAGCTCTTGATCACTTCGGCTTCGCCGCCCTCGGGGCCGTAGAAAAAGACCCAGGTGGCGAAATCGTCGCCGAACTCAGTGAAGCGGTGCTCCTCGCCGGCGGGAACAAAGAGCACATCGCCCTGACCAAACGTGGTTTCGTGCGAGCCGTGCCGGAAGCGCCCGGTTCCGCTGATGATGACGTAAATCTCGTCGCGGCTATGAGGTGTCTGCGGATCGTTGCCGCGAGGGGCATACAACTCCACCGTCAGGGTGCCGTGGCGGAACAGCTCAATGTATCGTTCGCCACCTGGACCGGGAAGCTGGTCCAGGCCAGTCAGGACCTTCAGATAGTTGTTAACAACTTTACCTTCAATCTTCATTTTGCCGCCAAAATCGCAGCGCCCATCTTCAAACCGCTTTGGGCTTCCACACGCCAATGATAATCCCCATCAGAATACAGCCGACAAACGGGTAGGCCGCGGAAATCAGGATGAACGATCCGTTACGAATTTCGAAGACCATCTCCGTAACCATCGCCAGGGCGGCTGCCAGTCCCACCAGGATACCGACGCTGATGCCGCGAAAAAGGCCGTGGCTCTCGGAGTGGCCAACCAATCGGGCGATGGCGTAAGCGATGAGGATGCTGCACAGCAACGCGATCAGGTAGGGCCAGTAGTTGGGATGCGAGGAATAGTTCTGCATCACTTCAACCGGCATCTGTAATCCGGCCTTCCACTGCCTGGCGAAGACGGTGAACCACACCGCGCCCAGCAGCCAGTCCACAACTCCCGCGACAGCGACAGCAGCCCAATTCAAGCGCAAATTGCCGTCCTCCACCCCATCGCCGAGACAATACACTTTGTTGTGCCGGTCGCGCAATTGGAATTAGCCTGAAGCGCACATCTTCAGTACCTCATGCGGAGTGCGGCCTTGCTGGCGCAGCGTGCGCAGGCTGAGGGCGTCGTGACGCTTGGCCAGCCGCGTGCCGGTTCGGTCGCGCACCAGATCGCAATGGTAGTAAGCGGGGATCGGCAGTCCCAGCGCGCGGATCAGCAGCAACTGTCGCGCCGTCGATTTCAGCAAGTCAGAGCCGCGCACGATTTCCGTGATCTGCATATCTGCGTCGTCAGCTACCACCGCAAGCTGGTATGCGGGAACATCGTCGCGCCGCCAGATGACGAAGTCGCCGAAATCCTCGCCTGCGATAAATTGCTGTTCTCCCTGACGAAGATCGTGGAAGCTAATGCTTTCGCCGTTCGGCACGAGGAATCGCCAGTTCACGCCGACGGGCGAATCGTATTGTTTCACCTCAGCGATCTTTTCGCGGCAGCGGCCGGGATACATCGGCTCGTCATCGCCTTCCTGCGGAGCGCCGGCCGACGTTGCCAGATCCTTGCGCGAACAGGTGCAGGGGTAAATGAAACCGCCGTCGCGCAGCTCGCGCCAGGTCTCCAGGTACAGCTCTCTCCGCTGGCTCTGTTCGTAAGGAGCAAACGGGCCAGCGATGTCCGGTCCTTCCTGCCAGCGAATTCCCAGCCACTGCAAATCCTCGATCATCGCCTGCGCGAACTCCGGCTTGGAGCGCTGCGGGTCGAGATCCTCATTGCGGAAAACCAGCGTGCCATGGTGTTGGGTCGCACGCTGATATGCAGTCCAAAAAGTGCAGGCATGTCCGGCGTGCAGCAATCCGGTGGGCGAAGGGGCGAGCCGTCCGCGATAAGGCAATCTCTGCATTGTGGCCGAGGAACCCATGAGTGGATTGTAGAGGCGGGGTGCCCAGCAGAGCATTGAGGATTGCGGGCGCCAGCAATTGTTTTCAACACGGAGCACACGGAGAGCACGGAGAATTTCCTTATAAAAAGCTTCTCTCCGTGCCCTCCGTGGACTCCGTGGTGAAAACAAATTCTTCTCAGTCGAAGGGCGCAGCGCCCACCAGTTCAGGCTCGGGCTCTGGCTGAGGTACCTTCGCTGATTTGGTTTTAAGCGTAGTGCGGCCGACCGGCGTGTGCGGATGCAGGTCGCGCGCATTTCGGAGTAGTAACAACAGAGGAAGCATCGCCCAGAAGATTACTCCCATCACCCAAAACGCCTCGACGAACGACAGCATGGCCGCCTGCTGTTGCACCATCAGGTAAATCGCTCCCCAGGATTTGTGCGCGGCGTCAACCCCGCT
>JBARGS010000478.1:0-21128 GCA_049798495.1 Candidatus Korobacteraceae bacterium | reverse complement strand
TCGTTTTGGGAATAAAGGCTGGGTGAGCTGAAAGAGAATTGCGCCCTGATAAGCAAAAAGGGCGGCCCCGGAAACGGGCCGCCCGAAGTGAAGCAGATTGGAATCGACTAGAACACGAGCTTTCCTTGGAACTGGATGATGCGTCCCGAAGGCAACCCGGTGAAGAACGATCCGTAAGGTCCGGTCGGAGGCGCCGTGGTTGCAGTGACCTGACCGAAGTTACCCGCACCAAACGTGTCCACGGGCGAAGCGAAATTCGGATGGTTGAACACGTTGTAGAAGTTCGCGCCAAACCCGAACGCCAGCCTCTCCGTCAGCTTGAAGTTCTTGTTGATGGTGAAATCCGAGTCAAAGAACCCGGGTCCACGGTACTGGTTGCGAACCTGACTCGGAAATACGGTCCCACCGCCCACACTCGCGAATCCAGCCGGGTTGAGGCAGTTGAGTCCGTATTGGTTACAGCTCCCCTGTCCCGGGCCAACGGCCTCGGCGGGGAAGAAGGGAGCGTTGCCGAAATAGTTGCCGATGCTCGAGGTGCTGTCCAGTACCGTCAAAGGCAGTCCCGAGCGAGCAAAGAAGTTCTGCGATAGTGTCCAGCCGCCAAAGGCGCCATTCACGAACTTGTTGCCGAACTTCCACGGGGTCTGCCAAATGTACTGGGCGTTGAAGGAGTTGCGGATATCGTAGTCCGCGTTGCCGTAGTTGCTGCAGGCCAGGCACAGCGGATTAAGTTGGTATTGGACGCTGGTGAGGCCGTTATACGGCGTTCCTTGAACTCCGTTATTCGAGACCTCGTCCAGCGAATGGCTCCAGGTATAACTGGCTGACACCGTGAATCCATACGTCAGACGCCGCTGGTAGCTCGCGGTCAGCCCGTTGAAGTTGGAAACTGCACCTGAGTAAACCTCGGCGACCGTGGCAAAATTCCCGCTGAAGGCAGCCACCGGCAGACCGCCAACCCCGCCCGCGAAGGCATTGGGGTAGTTGGTCACCGGTATGTGGATACCATGATTGCCTACATAAGCCAGGGTAAAGGAACTCTTGTCATCCAGCTGTTGCTGAATTTGCAGGCTGTATTCCTGGTAGCGCGGGGTGTGGAACGTTCCAGCAAAGTTATTGATGTTAGGAGCTGAGAAGCCCGGAAGACCAGCGGTTAAAGAGTTGAACGAGCCGCCGTTGGAGAATCCGTTGCGAATGGCTGCAGCCGAACTGGCAGCCATCTGCCAGGCGCCTGCCGGGGTGGTGTTATCGGCCCATGGCACTCCCAGGAGGGTCTCGGGGATAAGGTTGGGCACGTTGGTCATGGAGTTATCGGCATAGAGCGCCGGAAAGGCATCATAGAAGATGCCAAAGCCGCCGCGAAGCACAGTCTTATCGCTGCCGCCCGGCGACCAGGCAAAGCCAAATCGCGGCGCCAGGTTGATGGTATCCGTACCGCGGAAGGTACCGCCCTGGTTAGCCAGCACAATCTGATTGTACGGAGTGCTGGGATCCGTACTCGCCCCGTAGAATGAAGAATTGCTCAAGTACGAAGCGCAATTCAGATTGCAATTCGGATTGGAGTTGTGCTCCGCACGTAACGCCAGAGTGAGCTTCAAGCTCTTGTTGACCCGCCACTCATCCTGGGCATAGACCCCCAAGCCCCAGAGGGCGACCGGTTCGGTGCCGCGGCTGGGGAAGTTCTGCAGAAACTCACCTGCTGTCCCATCGAAGAAACCGGTGACCGAGGTGATGACAGAAAGTGGATTGGTAAAGGTGCCGAACGTGTAGTCAGTCAGATCGTAGCGCCGGAAGTTAGCGCCAAACTTCAAACTGTGAGCGCCCTTTGTCCAGGAGAAATCGTCTACGAACTGATACTGGGTAACGTTGCGTCCTTGCGGGAATGAAACCAAGGCCCCACCCATATCGGTGTAGCCCAACGTCCCCGAGAGATAGACTTGAGTTGGGAAGGTCGAAGCCGCATCACTGTTCTGAGTGAAGATGGCCCGATAGTAGCTGCCGGCATAAACGAACTGGTTGGTGGCGTTGGAGCCGAAGGAGTGGGTCCACTGCCCCTGGCCGTCATAAGCAGGCTGGTAGCTGGCGGCATCGAACGCGGAACTGATGGGATCGGCATAGGTCGCCTGCGTGCCGTGGTCCATCTTTACGCGCCAGAATAGATGGTCGTTGTCGGAGAGGTTGTAGTCGATACGCCCGCTGATGATGTACTCGGTTCCGGGCAGAGCCGGCGTTGCTCCATACGACTGGAAACAGTTTCCAGCAAAGGTGAAGTCCAGACAGCCGCCGCCCGGTACCGGCACGCCGCGGCTGTATCCCGGCGCGCTCTCGTACAGGCTGAACATTTTGGAGTACAGTGCCTCGGAGGGCGTACCAGCGAGATTGGCCAGAGTGGCATTCGCAAAGGCGACGGTGGGAGAGAAGACGGTCGTGGAAGAAGGAACGATGTAACGGATTCCTTCGTTGTCCGCGAAGAAGAACAGCTTATCTTTCTTGATCGGTCCACCCAGCGATGCCGCCCACTCGTTGTTATTGGCAAACGGGCGGGGCGTTCCGTTCATGTTATTGAAATAGTCGTTGGCATCCATGGCGCGGCCGGTCCACCAATATTCCGCGTTGCCGTGGAACTGGTTGGTACCCGACTTGGTCACATAGGAAACCTGCACCCCTGCCTGCTGACCATACTGGCCAGAGTAGGCGTTGGTGACGACGGTCGCCTCCTGAAGGTCGTTCTTGCCCAGCGTCAGGTTGGTGGCGCCGGAGTTGTTCAGGTTCAGGTACGGGTCCATGTCGTTCTCGCCGTTGACCGTGAACACATTGGAAGTAGCGGGAAGACCGGCAGTTTGAAAGTTGCCGTAACCCATGCCCGTGTTCATGCTGACACCGGGGGCGGTCTGCGCCACATAGGTGAGATCGTTACCGCCGTTGGGCTGGTTGGCGATCATGGTCTGGTTGAAGTTGGTGGACAAGTCGGCATTGTCGGCCTGAACCAGCGGCGCGGCGGAAGTTACTTCCACAGTTTGCGAGCTGGTGCCCACCGCGAGTTTCACGTCGGCCAGGGTTGCCTGGCCCACATTAACCGATGTAGTGGTTTCGGCCTTGCTGAATCCTTGCGCCGAAGCGCTGACAGTGTAGCTGCCCGGTGGCAACAGGGAGAAGCGGTAAGCACCGCTGGAATTCGTGGTTGTGGTTCGGGCAGCTCCCGTCGCATTGTTCTTGAGCGCAACCGTAGCGCCGGATACTACCGCGCCGCTCGGATCTGTGACCGTACCGGCAAGATCGCCCGAAACCAACGATTGCGCCATCAACGACGGCGCTATCGTCAAGGCGATCACCAGCAGGGCCAGCATTGCAGTGATCGATCTCTTTCCTGTCATAGCACTCCTCAAAACTGTAACTTGCTGTTTTCTGCTTGCATTGCTAAAAGGAGCCATTGACTCTCTTCGAATTACTCGCGATAAATGAACCCCGCATTTAGCAACGCCGATCTGCTCACAACTTCTTAGCTTTCTCTACTAGTCGTCTAGTGCAAAGCGTCTGCCATCTGTCCGCGCCCGGCGCAACCGCGGGAAAGCAAGGAAATGTCCAGATTCGCGATCAGTAAATGGCGACAGCGACTTCTATTTTTCACACATTATTCGCATTGCTCATTCCATTTCCTGAATCTCGCGCTCTCGAATAGTTAATGAGTATCGCAACTATGCAACACTTCTTAACATGTAGCTGCCAGTAGCAGTGCTGCGCTGCGTTAAATTTGATTTGCTTATGGATATGAGAACGCCAGTGGGTGCGGTACTACTTTTGCCGAGATATATGCAGGCGGAAGTGCGACAGGATTATTGAATTGCTAGAGGAGAATCATAGGACATGTGGCGTACGAGAGATCGCGCAATGGCTAATGTCATGAACATAGCGCTGCCATAATTTCAATGTAACAATAAAATACCAATCATGTAGGGGGATTGATACTACTGCCGGGGCCACTAAATCAGAATTGGATATTTACCCTGATTGAAGACATCGCGGTTCGAGATGCTAGGTTAGAGATACTAGGATTGTGGTCGAACGCTTCTTAGTAGGGGTGAAATGAGAGTCCAAGCGGTCCAGTTACTTACTTCCCTGGCATGGTGTAGTAGCCGGTGCGATGCCGTACTATCAGAGCAGCCGGATCTGAATAGTCTTTGGTGGCAGGATCGATCTTGATATCGATGCGGCGAAAATCGGAATCGCCGACGCGCGCACTGGGATAGTAGGCAAGCAGATATTGGGTGCGCAGCTCATCGCTGATTTGCCGGAATGCGGCGTCCAGTTGATCGAGACCGCTGGCATAGAAATACTTCCCGCCGGTGTCGCGCGATAGCGTGATCAGCGCGTGCTCCCCACCGGTATCCCGGCCGGCGCTGTTCTCGATGGGAACGATAATAATGCTGTACAGAATTACTTCCGCTTCCTGCGCCGCGCGCACCGCATCCTGGTAGTTGGTCTTGCTGACCGTGTCGCCGCCATCGGTGATCACCACCATGACCTTGCGGCCGCGGCGTTCCAGTAGCGCATCCGACCCGAGATACAAGGTATCGTAAAGCGCGGTGGCCGCTCCCGAATGTACCCGGTTGATGGCGCGATCGATGGTCCGCAGGTCGGCGGTGAACGGCGTCAGTTGATCGACGACTTCGCTGAACTGGAACAGCGAGAGACCGTCGATGGGGCGCAGAATGGTATGCGCAAAGCGGCGTGCCGACTCCAGCTCGAGCTTCTGATCGCCGCGCGTGCTCAGGCTCGTATCGATCGCCACCACAATCGAGAGTGGCAACTCCGACTCGCGATGAAATACCGCGATCTTCTGCGGCCTGCCGTCCTCGAATATCTGAAAGTCGTCCTGCTTCAAAGAAGAAACCGGTGCTCCGCCAGCATCCGTGACCGAGGCGAACACGTTCACCAGCTTCACGTTCACCTTAAACGTCGTATTTCCCTGATCGTCTGCATCCGCTGTCTGCTGCTTGGGAGTGTCGGGAGGATGCGGAACGGTTTGGGATTGCTGCCGCTGCGCATCCGGTGGACGAGGTACGCTGCTCTGTGCCCGGCCGGTTTGCGACTGTCCTGGAGTAGTCAAGGAGACACTCAGGGCCAGCGCCACAGCGATCAGGCGCAACGTTGCCTGGAACGCCGCGAGGGTCCGTAGGGTGGGGAACATTCGCTTAACTAAAACACAGGTCCAGCTGCTTTGACGCGCTTTAGCCGGCACGAGGGATCTCCGGGGGAAAGGCTTCGCCGTCCGCCCACACAGCGCCGTCTTCGAAGCACTCCTTCTTCCAGATGGGCACGGTCTTCTTCAAGGTATCGATGAGCCAGCGGCAGGCGTCGAAGGCCGCGGCACGATGCGCCGAGGACACTGCAATATAGACGCTGCTTTCCCCGATCTGTAACCGCCCCAGGCGATGAACGATGCGCAGATCGCGAATGGGAAATGTGGCCAGCGCTTGCCGCGCCAATTGCTCCATTTGCGCCAGCGCCATGCGTTCGTAGGCCGTGTAATCGAGGTACAGAGTGCGGCGTCCACGGGATTCGTTGCGGACGATGCCGTCGAAGATCGCCACCGCACCCGCTTCGGGACCCTTAACGATGGCAAGAACGGCCGCCGGCTTGATCGCCTCGCGTACCAGTCGGGCGTGTTCGGAGATGAGCGGCAGCGGAGTTTCAGCGGTAGAGGGCTCGTCCACTTTACCGCCGCTGACGGGCGGAAGCAGCGCCACCTCATCGCCGTCGTGCAGTTCCGCATCCGTCGCCGAATACTCATAGTTGATGGCCAAAGCCACCGAGCCGCGAAAATCCTGCAGCCTCGGAGTTCCCTGCTCAAGCCGGGCAAAGAGTTCGCCAAGCCGCGTACCCTCGGCAACCTCTGCCACTTCCCTTTCACGTCCGGCGATGTCCTTCAACATTCCGAGATAGAGAACCCGCACCTGCATGTAGTAAGGATATCGCAGGCCAAGGGGTGGGAGCGAAATGGATAGGCATCCCAACCCCCAAGACTCCCGTGTAGACATGCTTTGCGAGGAATCGTAAGGAGTGGTGGGCGCTACAGGATTCGAACCTGTGACTTCCACCGTGTGAATTTTGAAGTCGTAAACCTAAAACCCTTTGCTTGCCTTGCTTTTCCGCACTCTCAACTCAGCGAAAACGGCCTAAAACGACCTAGTTTTGGTGACGAAATGGTGACGAGTTTCGGTCCGATGGTTCTGAACTCGCGAAATCCCTCATCTCATGCGCTCGGGAGGTCAGCAAAGTATGAGCGCGTAGAAACAAGCGACGCCGGTGAGAATCCCATGAATGACGGCTGGCATTAGGACCAATTGCTCACCCCCGTATTCGGCATAGGCGTCAACCACGAAATATAACCGCCGAAAGGCGGCTCTCGTGCTCTTGGTGAATCGGACAAGTTTCTGTCCGGCCGACATCCATTGACCGCCCTTTCACGGGGCGGTTTTTCTTTGGACTCTCTGTCCAAACAAATTTCAAGGGAGAAGCACATGGAATCCACAGACGGCCACAGCAGTCTCCTCCGAGCCGGCCAACTCGTAACGCGCCGCCTGGACGAACTCCGTCCACACCCCAGTTACATTCGGCACCATCTCACAGTCCCAGCATGCCAATTGTCCGCACTCGCCGAGCGAGGTGACCGCGCTTTTCTGGAGCCGATCGTGATCACACAAGACCACACGATTCTTGACGGCTACGCTCGGTGGGAACTGGCTCGGCAGAAAGGACGAGCAACCCTTCCCTGTATCGAATACGACCTGAGCGACGAGGACGCTCTTCGTTGGCTACTCCTGAGACATTGCCGATCGAACGGCCTGAACGACTTTTGCCGAATCTTGTTGGCGCTTGAACTTGAGTCTTACTTCAGAGAAAAGGGGCTGTCGAACCAGCAAGCTGGTGGTAAGAACAAGGGTTCGTCAAATTTGACAGAAGCTGACAGGATCGACGTCCGGAAAAAGGTTGCGGAGGCCGCGGGCGTATCTGTTGGGAACGTGTCCAAGGTCAAGCAGTTGATGGGGACTGCGCATCCCGAACTGTTGGAGGCATTGCGCGCGGGCGAGGTTTCGATCCATCGGGCTTGGAAATGGAGCGTGAAACCACAAGAACGGCAGACCGAGGCACTCGGGGCCTATCGCGCTGAGAAGGGCGTCAATAAAGCTATACGGGACCTTATTTCGCGGCACGACCCAAGAAGTTTGCCGATCGCACTAGACCTGGGAAGCCTGGTCCGGCGATTGTCTCAGCTCGAGGACGATTGCGGTCTGGTCAATTTGTTGGTGCTGCGCCTCCCAGGGAAGACTATCTTCGTGACCGAGGAGTTACTTCGAGGCCTCCCACTCCACCAGGAGCCGATGCTGCCATGAACAACCCTAAGCCCTTGAAGCAGATATTGATTGCCACACGAACCCATTGAGATCGCCCTGAAATCCGTCCGGCAGTGCGCGAGAACTTCGACAAATCGATCAATTGCCGGACCCCCGCGCTGGGAGCCGAAATTTTCGCGTCAGAGACAGAAAAGAAACTCGTCTACCACACCTGCAAATCGAGATCCTGCCCGAACTGTGGGCAACGGGCTACCCTGCTCTGGCAACGGGAGCAGTGGAATGCTCTCCCCGACATCCCCTACTCCGGCATCTGCTTTACGATGCCCCGCGAATTATGGCCCGTCTTTCGACGGAATCGTCAGCTCCTCAATGACTTGCCCGCCCTGGCAGCCGCAGTGATCCAGCAATGGGCGAGGACGAGACACGGTGTCAGCGTGCTCATTCTGGTAGTGCCCCACACATTCGGGCGACACTTAGATTTCAAACCCCATCTTCACGTCATGGTTTCTGCCGGCGGTCTGAAGGTATCGGAAGGCCGTTGGATTGCGTCGCTGGGCTTCAATCGGCACAGCCTCATGCCTATGTGGCGCTATGCCGTGATCATGTACCTTCGAGCGGCTCTGAAGAACGGTTTGCTTGCTTCGGAAGGAAGCGCCGAGGAGCTCAGAGTTGAGTTGAAAAAGCAGTATGAACGCTGGTGGAACGTCCACGTTGATCCAGTCAGGTCGAAATGGCACTTCATGCGATATGTCGCTCGGTACGTTCGACGACCGCCGATCGCTCAGCATCGATTTACGAAGATCACGGATCGAGAAGTCGAGTTTTTGACGAAAGATCTGTAGGAAAAGCGGATCGTGACGACCCACTACCTAATTGAGGAATTCGTTGACCTCTTGGCTGAACACGTGCCAGACCGCTACAGACATTCGATGCGCCGTTTCGGCCTGTTGGCACCCCGGACGCAACACACTGCATCGGCCGCCATGTTTCTGCTGCTGGGGCTGGAGAAGCGCGCCAGCCCACAACGGTTGCGTTGGCGGAATTCCTTGCGCAAGTATTTCGGAGTTGATCCCCTGGTCGATAGCCGGGGTCAATGCATGCAGTGGGTCGGCAAGCTGAGTCCAGCGGTACTGTAATCAATTGCCCGAATTTCCATTCCAGCATTCCCTTCACCCCAGCCAAAACATAGGAGTTCCCGCTCCCGGTTCAACCGCCGTTTTGACTTCGTTCAGACCGCAACCTCGACTTATCACATCAACTTTACCGAGACTCCCTCTCGGAGCGCAGGATGCTTACTTTCAATTTCTGAAATGGATTTTTGTTTTTCCTATACATCAAGCTGCGCGATTTGCTCTAGCGCGAATGAAGTCGGAAGCGCCAGAATGCATAGAGCTATGGGTGGACCGCTTCGCAGGAGTCGTGACTTTGGTTCACATTGCGGAGTACGTTAATCTAAAGTCATGCGCGGTGACGTGGACCAGGCTTTGCAGTCTATTCAGGGGGGCAGCCCTGCTTCCCTGGACAAGGCGCTAGCCTTGCTACAGGACACAGTCTTTTCGTTCAGCATGAAGGTGTGCGGGCATTGGCAGGACGCCGAGGATACCGCACAGGACGTGCTGCTCAGGTCCATCCCGCATCTGTCCAAGTTCGAAAGTCCGAAGGCTCTGGCGGTTTGGTTATACCGGGTTGCGCGGAACCGCTGCCTCAGCAGCCATCGCGAAAATAAGGTGTCTGGCGCCAAGAACGTATCTCTGGACGAGTTGATGCCCGACAATCGCGAGTTGCAAGAATTGCTGAAAAGCAAAGCTCCCAGTCCGGAAAGCGCGGCGCTGTCGAGTGAAACGGAGGAGCGCCTCAGGCTGGCGGTGCTGGCGCTTCCTCCCCAGTATCGGATGGTCCTGGTGCTGCATGACATGGAAGATCTGAGCACCTCGGAGGTTGCCCAGGTCTTGGGGCTCCGCGAGGGCACGGTTCGGGTGCGGTTACATCGTGGCCGCCTGCTGGTGCGGCAAAAACTCGCGAAGTCGTCCGGGGCGAATCGGACTGGTGACCTGGTACTGCACGCCGCAGCCGAACCCTCCAGAAGCCTGCGCTGCCGCAGTTTGTTTGCCGCGTTGTCTGATTACATGGATGGAGTGGCGGATGACGCGGTCTGCGCGGAGATGGATCGCCACTTCAACGACTGCGAGCCCTGCCAGGCATTCCTGTCCAGTTTGAAGCAGGCTGTAGCTCAGTGCCGCTCGTACCAGCCGCGCTGTGAGCCACATCGCGCCGAAGCCCTGCGCCGTGACCTGGTGGCGAAGTATCAAGAGGCGGCGAGGGCGTTGGGGAAGAAGACGGCGTCTGGCTCACACTAGACCCGAGGCAGGTCTATCGTGGTCCGGAGCCAAAACCTCGCTGCAAACGCCAGCAGGAGGATTATTCCCGTTTCGGGATTCTACGAGAATCTGCATATTTTTCTGTAACACTGTCACGCATCACTGCGTTCATTCGTGTTGCCCGATGTAATGGGCTCGGAGAACACAATGATTACTGCTAGTGTCACGCTTACCCAGCCACAAGGATCTCATCGCCAATTCATAGCCACCAGCGGTACCGGACATCACCTGCTCATCGACGATCCAGCGGGGAATACTGGCGCCAAGCCCATTGAACTTGTCGCAATCGCACTGGCTGGATGCACGGCCTTCGACGTCATCAACATCCTGCGCAAGAAACGCCAGCAGGTAACGGGATACGAAGTAAGAGTTGAGGCAGATCAGGCTCCCAATCCGCCGCAGGTCTTCACCCAGGTTCGCATTCATCACATCGTGAGCGGAGAGGATGTATCCGCGGTGGCGGTGGAAGAGGCCATCCGGCTTTCGGAAGAGAAGTATTGCTCGGTCGGCGCCATGGTGAAACAGAGTGCTGCGCTGCACACTACTTTCGAAATCGTGCCGGTAGTTCAGGCTGTTCTGGTCGGAGCCTGAGGATGTTTTCGGCTGATGACCAAATGAAGCCGATCGCGTGGGAAAGGGCGTTGTGCCTGAGAACGCTCATGGCGGCGCTTGTATCGACAGCGATGCTCGTCCTGCTGACTTCGCCCTCGGCGGCGCAAGACGCGCCCGCGCCCCTGACGTTGTCGCAGGCCGTAATCATGGCGTTGGAAAAGAATCCTCTCCACAAGGCGGCATTTGCCGGCACACATATTTCCCTGGCTCAGATTCGAGAGGCCCGCTCGCCGCTGATGCCCAAGATCATTTTTACCGAGAGTGCGGTGCGCGGTAACGATCCAGTCTTCGTCTTCGGCACCAAGCTGCGGCAGCAGAGCTTCAGCGATGCGGACTTCGCTCTCAACAAGCTGAACACGCCCACGCCTATCGGCAACTTCTCCAGCCGCTTCTCCGGGCAGTGGAGTCTTTTCGACGGCTTGCAAAGCTGGTACGGCGTCACTCGTGCCAAGTACATGCAGCAGGCGTCGCAGCAGCAACTGGACCGTACCGACCAGGAACTGGTGTACGAGGCAGTGCAGGCTTACGAGGGCGTATTGCTGGCGCAGAAACAGGTCGCGGTGTCGGAGGCGACGCTGAAGACCGCGCAAGCCATCGAGTCACAAAGCCGTGCCCGCGTCGAAAGCGGCATGGCAGTGGACTCCGATCTGCTGAGCGCGCAGGTAGCGGCGGCCGGGCGGAACCAGGAAGTCATCCAGGCGCAGAACTCGCTGGCCCTGGCGCGTACGCAGTTGGCGCTAGCGCTGGGAATGCCGCCGGACACGATTTACGAGCCGCAGGAAAATCTCGCTGAGCACAGCTTCCCGGCCATCACGGTCGCCGACCTCGAGCAGCAGGCGCTGGTAAAACGTCCGGACCTGAAACAGATTGAATCGGAGCGTAGTGCCCAGGCCAAGAGTATCTCCATGGCCAAGGGCGCATTCGCCCCGCGGCTGAACGTATACGGCTCGTGGGAAACCGACAGTCCCTCTCCGGGATGGAATGGCGGCAATAACTGGATTGCCGGGGCGGAGTTGCAGTTCGACATCTTCGACGGCGACAGCAAGCGCGCACACCTGGCGGTGGAGAAAGCTGTGCAGGAAAAGGCGATGGCGATGCGCGATGCCTTTCGCGACCAGGTTCGCCTGCAGGTCCGCAAGGCTTATTACGACTACGACGCTGCCCGGCAACAGGTGGAAGTTGCGCGCGGCGCCATTCAGCAGGCAGAGGAAAGCCTACGCATCAATCAGAACCGGTATGACGGCGGCTTAACGACCGTGAGTGATCTGTTGCGGGTGGAGGAGGCGGCTCATCGCGCCCAGACCGACTACTGGCAGGCGGTGTATCGCATGCAAACCAGTTACGCCGGAGTGGAACTGGCCGCCGGCACTCTTACTCCCAGTTCTCCGGCGGTGACGCAATGAAGCGCAGATTATTTCGCACGATCCCAACTCTTCCCCGTGTCATCCTGAGCGAGGACTTCAGCCCGAGTCGAAGGACCGCTCTCGTGGCAACAGCGCTCCTTGTTGTACTCGTCGCCTTTTTCGGCGCGTGCTCCAGCGAGAAACCGGCAACCCCGTCTGCTCCTGAGACGGTCTCAGGCATTCCGATCTTCACTGCGCAGCGCGCCACCGTTCCCGACTACATGGAAGCAACCGGCACGGTTCGCGCAGCGGATTCAGCGCAGCTTTCCAGTCAGATGATGGGAACCATCACGCGAGTGAACGTGCACGAGGGAGACCATGTCCGCCGCGGGGAAGTGCTTATCTCGATCGACCCGGCGCAACCTCGGGCGGCGTACCAGAGTGCCGCCGCCGGAGTACGGGTTTCCGACCAGGCTATTGCGGCCGCCGATGCCGACTACGCTCTGGCTGAATCGACCATGCAGCGCTACCAGATGCTTTATGACAAGAAGTCGGTCAGCCCGCAGGAATTCGACGAGGTGAAGACGAAGCTGGCGGCGGCCAAAGCCCGTCAAGACGCTGCTCACGCCGGTCGCGCGCAAGCCGAGGCTGTGGTCTCTCAGGCAAACACCGGAATTGGATTCTCCAGTATCCGCGCTCCTTTTGACGGGCTCATCACGGCGAAGTTCGTTGACGCCGGCGCCATGGCAGCACCCGGGATTCCGCTGCTTATCGTCGAGGACCCGAGCCGCTTTCGCTTGGAGGTCCAGGTGGATGAGAGTCAAATAGGCGCAGTCCATCTCGGCGCCACGCTCTCCATACTGATCGATGCACTGGGCGACCAGCCAATTTCCGGAAGGGTTGAGCAGATCGTTCCGGCTGCTGATCCCTCCAGCCGCAGCTTCCTGGTGAAGATCGCGCTGCCTTCCAACCCGCAGATCCGCTCGGGCCTCTTCGGTCGCGCGCAATTTCCGCGGGGCCAACGACAATCCATCCTGGTCCCGCAAGCTGCATTAGTACATCGTGGTCAACTGGACGCGGTCTACGTAGTCGACAAGGATCAGATCGCCAGCTTGCGTTACGTCACCCTGGGCAAGCCTTCCGCCAAAGACGTCGAAGCGCTGTCCGGGCTCGACAGCGGCGAGCGCGTTGTCGCCGACCCCGGCGGACGCGAACTGAGTGGCAAGCGAATTGGAGCGCAGTAGTTATGGCGGCTGAGGAAAAGACTCCACTTCGTTTTGCGGGTATGGCGGCGCACGCCTTCATCAACTCCAAGCTGACGCCGCTGTTTATTGCGGGCGCTCTGCTGGCGGGCGCGTTCGCCATTCTGATGACACCCCGCGAGGAGGAGCCGCAGATTGTTGTGCCCATGCTCGACGTCTTCGTCCGCATGCCCGGCGCAACGCCGGCTGAGGTGCAGCAGCGGGCCACCATTCCAATGGAGAGGCTGCTACGCGAAGTGCCCGGTGTGGAGTACGTGTATTCGATCAGCCAGCCCGGAATGAGCATGCTCGTGGTGCGCTTCTACGTAGGCACCAAAGAAGAAGACGCGATCATCAAGGTTTACAACAAGCTGTATTCCAACTTCGACCGTATCCCGCAAGGCGTCTCGCAGCCGCTCATCAAGGTTCGCTCCATCGACGATGTGCCCATCATGGCGCTCACCCTGTGGGGCGCGCATTACAGCAGCTACCAACTGCGCCAGATCGCTGGCGAACTCGAACATCAACTCAAGCAGATCGACGACGTCTCCGAGACGAAGATCATCGGCGGGCTGCCCCGCCAAGTGCGGGTGGTACTCGACTCACAGCGGCTGGCGGCCTATGGCATGACGGCCGGCGCTGTTACCGCTCAACTACAGCAGGCTAATTCCCGCAGTTCGTCCGGAAGCTTTGCCCAGGATAACCAGGAGTTCCAGGTCGAAGCCGGACGCTTTCTCGGCAGCGCGGAAGATTTGAAGCAGGTGGTAGTCGGCGTTTCCCAGGACAAACCCGTTTACTTGCGCGATGTCGCAGCAGAGATCGTAGATGGTCCTGGTGAGCCGGAAGATTACGTCCTGTACGCCAATGCCGCCGGCGCTCCTAAGGACGCGGTGCGTGGCGAGTATCCGGCAGTGACAATTACGCTCGCCAAACGCAAGGGCACCAACGCTACGGTTATCAGTGAGGCTGCGGAAAAGAAAATCGCCGAGTTGCGCGGATACCTCCTGCCTTCCGACCTGAACGTCACGGTCACGCGCAACTACGGTGAGACCGCCAAGGACAAGTCCGACGAACTACTGAAGCATCTATTCTTGGCTACGTTGTCGGTCACGCTGCTGATCGCATTGGCGCTGGGCTGGCGCGAGTCGGGTGTCGTGCTCATCGCCATTCCCGTGACCCTGGCGCTGACCTTGTTCATCTTTTACATCTTTGGATACACGCTGAACCGGGTCACACTCTTCGCCCTCATCTTCTCCATCGGCATCCTGGTGGACGATGCGATTGTCGTGGTCGAGAACGTGGTGCGGCACTTCCGCCTGCCATCGAGCAAAGGTCGTCCACTGTCCGATGTAGCCGTCGAAGCGGTAGATGAAGTTGGGAACCCCACCATCCTCGCCACCTTTGCCGTGATTGCCGCTATCCTCCCGATGGCGTTCGTACGTGGACTGATGGGACCGTACATGCGTCCAATTCCCGTGGGAGCATCGGCGGCAATGCTGTTTTCGCTGATTGTGGCTTTCGTGGTATCGCCCTGGGCGGCACTGCGCCTGCTACGCCACTACGCTTCCGGCGACGGACACCAGCACGAAACCGAGGGATGGACCACGCGTCTCTACCGTCGGATCATGAATCCCTTGATCGAAAATCCGCGGCGGCGTTGGCTCTTCCTCGCCAGTGTGGTGGTGATGTTGTTGCTCGCCTGTTCGCTGGTGGCATTCAAGCTGGTCAAAGTGAAGATGCTGCCGTTCGACAACAAGAGCGAGTTTCAAGTGATGGTCGACATGCCCAACGGAACTACGCTGGAGCAGACGACCCGCGTCGCCCAGGAGTTGGGAGAGTATCTGGGCAAGCAGCCGGAAGTTCAGAACTACCAGATTTACTCCGGCACTTCGGGCCCGTACAACTTCAACGGACTGGTGCGGCATTACTTCCTGCGGCACGGCGCGAATCAAGCCGACATCCAAGTCAATCTGCTGAACGCTCATGAGCGCAGCGCCCAAAGCCACGACATTGCCAAGCGTCTTCGTCCCGGATTAGTCGAGATCGGCAACCGGTACGGTGCGCGGATCAAGGTCGCCGAGGTGCCACCCGGGCCTCCCGTGCTGGAGACGCTGGTCGCCGAAGTTTATGGACCGGACTACCGGCAGCAGATCGAGATGGCCAAGCAGATCAAGCACATCTTCCAGACCACGCCCGGTGTGGTGGATGTCGACTGGTACGTGGAAGATCCCCAGGTGAAGTACGACCTGCAGGTGGATCTAGACAAGGCTGCCCTGCATGGTGTCTCGGCTGCAAACGTGAGCCGCACCCTGGAGATTGGGCTGGATGGCGCTACTGCGGGTCTGCTGCATGCCCCTGATTCACGCGAAGACGTACCCATCCGCGTGCAATTGAGCCGGGCCGACCGCTCCAGCATCGCATCGCTGCAATCGTTGCGTCTTCCCAGTATTGGCGGCGGCCAGGTTTCCATCGGGGAACTGACCAACGTCGAGAAGAAAACCATCGACACCACTCTCTACGGCAAGAACCTGCATCCCGTCGTCTACGTACTGGGAGACGTTGCCGGTGAAGAGGAGAGTCCCGTCTATGCCATTCAGAAGATGGGCAAAGCCATCGACCAGCTCAAGACGGCAGACGGCTATCGTATCAAGCAATACAACGTCACCATGCCCACTGAAACAGATCGTCTCGCCATGAAGTGGGATGGTGAGTGGCACATCACAGTCGAAGTCTTTCGTGACTTGGGATTAGCTTTCGCCGCGGTGTTGGTGCTCATTTACGTGCTGGTTGTGGGATGGTTCCGCTCGTTCATCGTGCCGCTGGTCATCATGGCGCCGATCCCCCTGACCCTGGTCGGCATTCTTCCCGCCCATGCGTTGATGGGTGCGTTCTTCACTGCAACCTCGATGATTGGCTTCATCGCCGGTGCTGGCATTATCGTTCGCAACTCGATCATTCTGGTCGATTTCATCGAGCTTCGCCGGGAGCAGGGCATGAGCCTCGAGCATGCGGTGGTCGACGCTGGCGCCGTACGATTCCGTCCCATGCTGCTGACCGCGGCTGCCGTGGTCGTGGGCGCGAGCGTAATTCTGTTCGATCCAATCTTCCAGGGACTCGCAATCTCTCTGATGGCGGGCGAGGTAGCTTCCACTCTGCTGTCGCGCATGGCTGTTCCCGTCCTCTACTACATGGTGGAAAAACACATGCGATCGGCGTCGAGCAGCAATTCGGCTCCGGCGCGTGCTCAGGAGGTACACGCATGACAATCGAACGTGGTTTACGACTAATGGCAGGGGGTTTCGTTCTACTCTCGCTCGCGCTGGGGTACTGGGTCAATCCCTACTGGTATCTGTTCACGGCATTTGTAGGGCTGAATTTATTGCAATCAGGATTCACCAACTGGTGCCCGGCGATGTGGATGCTGGGCAAGCTGGGACTGAAGTCAGAACAGCAATTAATGCGCACGCAAGCCATGCGCTGAGGAGGGGAATAATGAAAAATCCGAAATCGTCCATTTTCGCAATCGCCGTAGTGTTGGCCTGCTCATCCATGGTCCTAGGCCAAGGTCGTGGCCCTGGAATGGGAATGTCCAACTACGATCCGAAGACCGAAGTAACAGTCAAGGGAACAGTCGAGGAAGTGCAGCAGCAACAGGGAAAGCACGGCTGGATGGGGACTCATCTGCTGCTAAAAACCGACTCCGGGAGCCTGGACGTGCATGTCGGCCCCTCAGAGTACATTGCCGAGAACCACTTCTCGTTCGCTAAAGGAGACAAGATTGAAGTCACCGGCTCGAAGGGTGTGATGCAGAACAAAGACACGTTGCTGGCGCGCGAAATTATGAAGGACGGTAAGACGCTCACCTTGCGCAACGCCCAAGGAATCCCAGCATGGTCAGGCAGCCGGTGGCGCAATAACTGATGGCGATCACTTTATAGGATCGCGGGCGCCTTTGTTCTGATCTCGCTCGCACTCGGTTACTGGGTCTCGCCCTACTGGTTTCTGTTCACGGCTTTTGTCGGTTTGAACCTTTTCCAGTCGGGCTTCACCAATTGGTGCCCGATGATGACTTTCCTTCGCAAACTGGGAATGACGTCGGCAGGTGGAAAAGCATGACGACTTGGTTACCGATATTCGCGTTCTTGGTCATTTACGTGGTGTTCACGCAGTGGCTGCTGCCTAAGCTTGGCATTCCTACGTGACGGAGTCGAAGTGGCACCGAGTCTCGGTGTGAGACAGCGAAAGGGCCGGATCCTCCGGTTAAGTAGGCGCTTGAGGAAGAGCCACTACACCAGATCCTATGGGTCGGATCGCCGCAAATGACCATCCGCGTTCCTCTGACAGTCAGTTCCTTGTTCATCAGGAAAGGTCAAAGACCTACGATGACTTCCCAAATAATGACGTCCATCGTGCAAGTCGAATATAGCCCAAGCCTCTTGTCGACTCGGGAAGAAATTCTACAGTCTCTTGGGCATCCGGTGGTCTCTGCTCTGGGAATGCGCAGCGCAAAGGACCTGACTCTGTCGGGCCGTTCGGTGGGGGTAGTCGTGATCGGGCATGGTGCTCCACGGCAACAGCGGCACGAGCTTATTATTCATTTCCAGCACATTCTCCCTGGAGTTCCCATCGTCGCCCTTTTGCGCCGGAGCGACAGCGCTTTCGACGAGCCCATTCTCAATTGTCCCGCTGACGATCCAACCCAGTGGATACAAATCGTTCAGCAAGCCCTCGTTGGGGTCCAGTGACCGTGGCACGTCGGTTAGATGTGGTGCAGGAGCCAAAATGAAGAATCTAGTCAAATACAGCTCTCTCGTCATCGCTGTTGCACTGTGCGCGATGATCATGTTCACCGATCACTCACTGGCAACTGCTCAGGCCACTCGCGGTGGCGCAAATGCGGAGGTGGACGCTGAGTCTGCAGCTCGCCTGGAACCGGGGAGCCCCCATCTCATCAGTCCCGAGGACATGGCCAAGGTCATTCAGTCGGCCAAAGGCGAAAAGCCGTTGATCCTCAACATTGGTCCATACCTTTTGTATATGCAGGCACATATCCCTGGTGCGGAGTACATCGGTCCCAGTTCGGATTCACAGGGGATGGAAGCGCTGCGCAAGCGAATAAAGTCGCTGCCGCGCGACAAGTTCATCGTTCTTTATTGCGGATGCTGCCCGTGGAACCACTGCCCGAATGTGCGTGCTGCCTACTACGAGCTGTATAAAGCAGGCTTCACCAAAGCAAAGGTGCTTCACATCGCCAACAATCTCGGGGTGGATTGGGTTTACAAGGGGTATCCCACCATCAAGGGCCAGCAATGAAGATGCGACGTATGACGGCCCATCAAGCTGCTGCAATCGAAGATTTGCAAAGCGGCAAACATCGAAGAACGAACCGTGGTGAACAACTATGAGTCATAACTCGACAACAGCATTCGATTCGATGAGCCACGAAGATCTTATCCGGGCACTGGAGATGTTCGCCAAAAACTGGCTGGCCCACGATGGCTGCTGGTTTCTGGCAGCCGAAGAGCAGTTGGGGATGGAGGCTGCAATCGACCTGGATATGCGGGCATGGGCCCGATTTGCGGAGACTGAGGCACGCCGAATCATGACCACTTTCCATATTCTGCCGCAAGGTGGCCTCGGCTCTCTGGCAACGGCTCTGGGACTACGCATGTACAGCCTCATCAATGTTCAACGATTGGAATGGTCGGAGGACGGAAAACATCTGCGCTTCTTCATGGACGTTTGCAGGGTTCAGGAGACCCGGCGCCGTAAGGGGCTTCCCGACTTCCCTTGCAAGAATGTCGGCACCGTGGAATTCGAGACGTTTGCCCGAACCATCGACTCTGGCATCCGTACGACGTGCTTGCATTGTCCTCCTGAGGCCCAAGGCGAGCAATACTGCGGCTGGGAATTCACGTTGGAGCCATAGTCCTTCGTAATTGCTCCAGGGCCAGCACTGGCCATGCCATTTTTCCGTTGATCGCCGAAAGCCTCGGGACTGTCTTGCCGGCAAATCTCTTCCGGCAGCGTCTCGGTGCGCGCCATCACGGCTGTGAGTGCGCCTGGTCACTGAGTCCCCGGCAAATGGACAGCTAGCCTCTACTGTGGTGATGTTTGCCTGCACTAACGTTGAACGGGGAGAGGAATCCTCGCAAGTCAGGCGAGGGGATTCGGCAGCGAAAGGAAAGCTTGTACCACATGAAAAGCCTCGGGGTTAATAGCAAGATGGTTCATGCAGGTTATGAAACCGATTCCTCAGGATCGGTGAATGTTCCGATCTATCAGACGTCAACCTTCGCATTCCGGAATGTCGCCGAGGCTGAGGCCGTCTTTTCCGGCGCGCAGGACGGCTTCATGTATAGCCGCATGGGCAATCCGACGGTTCGCGCCTTGGAAGACTCGGTAGCGGAACTCGAAAACGGCTGTGGCGGTATCGCCACCAGTTCGGGTATGGGGGCGGTCTGTACGGTGTATTTAGCTCTGTTAAGCAGCGGCGCTCATGTGGTCAGCACAGCCTCCGTCTACGGCCCTACGCGCGGCCTCATGGAGAAAGACTTCTCGCGTTTCGGAGTCGAATCTACCTACGTCGATACCTGCGATCTCGCGCAAGTGGAAGACGCGGTACGACCGAACACCCGGCTGCTCTATATTGAAACTCCCGCCAACCCCACCATGCAAGTCACAGACATCGAAGCAGTGGCTGCAATCGCTCATCGGCGCGGCTGCCTTCTGGTCGTCGACAATACCTTCGCCAGTCCCTACCTGCAACGTCCGCTCGATCTGGGAGCTGACGTGGTGTTGCATTCGGTAACTAAGTTCATCAACGGCCACTCGGACGTGGTGGGTGGAATTCTCGTAGCCAAGGAAATGGATGTCCACAACCGCCTGCACCGGATGATGGTGATCTCAGGCTGCAACATGGACCCGCATCAAGCTTTCCTGGTATATCGTGGCCTCAAAACTTTAGGAATTCGAGTGGAACGAGCGCAGAAAAGCGCATTGGAGATCGCTCGCTGGCTGGAACAGCAGCAGGAGGTAGAAGTGGTCCGCTATATCGGACTGGAATCTCACCCGCAATATGCACTGGCCAAACGGCAAATGAAGGGTCCAGGGTCCATGATTAGCTTTGAGCTTGCCGGTGGAATGGAGGGCGCGAGGTTGTTCCTGAACAAGGTCCGATTGGCGGCGCTTGCTGTATCCCTGGGTGGAGTCGAATCTCTTATCGAGCACCCAGCCTCTATGAGCCATGCGAGCATGTCACCGAACGATCGCCGTCTCGCTGGTTTCAGTGACGGCCTCATTCGCTATTCCGTAGGCATTGAGGATGTCGAGGATCTGATCGCCGATCTTCGCCAGGCGCTCGACGCTGTTTCAGCGGGTTTGATGGCAAGGAACTACCTTCTTGGTCGAGAAGCTCTGGTATCCAATGGTGCCCTGGCGAATGATTGAAGAGCATTCCATCAATCCTGCATTTCCAAGTAGGCATTCCGATCGTTCAGCTGTTTAGAAGTGAGAGTATGAGCCTGGCAGATGTTAAGCCACCCGCGATAGCCGCTGTAGTCGCTCATGAATCTAGGGCAAAGATGCCGTTGAAGGTGGTGGCGGCTGGGGTAAGTGCAGCCGCATGGTGGCTGGTTTACCACTCCCTTCGACCGGTTGCCTCGTGGCTGACCTCATCGGCCCTCCGCCTGAACTGCGCCACCCACCTTGGTTCTGCTGTCGAGTTCTTTCTTTTCGAGTTGCCAAAGGTACTCATGCTACTGACGCTGGTCGTGTTCGGCGTCGGTATAGTGCGGTCGTTCTTCACCCCGGAGCGAACCCGCGCGATTTTGGCGGGGAGACGCGAGTCCGCTGGCAACGTGATGGCCGCTCTGCTGGGTGTAGTGACCCCTTTCTGCTCATGCTCCGCGATACCGCTCTTCATTGGGTTCGTGACGACAGGAGTGCCGCTCGGAGTCACGTTTTCCTTCCTGATCTCAGCTCCGATGGTGAACGAGGTGGCACTCGTTCTCTTGTTCGGATTGTTCGGCTGGCGTGTGGCCGCGATCTACGCTGGAACGGGACTGTTGATCGCCGTGGTCGCCGGATGGACAATCGGGCGTCTTAAACTCGAGGGCTTTGTCGAGCCATGGGTTTACGCAACGCAATTCGGAGATGACAGTGAACGGGAACGGCCGCCCTCCTGGAGCGAACGTATCC
>JBARGS010000477.1:0-2078 GCA_049798495.1 Candidatus Korobacteraceae bacterium | reverse complement strand
TCCCAGCACCAATCTGCCTTGTGAGTCGATGATCGCCTTCGAGCCTCGCCGCGCGGACGAAGAGCCTTCCACCCTTACAACCGTGGCGATCGCGAAGGGTTTCCCTTGGGCGGCGAGTTCGGCGGCTTTGCTGTACAGGTCGGAGAACATCAACGTTGACGTATCATATTCTCCCATCGCGTGGGGATTCAATACGGGAGCTGACGTTGTATAGCGAACAAGTCCAGGCGCACTACGCGAATCCGCGCAATGTGGGCACCGTCGATCATCCTTCCGGCAAGGCCATCGTCAGAAGCCCCGTCGACAGCGACACCGTTCTCATCACCCTGCGAATCGAAAACGACATCGTGCAGGACGTAAAGTTCAAATGCATGGGTTGTGCCGTGGCCATCGCCTGCTCGTCCATGGCAACGGAAATGGTGCTGGGCAAGTCTGTCGCGGAGGCGTCGCAGATTTCCGAACAAGCTGTGGCCGAGGCGCTGGGCGGCATTCCCGAGTACAAGATGCGCTGCAGCAATCTCGCTCCCGAAGCCATTCGCAGGGCAATCGCCGAGTGGCGAAAAACAGCGTAAGGAAAACTCCTATGCGCCCTCTCTCAGCCTCGCTGAGATTCCAACGCCTTTTCGCCACGCCGGGCTTTCGGGGCACGCATTCTGTGTGATAACGTACTCTCCGCTGATGACATCTCTGGGGTGCAAATTCTCCCGCACCGGCTTGCGGTTACAGCACCATATGAGAGGGTAAAGAATGATCCCGCCAGCGTTCGAATATCTCCGGGCCAACACAATTCCTGAGGCAATTGCCCTGCTGCAACAGTATGGTGACGACGCCAAAATTCTCAGCGGCGGTCAAAGCCTGATTCCCATGATGAAGTTCAGGATTGCCCGGCCCGCGTACCTCATCGACATCAATCGCATCGCCGGACTGTCCTATATCAAAGAAGAAGATGGCCAACTGAAGATCGGCGGACTGACGCGCGAAGCTGACTTGGAAAACTCGGCGCTGATCCGCGCCAAGTATCCCATCATTCTCGACACAGCTCACTCCATCGCCGACCCGCAAGTGCGCAACCTCGCCACGGTTGCGGGCAATCTGGCACACGGCGATCCAGCGAACGATCACCCCGCGACCATGTTGGCGCTGGGCGCGAAAGTCGTTGCCACCGGACCGAATGGAACGCGCGTTATACCGATCGAGGAGTTTTTCGTTTCCCTCTTTACCACCGCTTTGGATCCCCACGACATCGTCACGGAGATTCAAATCCCCATCCCGCCGGCGCACAGCGGCGGCGCATATCTCAAGCTGGAGCGGAAGGTCGGGGATTTCGCCACCGCGGCGGTGGCCGCACAAGTGACGATCGACGCTGGCGGAACCTGCCAGTACGCGGGCATTGGCCTGACCAACGTAGGTCCCACGCCGTTGAAGGCGACACGAGCCGAAACGTTCTTGCGCGGCAAGAAAGTCGACGAGGCCAACCTCCGGCAGGCCGCTCAGTTAGCAGGTGAGGATGCGCAGCCGAGTTCCGACCTGCGTGGCCCCGCCGAATACAAAACGGCTCTGGTGAAGGAATTAGCATTTCGTGCCTTGTCGCGTGCGGTTGGGCGCGCGGGAAAGTAGAGCGCGGAGGATCGCAATATGGCGAAGAAGCAAGTAGTTCACGTCAAAGTGAATGGCCGTGAGCGCGAGGCGCTGGTCGAGCCGCGTATGTTGCTGGTCCACTTTATTCGCGATGAGTTGCAACTCACGGGAACGCACGTCGGTTGCGACACCAGCCACTGTGGCGCCTGCACGGTCCTGCTCGACGGCAAGACCGTGAAGTCGTGCACTATGTTCGCTCCGCAGGCCGATGGCTGCGAGATCCTCACGGTGGAAGGCCTGATCAAGGATGGCCAGATGCATCCGCTGCAACAGGGCTTCAAGGAAGAGCATGGCCTGCAATGCGGCTTCTGCACTCCGGGCATGCTCATGTCCTCCTATGCGCTGCTGCAGAAGAATGCCAACCCTAGCGAAGAAGATATTCGCTGGGGAATCTCCGGCAATCTTTGCCGCTGCACCGGATATCAGAACATCGTCAAGGC
>JBARGS010000476.1:0-15816 GCA_049798495.1 Candidatus Korobacteraceae bacterium | reverse complement strand
AACATCGCCAGAATCGCCACCGTGGCCAGCCTGAACTTCTGTTCGCTGATCGTGGTCCACGCCAGCACCGCCAGCGCCGCGTAGACGCCCAAGGCCACCCACAACCGCTTCATCCCAATAACCTGGTGCACAGGGGAGGATTCGAACCTCCGTAGATCCTAGGACCGGCAGATTTACAGTCTGCTGCCATTAACCACTCGGCCACCTGTGCACGTCCGACCGAGACTCTCGCCCTCACCGTTCCCGGCAAGAGCCGCATCGCCAAGACACGGAATCGTCCATCCCTGCTGTCAAAGAACATCGCATGCCAAATTCGTCGCTCCGCGACTCCGGCAAAACCCCGCAACAGCCGCGCGATCATACTTCCGCGCGCGTCTTGCGATTGAGGAAGCTGCTGCTGGAATCAGTTCTCTAGGAGAGCTGCGCGTCTCGTTTGGCTTGCTCCTGCTACGCCTTGCGGCGCGCTCATGGTTACGATTCTGGAGCTGGCGAAGGGATTTGAACCCCCGACCCTCTGATTACAAATCAGATGCTCTACCAGCTGAGCTACGCCAGCCTGCCGGGCCCGACACCTCCGCGCCGAACCGAGCACGATTCTTCCTGCCAGCCGGGACAAACTATAAAGTTAACATAATCGGCAGGCTACGTGCAACCAGCCAACCGACTGGATTTCCAGTGACTTTCGGACAAACTGCGAGACCCCAGGCCACCCTGTCTAGAACGGAAGTAAGTGATGCTTTTTCTTCTTCTTCGACGAACTTTCCGTATCGGAGTTAGCGGGAGGAGCTTGCTGTTGGCCGGAAGCAGCAGCAGCTGGTTGCGACCCACTGGCAGAACTCGAACCCGCCACCTCATTCACCTGCGTGGGTGGAGGCGGTGCGGTACCAGTGGCGGCTGCCGGCGCCTGATCGTTCTGCATGTCAGACCCTGCGGCGGTGTTGCCATCGTTTGCCGGCGCCCCGTCCGTGGCCGCGCCCGGCGTTGCGCTTCCTGGCGCCGCATCGGAATGCGGTACCGCTTCATTTGCTGCCGGCACAGCGCCGTCCCTAACTCGTTCAACTGAGACCGTGTTGCCCACGCCCGCACCCGCGAGAATGCTGGTTACGCTGGCACTAGCAGCTCGTATCATGTCCGGTGCGCTAGCCTGTTTGGGATCGACCAGAGTTGGCTCGCCGACTTTGACCGCCTCCGAGACGTCCGGTCCCTTATGGAAGTTCTCCATAACCTTACCGACGGTTCCCAGCGAGCCGCGGCTGGCAATCTCCGCCTTATCCTGGGCAATGGCTTGCGGGGTTGCTACCGGAACCGGTTGCTTCAGAGCTTGTAGTCGCTTCTTGGCGTCTGGGGCGGCACTCTCCAACGGATAGCGAGTGAGTATCCGGCCATACGCAGCTACGGCGCCGTCGGTGTATTGCTTGATCAAAGTGCCCTTGGCGGTCTCAGGCAGCTTCGATCTGCGAATGACTTCGATCTCTCTCTCGTAGGACATGCCCAGCTCGAACAGAGCATCATCCGATCCGCTATAGAGCGGATATGTATCGGTTACCGACTTCAATCGTGCAATCGCCGCCGGGTAGGTTTCACGCATGAAGTAAAAGTGGCCGATCATGTACTCCCGCCGGGCCAGCACTTCCTGTACTGCCAGCAGCCGTTCCTTGGCCTGCGGCACCAGCGGACTGTCCGGGAACTGCAGAATAAGTTGCCGATATTCCTCCTCGGCGCGACGGGCGTGAGTCGGGTCGCGATCCGCCTTCTCCATCTCGCGATAGTGAATGTTGGCGATCTTCATCTGCGCTTCCGCCGCTTCCGGCATGTTGGGGAAGAAGGTGATGAAATCCTTGTACTCGCTCTCCGCCTGCGCATAGGCGGCGGTGCCACCTTCCTGGTACCAGGAATCGCCGATCGCCAGCTTGGCGCGGGCAACGTACTCGGAATCGGGATAGGTGTTAATCAGAGTTTGCAGGCTGAGGCGCGCGACATCGTACTTGCCATGCTTCACCGCGTCTTCGGCGCGATCGAACAGCACTTTATCCGGCTGCTTGGAGTCGACGTTGGCGATGGGGTTCTGCGCCTTTTTGCTCTTCTTCTTTTTCTTGTTGCTGCTGTTTTGCGGAACACTGCTGGCGGTCTGGCTTTGACTGTTCGTGCTGGTCTGCGCCTGGTTGGAGCCGGCGCTCGGTGTGGCGCTGGTGTCCTGGGCGATAGAGAGTACCGGCACCAGTCCGAATCCCACAATGAACGATATGAAAATGCGACGAAACATCCTGACCACCTCTGGGAACCTTTATGTACTAACCCGGTCGACGCAAGCTTGGCTCTGGTCCCGGATCTGATTGTTGAGCGCGCCGGTCACGCGCTTTGCAGTGTCGCTTCCTGAGCGGCCTTCAACAGGGTCTCGACATTGCGCCCCGGATCGCCCTTGCCGAACACGTGACTGCCCGCAACGAAAATTTCAACGCCTGCGCGCGTGGCGGCGCCGACCGTTTCCAGATCGATACCGCCGTCAATTTCGATCCGGAAATCCAGACCTTTGGCATTGCGCATGGTGGCCAGCTTGCGGACTTTCTCCAGCGCGCCCGTGATGAATTTCTGGCCGCCGAAACCGGGATTGACCGACATCACCAGCACATGGTCTACAATGTCGAGGACTTCGCCCAGGAACTGGACGGGAGTCGCCGGATTGATCGCCACACCTGGCCGCATACCATGACTGCGAATCAGTTCCAGGCTGCGATTCAAGTGAATGCACGCCTCCTGATGGACCGTGACCCAATTCGCCCCTGCTTTGGCGAAGGCAGGAATGTACTCATCGGGATTCTCGATCATCAAATGGCAATCGAGCGGAACATCCACGGCCTTGCGCAGCGAGGCGACAACGGGCGGCCCGATGGTGATGTTGGGCACGAAGTGGCCATCCATTACGTCAACATGGAGGAGGGTCGCGCCACCCCGCAAAGCGGCGTTGGCGTCTTCCGCCAGGCGGGCAAAATCGGCCGACAGGATGGACGGCGCTATCTCAATCAAGACAACACTTCTCTCGCTAGTATTCCTAGAGATTTTAACACGCGGGAAGCTGTACCCATACGCCCGCTAAGTGGTTGAAACACAATACCCCTATTGGGAGTCTCTGACAGCAGTTTTATGCCGGTGGTAAAGCGTCAGAAACAGGATCAATGCCGGAGTCATGATCTCTAGATACAGGAACACCCCAGAGTTGTTAGGGGCGTGATTGTTGTTGAGCATGACTTGGCGAATATGTCCCACCGCGTCCCCCTCCAGCCAGACCGCATTGGCAATCGCCGTCGCCAGCCAGAACTCGCCATGAAACCAGACGCACAGGACTCCCAAAACTCCGACGGTCAAATCGGCCATTCCAACCTCATATTCGTAAGGGCTCGTCGACCAGCCAATGGAAGCCGACGTCTGTACCGGCCGGAAGACGTGGGCGCTGGCCGTGAGCACGCCCATCAGGCCGACATAGATGAAGAAAAGGTAAACGAGATAGGTTCCGGCGACGGCCGCGCCACTGCCGCGGCGAGCGCGAGAGACAGCCAGGTGAATTGAGGCGGCAACTACAGCCAGCAGCGCGAAGAACAGTTGGAACATGTCTCTCCTATGCGAGAGACTTTATCACTGAGACAACTTCAGCCTCGGGGGGCGGAAGTGGGCCAGATACTACAGCCCGAATTGAGTATGAGTCGTTGCGAACCGGTATACTGGGATCCACGTCGAGCTCCCCCCATGTTATTAGCGCATGCGCGCGATTTTGTCGCGATTTTGTATTGACGACGAAGACGATCGTGCTCTGCTGCAGGAAAATCCTGCATCCTATCCGCGGAGAAAAATTCCTATGAGCAAGACCAACCGAGTATCTTCTCTCATCGTCCTAGCAGCCGCATCCCTCGCTCTGACGTTTGGAGTTGCCGGATGCAAGAGCAACAACAATAACCAGGAGACCAGCACGCAGGGTCAAGCGGCGCAGACCGATCAGGGGCAGAATGGCCCCGATAATGCTAATCTGGCCCCGGCCGGCAATCAGGCGCCGGCAAGTCAGGCGCCGGCAAGTCAGGCGCCACAGCAGAACTATCAGCAGCCCGCCAGCCAACCGGCGCAGCTGGCCGAACAGCAGCCCGCGGTGCAGAGCCAGCAGCAAGCTGCTCCTGCGACGGAACAAACCTATTCCGACAACGAAGCGGCTCCCGAGGACACCAGCTACAACCAACCGGTGATTCAGGCGCAGCAGCCACCGCCGCCGCTGCCGGTATATTCCCAGCCGCCATGTCCCGGCTACGGCTATATCTGGACGCCCGGGTATTGGAGCTATGCTCCTCAGGGTTATTACTGGGTTCCTGGGGCATGGACACAGCCGCCTCAAGTCGGCTTCTTGTGGACGCCGGGCTATTGGGGATTCGTCGCCGGCATATATCGCTACCATTACGGCTTTTGGGGCCAGCACATCGGATACTACGGCGGCATCAACTATGGACACGGCTACACGGGCATGGGCTATCAGGGCGGCTACTGGAACAACAATCGGTTCTACTACAATCGTGCCGTCAACAACGTGAACGTCACCAACATCAACACTGTTTACAACCGTACGGTCATCAACAACACGACGATTAACAACGTCAGCTACAACGGGCCGGGAGGCGTCAATCGCCATCCTACCAATGCCGAACTGGCCGGCATGCGTGAGCAGCGTATTCCTCCCATGACCACCCAGTTAGAGCACCAGCGCGCAGCGGCACAGAACCGGCAGCAGTTTGACTCCGTCAATCGCGGGCGTCCGGCCGTTCTTGCCGCGACCAAGCCCATCGCGGAAGGCAGGCCGATCGCTCCCGTGGTTCCTGCTCGACCGGCGGTGACCGCACGGCCGGAGCCAATGAATCGGGCGCAAACCCCGATGCGGCCGGCGCCTGAGCAACGGCCACAGCAGCAAGCCAGGCCTGCGCAGACTCGACCTGCTCCTGAGCAACGGCCACAACAGGAGACCAAGGCTGCTCCGCGTCCGGCTCCCGAAACTCGGCCAGAGCAACAAGCCAAACCTGCTCCGCAGACGCGATCTGAGCAACGGCCACAGCAGGAGACCAAGGCTGCTCCGCGTCCGGCTCCTGAGACCAAGCCGGCTCCGCGTCCGGCTCCTGAGACCAAGCCGGCTCCGCGCCCGGCTCCCGAGTCCAAGCCACAGGAGCATGCCAAGCCTGCTCCAGAACAGCATCCGGAAGCACATGCTGCTCCGCAACAGCATCAGCAGCCACATCCCGAGCAGAAACCCGAGCAGAAGCCCGAGGAAAAGAAACAACAACAGTAGAGTCGAGGAGCGGCGTCTTCTTTTCAATTCAATCGAGCGGGGCTTCGGCTCCGCTCTTTTGTTCGATGGTAGCTCGCTTCCCGCTATCACGACGCCGTCCAACCTCTACGCCGTAAGCCGCAAAGCGAGAGGTGGGCGTGGCGAAAATCAACGGTGAATGTTTCGGAATCCGCCGATCGCAGGTCAGTACTTCGGCACCTTAGGATCGACGCGCTCGGCCCAGGCATTGATCCCGCCCGCGAGGTTGTGCACTTTGGTGAAGCCCGCCTGCTTCAGGAAGTCGACCGCCTTCGCGCTACGACCGCCCATCTTGCAGTGGACCACGATCTCGCGTGAGGAATCGAGTTCGCTAACACGCTTGGGCAGATCATTGAGTGGGATCAGATGGCCGCCGAGATTGCTGATCTGATATTCATGCGGATCGCGAACATCGAGGATGAACAAATCGTCGCCGGCGTCGAGGCGCTGTTTGAGTTCTTCGGGCGTCATGTCGCCGATAGTAGCAGTTGCCGGGTTCTGCCCGCCAGGAATTCCGCAGAAGTGCTCGTAGTCGATGAGCTGCGTAATTGTCGGATGATCACCGCACATCGGGCAGTCAGGATTCTTGCGCAGCTTGAGCTCGCGGAAGCGCATGGCGAGCGCGTCCACCAGCAGCAAACGTCCCACCAGCGGCTCGCCTGAGCCGACGATCAGCTTGATCGCTTCCGTCGCCTGAATTGTTCCGACCAAACCGGGCAAAATTCCCAGAACTCCACCTTCGGCACAAGAGGGAACAACTCCAGGCGGAGGCGGTTCTGGATAGAGACAGCGATAGCACGGACCACCTTTCATGGCGAAGACACTGGCCTGCCCTTCGAAGCGAAAGATGGATCCATAGACGTTCGGCTTGCCGCTAAGCACGCAGGCGTCGTTGACCAGATAGCGGGTGGGGAAGTTATCGGTGCCGTCGACCACGATATCGAAGTCGCGGAAAATCTCCAGCGCGTTGCTGCTGGTGAGCCGGGTTTCGAACTTCCGCACCTCGACGTTGGGATTCATCGCCGTGATGCGGTCAGCCGCGGAATCGAGTTTCTTGCGGCCCACGTCTGCCGTGCCGTGAATGATTTGCCGTTGCAAGTTAGTTATATCAACAATATCGAAGTCGACAATACCTAATGTTCCCACGCCCGCCGCGGCCAGATAGAGCGCCAACGGCGAGCCCAGTCCTCCCGTGCCGATGCACAGTACCTTCGCCTGCTTCAGCTTGCGCTGCCCTTCCATTCCGACTTCGGGCAGGATGAGGTGTCGCGAATAGCGTAATATCTCATCATTGCTCAGCGCAGCCACCGTTTCATTCTCGTTTCTCAGTGTTGTCATCATCAACCGCGTCTGTCGGCAACTAGAGATGCGCAGTCGTTCGGTACGGATTCAGCCGCCAGCCGAACACGCACCCTTAGGTTTGGAGCGAATCGGAAGCGATACCGTGCTCGTCACTGTGTACACCTGAGATAATATTTACTATTCTGCTATTAGAATCGACTAAGATAGAACGAATTCCGGTCGCGAGTTTAATGGGCAGCTCTGCCATCCTGGCCTAAGCTCCACCGCATCAACCTTCTTAACTGCCAAGGAGCAGCATGTCCCCCCTTCTGCCCATGAAGGAAACGTCGCGCGAAGTGGTCATCGAAGTGGTTCGCACCCTTCAGCCGTATTTCCCGGAAATCACCGCTTCCTGGCGCCAGAAGATGTTTGCCGAGTTTGACTTCGATGGCCGGGCCATGACGGCCCTGGAACGGCTGACGATCGGCACCGGCTTTTCGATCTTTTCGCAAACCGATTTTGCCGCCTTCTACGAGAGCTTGCAACACTTCGGCGAACGGCTTGCCAAGCTGAAGGTGAGCGCGCGCGCCGTGGCCCGATCGCTGGAGATCTACCAGCAACTGATCGATCCTTACCTGGAAAGAATCTTTCCCCCGGCTCGTTTAGCGGAAGCCATGGCCGCGATGGAAACGCTGTCCTGGGCGAGCTACCTAGCCGTTTCCGCAGCGTATTCCGATGCGCAGAAGATCGAATCCGACACGCTGCTGTCGGTGCTGGATGCTGAACTCTCTGCGGAAAATCTGAATGCTCTGCTGGAGAGAGTGCTGCAAATCGCGACCTCCACCTTCAACGCGAGTCTGGGGCTCATCCTGATGAAGGACCCGGAACAACAAGTGCTGCGCGTGCAGGCCCAGGTCGGCTTCGAGGATGGACTCGAGAACCTGGGACTGACCAACACCGTGGGTAAGGGCTTTTTGCGGAAGATTGCCGCCACCGGAGAACCCGGGATTCTGCCCGATCTGCGTGTCCCGCAAAACGGAATCGATCCCATCTTGCAGAACAAGGCGAAAGCGGTGTGGGGCGTGCCTTTGAAATCTGGGGAGACGGTGATCGGCGTGCTGGTCATCGGTTTCTCGAGGCCCTATGAATGGCTGCCGACGGAGCGCGAGTTGCTGAAGGCCATCGCCGATCGGTCGGCTCTGGCTATCGACCGCGCGGGGATGACCGACGCCTTGCGCGCTCGCGAAATGCGCATTGCCGAACTCTCCGGCCACCTCTTGCATGCCCAGGAAGAGGAGCGCAAACGCATCAGCCGTGAACTCCACGACGAGACTGGGCAGGCGCTCATGGTGATTCGTCTTTACCTGGGAATGTTGGAGAGCAGCGTGCCGGCACGCACACCGCGCGCGAAAATTCGCGAAACCCTCGAGGTCGTGGATCGGACGATCGAGGGCATCCGGCGGATTATTGGCCGTCTGTCGCCGCTAGTCCTGCAAGAACTGGGGTTGATTGCCGCGGTGCGTAAAGAGGCCAAGGACCTCGCCAAGAGTTCGGGAGTGAAGGCGCGGGTAACGGTGTCGCCGGAGTTCGGCCGGCTGCCCGCGACCCTGGAAACCGCCATCTACCGCGTGGTGCAGGAAGCCTTGCACAATGTCGCCAAGCACGCCAATGCCAGCACCGTGAACATCGAGATGCAGCGCTCCGAGGCGGCGGTGACCTTGCTGATTGAAGACGATGGGGTGGGAATCACCGCCAAACCCGTCCCGGGCAGGCAGACCTTCGGCATGGCCGGAATGCACGAGCGCATCGGTAATATCGGCGGAAAAATGAAGGTCACCTCGGCCCAGGGGCGAGGTACTCGCATCGAAGTAAGTGCGCCGCTAACAACCAACGGCGTCGCGATTGAGCACTCGCTTCGCACCGGCGAACTTGGCACCTTGGCGCGTGGAGCATAAGACATTTCTTTGGCAATCCAGGAAGACTCGTTTCCTGGTTTCTAAAGCAACCTAAGTAGCGCACGGAGCGAGAGGAATTGGTAATCCAGGTGAACGATGCCGAAAATTAGATGTCTGTTGGTCGATGATCATACGTTGTTCCGGCAGGGAGTGCGACGCCTGCTGGAGACTGAGAGCGACTTTGAGGTGGTGGGCGAATCGCCGGACGCAGGCGATGCCGTGGAGAAAGCTGGGCAGTTACGGCCAGACGTCGTCTTGATGGATATCGGCATGCCCGGACTGTCTTCGTTTGAGGGTTCCCGGCAGATCAAGAAGCAGCGACCGGAGACCAAGGTTCTGTTCCTCACCATGTACGAAGACGAAGACTACCTGGTGCAATGCCTGGAAGTCGGGGCTGCGGGGTATGTGCTGAAGGACACTCCGGCGCAACAGTTGGTCACCGCCGTTCGCGATGTTTACAAAGGCGGCAAGTACTTAAGCTCACAAGTGCTGGGCAAGCTGGTGGAAGATTTTCGCGCGCGCGTGCGAGATGCCAGGATGCGGCCACGCATGTCTACCCTCACCCCTCGCGAACGCGAGATCCTCAAGCTGCTGGCGGAGGGCAACTCCGTCAAGGAGATCGCCGTGCTGTTGGGACTCAGCGTAAAGACCGTCGAGGCCCACAAGTTCAACCTGATGCGCAAGCTCGACATCCACAACAAGGCACAACTGGTGACCTACGCCATCCAGAAGAAGATTATCAAGATACCGGTGAACCAGTAACCCAGGATCTGTTCATAGATCATGCCGGGTTCTGTAACGGCACGGGTAGTGCGGCGCTTTAGCGCCGCGTATAAGCCTTTCGTTTTGCCATCACGAGGCGGCTTCAGCGCCGAGGCATCTGCTTTCGCGACTTTTTCCGCAGCCTGTGACGCCGTGCCCTGATACAAAGCCATTCATGGGATGCGTGATGCGTTCTCCGCGCACGGCCGGACACGCACGGAATACTACCCGCCGCCAGTCCAAAGAAGGTCATCTAAAAGTCGCTCCCTCCCTTCAAGCACAAATTCCAGACGAAACTCCGGCCGGCTGCTGTATCCTCGGTGATACGCAACGCGCCATTCGGGTTGCAGAAAATCCTCGAAGTCATCGTGGAGGTCAGTGCCATGACCGAACCTCTCCTCGCGCCCATGAAAGGATCGCAGCACTCCGAAGTCGGAGGAGTGAAGCTTGACATCGCCCGCGCCGGCGCGGCGCGCGTCAAGCGCGTGATCTATCCGCCGGGATTCCGCTGGTCAACCCACATGAAACCGGTGGTCGGCACCGACTTCTGCATGCACGCCCACGTCGGATTTCTCGCCCAGGGGCAGATTCACATGGAGTTTTCCGACGGCTGCATTGTCGAGTTTAAAGCTCCCCAGGTCGTCTCCATCGAACCGGGCCATGACGGCTGGGTGGTCGGCGACGAGCCGGCGGTGCTGATCGAATTCGACTTCGAAAACGATACCGTGCGCAGTCTGGGAATGCCGCAGCGCCATACCCACGGCGATGCCAGCGCGCGAGCGGCGGATCGTTGACGGCGAAATCGTCTTTTGTATACAACTGCTCCGTCGAGAAGAATCCGAGCTGGCAACTTGCATAAACACAAGGGTGACCGATGCGGTCTATGAACTCTGGTTGTCGCTGGCGTACGACGTCCTTCGTTTGCCTTTTGATTGCAGTTCTCGTTCTACCGGGCTGCCGGCCAAAGTCGCAGCTCCACACCTACCGGATCGGACTCGGGCCCTTTGTGGGCTTCGGTCCACTCTATCTGGCGCGCGATAAGGGGTTCTTTAAGGACGCAGGAATTGACGCCGAACTCGTCGTCCTTACCGGACTTGCCGAGCGTAACAGCGCCTTGAAGGCCGGCCGAATCGACGCTCTGGCCGCGCCCGTTGATTACTTCGTGCTTTCGGCAGGTAACAATCTTAAGGCGACGATCGCGATGGCGATTGACGAATCGAATGGCGCCGATGGCATCGTGGCCAATGCCTCCATCAAAACCATCGCCGATCTGCGCGGGAAGACCGTCGCTTTCCAGCGCGGCTTGCCCAGCGAGTTCTTTATTCGCGCCCTGCTGCAGCAGAATGGCATGACCCTGAAGGACATTAAGTCCGTCGACATGGAGACTGCCCAGGGCGGAGCCGCATTCATCTCCAAACAAGTCGACGCCGCGGTGCTTTGGGACCCGTGGTTGACCAAGGCCGCACAGGACGGTCACGGGCATCTCCTCGCCTCCTCCAAGGACTATCCCAACCTGATCGTTGACTGTCTAGGTTTCAACCAGGGTGTCGTGGCTCGCTCGCCCCAGGATGTCCAAGCCATCGTTAACGCTGTTTTGCGAGCGATTGACTATTGGAAGGCTCATCCCCAGCAGGCGGATGCTATTATGGCTCCCTACTTTCAGGTAGACACGGCCAAGTACGCTCAGATCCTGGATGGTATTAACTTCTGCGATCTGGCGCGGAATAAGAAATACTTTGGCACACAGCAAGAACCGGGGCCGATCTTCCAGGTGGCGCAACGGGCTTCAGCCATCTGGCTGGATGCGAAAGTAATCAGTCAGCCGGTAAAGCCGGATCAGATTATCTCCACGGAGTTCATCGCGAACGCGAAGGAATAACATGGCCAGACCGAAGAAGGTATTTATTGCGTCGAGCAAGGAAGCCATGCCGGTTTCACTGGCAATTAAAGATCGCCTGCATAAGCGATTGAAGGAATTGGGGCAGGACGCTAGGTTTACGTTGTGGACCGATAGCTTCACCCCTTCAGAAGGTACGCTGAAAACGATCGTCGATCATGCATGTGCCTCCGACTTCGCGATCATCCTACTGACCGAAGATGATCCATTGGAGAAAAGGGGAACACCGTTTAAGGCTCCGCGGGACAACACCATCTTCGAACTTGGTCTGTTCATCGGCGCTTTGGGTCGCGATCCGAAGCGCAGCTTTATGGTCTGCGGGGCAGACAAGAACGCGTTGCCGACGGATCTTGCGGGCTGCACTCTGATTCCAATCAAGGGCAAGGATCCTAAAGTTTATGAATGCTCTGAAAGCGTCGACGAAGCGGTTGCAAGTGTCAGTGACGCCATCCAGAATATGGACTGCTATCGTCACCCAAGTCTGTGCACAATCGAGAAGCAGGAACTGGCCGACAAGGAAAGGGCCAAGCTCGACGGCGGTGATTTGCTGATTCAGCGGGAAGGCGTCGCTGTCGTAGTAAATTCCATCGAGCCCGTGGAACAGTTCGATCCCGAGTTTTCCAAAACCGTTTTGAAAAATATGCAATCCGGTGCAAGATATGAATACTTTTACGGTGACTTCGAAAAAAACATAAGCCCTACCTCCAATCTGGTGCTTGGGATCGCCGCTGCCGGTCTAATGCAGCCTGACATGGAGACGAAAGAGCTCTTCGCCCGCATGCTCGAAAATCTGGGCAAGGTGCGGGACAATCTGGATCTCATGCGCGAAAACCTCAGCATTCACTTCCGCAAGAGACCTCCGCTGCAGTTCTGCGTTCATAACGCTACTACGGAGGGTAGAGCGAGGTGCTACCTTCGCTATGAAGAGAATTTTGTTCCGTGGACGGATGGTCGTGAAGCAGCCGAGATGGCGGCTGAACTCCTGGATTCCTGTGTGGTCGACAAGTCGGAGCAGGATGCTTGCATTTTCCATTCAACCCGCGATGTGCTTTTGAATGAAAGGCGGTTGAATAAAATCCTAGTAAGAGGTGACGGCGATAAGAGCGAAGCCGCAGCAGAAAGAGCTGCAAAAGAAAAAGCAGCAATTGCAGACCGACGGGGTACAATTCTGCGGTTGATAAAAAAGCGATTCCCGCCCGATCTACATGAAGATGTCAGCAAGGTCTGCCTGGGAACCTAACGCCATGGGTAAGCGATGGCAAGACCGCGCGATAAGCTTTGCTCCAATTCTCTTCCTGCTTGCGCTTTGGTATGTGCTGGCGCGAATGGCCATCGTCGATCCCGTTTTCCTCCCCGGCCCCTATCAGGTTCTCCAGAGTTTTCTTTCGCTGCTATCCTTCAGCTTCTTTCACGAAGAGCTTCTGCCTAGTCTGATTCGCATCGGCGGCGCGTTTCTTATCTCGGTGGCCATAGCTTTTCCTCTGGGCATCGTGTCCGGACAAATTCGATGGGTGGCAGAACTGGTGCAGCCACTCTGCGGTTTCACCCGCTACCTGCCGGTGGCGGCGCTGGTTCCGTTGTGCATCCTGTGGTTTGGCATCGGCGATGAACAGAAGATAGCCGTCATCACCATTGGCGTCGTCTTTCAGTTGATTCTGTTGATTTCGGCAGATTCGGCCTCCGTTCCCAAGGAACTCATCGAGGCCGGACGGACCTTCGGCCTCACTCGCGCTCAGGTTCTCTGGCGCATCGTCGTGCCCTGGTCGATGCCGGCCATATGGGACGATCTGCGGATCGTCGCCGGCTGGGCCTGGTCCTACCTGGTGCTGGCGGAACTGGTCGCCGGCAATCGGGGCATCGGCTATTTCATCATTCAGTCGCAGCGTTATCTCGAAACCGACCACGTCTTTGCCGGCATCATCTTCGTCGGGCTTCTTGGCCTGCTCACCGACATTCTCTTCCGAGTCTCGGGTACCAGACTCTTCCGATGGCAGCATGACGAGTGACGCCTTGCTCCAATTCGACAAGGCGTCGAAAACCTTCCTCGGCCGGAAGCAGCGTCCGGTGTTGGCCCTGCAGGACATCTCGTTCTACGTTCGTAACGGCGAGTTCGTTACCCTACTGGGACCTTCTGGATCGGGGAAATCGACAATCTTGCGGCTGGCCGCAGGTTTGGAGACCGCTAATTCGGGGGCTGTCACCTACCAAGGGCGCCCGGTCAGCGGTCCCAGTCTCGATCGCGGCTTTGTCTTTCAATCCTACAGCGCCTTTCCGTGGCTTACGGTGCGGGAAAATACCGCGTTCGGCTTGGCCAACCGTTCAGAGGATGGGCAGGAACAAGAGGTATCCAAGTGGCTGAGCTTGATGGGTCTCAGCGAGTTCGCCGACGCTTATCCCAAGACATTGTCCGGCGGCATGCGCCAGCGGCTGGCGCTGGCCCGGTCGATGATCGTCAAGCCGAAGCTGCTGCTGCTGGACGAACCTTTCGGGGCTCTGGACGAGCGCACCCGCGAAACCATGCAACAGTTGCTCCTGGATGTGGTGTCGAACTCAGATTGCACGGTCCTGTTCGTGACCCACGACATCCGCGAGGCTATCTTTCTCGGCGATCGAGTAATCGTACTGAGCGGGCGTCCGGGTCGCGTGTTGCGCGATGTGGTTTGTCCTCTGCCCAAGCCGCGCCGACGGCAGCATCTCGCGATGCCGGAGTTCAATTCGTTGTATGAGACAATCCTGGATGAGTTCCCGGCATAACACGCCCGCTGCCCAGTCGGAGAATCCTACCATGCAGTTTGTCGATTCGATTTTGCCTTGGACGAAAGCGCCCGTCCGGCAGAGCGGGAACCTCATTCCCTATCTGGCTGAGCAACTTCCTGCCGGCTCCGTCCGCTACTTGCCCGCATCGATCACGCTGTTCGCCGATCCCGAGATCGGGGAGGCTGCCGTGTCGAGCTTTCTGCAAGGTATGGGGGAGCATCTGCGGATTGAACTGGAGAGACGATCGGCTCGGCGAAAGAGATTTGTAGGTCTTGGCTTGCTCACGGAAGACGAACTTGAAACCTTCCTCACCGCCCGTACCGACATACAGCCGTGGGCGATCTATTTTTCGAAGGACGGTGGCCTCGGCGGCCCGGCGGCAAACAACAATGCGGGCGGCGATTTACAGGGAGTAATCCCTTGCTCGTCCATGCAGAATCATGGCGTGGCTTGGGAGCGGGATGAGAACAACGGAGTGCGAAGCTGGCTGGCGACGTCGCGACGAGAAGGCCAGGATTGGGATTGGGAATCCGACATCGGCCACGAGTCGGCGCATGCGGCGTTCGCCCAGGTGCCACTGTTCGTTCAGTCCTTTCCGCAAATAGCCGACGATGTGCTGAGTCAAGTCACGAGCCACGGCGCGCTCAACTCCATTCACATAACACAGATGATCTACCTATATTCGGAGATTGCCGTAGTCGCCGTTCGGGGAGAGATCCGCCCAACCGCTACGGGTTTGCCCGTCGCCAGACCTGCGGAATTGAGCGCGCTGCTTCGCTTGTCGGCTGACCTGGCTAACAATGTTGGATTCGAACGGGCAACCGAGGCTTGTGCGCGTACTCAGGGCAGGATCGACGTCAATCAGGATGATGAGATCTTCGAGATCGCCGCGCCCATCATGCGCCTGATTCCTCATCTCGCCCGGTTCGTCAATACTCCTGAGCCGCCCTCCCCGGAGATCTTCCGGGAAGTGCTCGCTACCGTCCCGCAACTGACTGCTCCCGGAGGAGCATGCTCCGCATAGGACTCACCGGCGGAATTGCCTGCGGCAAGTCCACCGTCGCCGAGATGCTGGTCAAGCGAGGGGCACACTATCTTCAAGCCGACAGCCTGGCGCATCAGCTGTACCTGCCCGGAACCCCGACCTACGATGAGATCGTCCGTCGCTTCGGCCGCGACATTCTCAATCCCGACGGCACTATCAACCGCTCCCGCCTGGCGAATCTCGCCTTCCCCGATCGCATTGGCGACCTGAATGCCATTGTCCATCCCGCCGTAATCGCCGCTCAAAATCATTGGATGGCCGAGGTCGAAGGCCGAGATCCCAACGGCGTTGCAGTGGTGGAAGCCGCACTGCTCATCGAGGCCGGAGCCGCGAAGGACTTCGACAAGATCATCGTCGTAACTTGCGATGCGGAACGCAAGACGGCGCGCTACGCGGAACGCACACGGGTGTCACTCGAGACTGCGCGCGCCGAAGTCCTCCGAAGAAGTAAGGCCCAATTTAGCGATGAAGACAAGGCCCGCCATGCCGATTACGTCATTGAGAATTCTGGCACGGTTGAGGATACGGAGCTCCAGGTAGAGAAGATCTGGAAACAACTGCAAGCCTTGGCCAGCGCTTGACTTGCGGCGCCAGATGCACAACTCCTGCCGGTTTCGTTACACTTTCTTATAGAGTACGTCTATTCGTCGGCGAAGCTCCGAAATAGTCGGATACTTCTTATCACTATGAGATTTGTACGGCCGTTCATTCTTGGCGTGCTCCTGGCGGGCGCCTTCTTCTGGTTTACGACGCATCATCGCGGCGCGAACCCTGCTGCCGATGTAAT
>JBARGS010000475.1:0-9015 GCA_049798495.1 Candidatus Korobacteraceae bacterium | reverse complement strand
GTCGATGCCAAAGGGCATCAACGATCCGAAAGGAAAGCCGGGTTGCTTGCGCGACAAGGTTGAGAGGCTGCCAATGCGTCCCACATGCATCAGGGTACGTGTGCGCTCGGCGAAGGAAGGCTCGGGCGCAGTGGGTTGAGCGGGGGCGGAGCTGGTGCTTGCATGTTGTCCAGAGTACGACATCGGCTATCCCTCTCTTGCCAGGGAATCAGATCCTGTGGCCATCGCGGATTCCGCTTCAATCTTGAGTTTAACAACACCTCCGCAGGAAAGAGACATGGCGTCCGCCGATAACCCGGCCCCGTAGTCGTATAAGCACGTTTGCTGTTGGTCGCAGTTGCCTTGCAACTCCCATCCCTTCCCAGTACGATAGCGCGTTCACAACTACTAAAGGATTCGTTTGATGCGTCGTCTGCTTGTTTCTTGCGCACTGATGTTGATGTCGTTCTCTCCTTACTCTCCCACCCAAGTCAATCCCGCCATTATCGGAGGCATGAAATGGCGCCAGGTTGGACCGTTTCGTGGGGGCCGCGTACTTGCGGTCACCGGAGTTCCGGGTGAGCCCAACATCTATTACTTCGGTGCGGTGGCTGGAGGTGTGTTCAAGAGCACCAACGGCGGTCTCAGTTGGACTCCCACCTTTGACCACGAGAGCGTCGCTTCCATTGGCGCCATTGCGGTGGCCGGCTCCGATCACAACATTATTTATGTGGGCAGCGGCGAAGCCTGCCTGCGCGGCAACATCTCCTACGGCGACGGCGTGTACAAGTCGACGGACGGCGGCCTCACCTGGAAGAATGTCGGGCTGAAAGATACACGCCACATCGGAGCCATCATTGTCGATCCCCGCAACCCGGACATTGTCATGGTGGCGGCGGTGGGACACGCGTGGGGCCCGAACGCCGAGCGCGGTATTTTCCGCACTGCGGATGGCGGCAAAACCTGGCAGAAAGTTCTGTTCAAAGACAACGACACCGGCGCGGCCGATGTGGTCTTCGATCCCAAAAACTCGAGCGTGGTCTATGCATCGCTGTGGCAGGTGCGTCGCCAGCCCTGGTACTTCAACAGCGGTGGGCCGGGCAGCGGTCTGTATAAGTCGGTCGACGGCGGGCTCACATGGAGCCAGTTGCAAGGCAACGGTCTGCCCGAAGGCCCTCTGGGACGCATTGGCATTTCGGTATCGGGCGCCGACTCTAATCGCGTCTATGCACTAATTGAAGCCAAGGAGGGCGGTCTCTACAGCTCAGACGATGCCGGCCATTCCTGGACGCGAATCAACTCCGACGAACGCTACCGTCAACGCGCCTGGTATTACATGCACGTCTTCGCGGATCCCAAAGAGGTGAACACCGTTTATGTGCTGAACACTGGCGCATTCCGCTCAACCGATGGCGGCAAGACTTTCACCCTGCTGCCGGCTCCGCACGGCGATCATCATGCGCTGTGGATCGATCCTACCAACCCCCAGCGCCTGATCAATGGCAACGATGGCGGAGTAACGATTTCCGTCGACGGCGGCAAGACGTGGACCGAGCAGAACAATCAACCGACAGCGCAGTTCTACCATGTGGCCGTCGATAACCACTGGCCGTATCGCGTCTATGGAGCGCAGCAGGACAACAGCACGGTCGCCATCGCCAGCCGCACCGACGACGGTGTCATTGCCCGCCAGGACTGGTATGAAGTGGGCGGGGGCGAGAGCGGTTATATCGCGCCCGATCCACACGATCCGGAAATCGTGTACGCGGGCTCCTCCGATGGCACCATCAGCCGCTACGATCATCGCACCGACCAGACGGAGGATGTGTCTCCTTATCCTCTGGATACATCAGGCAACGGAGCGGGCGCGCTAAAGTATCGCTTCCAATGGACCGAGCCGGTCCTGGTGTCGGCCTACGATTCCAACGTGTTGTTCAGCGCTTCGCAGTTTGTGCTGAAAAGCACGGACCAGGGGCACAGCTGGAATCCGATTAGCCCTGACCTGACGCGCAACGACAAGAGCAAGCAGCGACCCTCGGGCGGAGAGATTACGCTGGATATTACCAGCGTCGAGTATTACGACACGGTGGTTGCGTTGGCCGAATCTCCGCTTCAGCGTGGCATGCTTTGGGCCGGAACCGACGACGGGTTGATTCACCTGACCCGCGATGACGGCAAGACCTGGGACAACGTCACTCCCAAGGACATGCCGGAGTGGAGCATGATCAGCATCATCGAAGCCTCGCATCAGGATGCCGGCACCGCGTATATAGCGGTCGATCGCCATAAGTTCGACGACTTTGCTCCCCTGATCTATAAGACCCACGACTTCGGGAAGACCTGGACCCGCATTACCAACGGTATTCCCGACGGCTCGTACGTACGGGCGGTGCGGGAAGACACCAAAGTGAAAGGTTTGCTCTTCGCGGGCACGGAGACCGGAGTATATTTTTCAGCCGACGACGGCGCCCACTGGCAGTCGTTGCAACTCAACCTGCCGCGTTCACCGGTCCACGATCTGGCGGTCAAAGACGATGACCTTGTGGCCGCTACTCACGGCCGTTCGTTCTGGATCCTCGACGACCGTAAGAGGAACGTGACCCACGACCGTAAGGTTCTGCCGCTTGGCCTCGTCCATAATCGCAAAGAACGCTTCCCGGGAAGTGAAGTTGTGAACTTTGATGAAGTCAACCCCATTCGCCTTCAACACAATTACAGCCTTGCGGCCATCTTCGGCGGTCTTCACCCTCAGCTTCACCGGCAATGGGAATTGAGGCGGTAAGTCGTCCAGCGCCGGTCCGGATGCCACCAGTCGCGGAGCGAAAATCTCCCCACTGGCAATCTCCGCGCGCAACTTCAGGAGCGCGTCGAGTTCCATGCGCATGTCACGAATCCCGGTAACGCCGTGCGCAAGATATAAGCGCGTAAAGATTTTCGGCGCAGGTTCGATGTGGACGTGCATGTCCCAGAGCCCCGGAATAAGAAACTTGCCCGCAGCGTCCACCACCTTTGCCGCCCGCGGAGCCTTCGGACTTTCGGGTTCGATTGCGACAATTCTGCCGTTCTTTAGGCTAACCCGCTGGTTGCTTCGCGTCTGCCCGTTCGTTACATCAACAATTGTTACGTGTCGCACCATCAAGTCGGCAGGCGGCCCCTGAGCCATGGTGGGGGCGGCTGCGAGCAAGAAGGCGAGTGTAAGTAATCTCATTGGGAATCTCCCGAGCCTGATTTCGAAACTCTGAGCGACAATAGGTGCCCTGGTGAGGGGAAGTTTCCTGCGAAGAAAGGGGTTAGGAAGCCCGTCGGCGCGACCTGTATCCAAAGAATCCTCATTTGCCAGTCGGGGGCGGGAAGCACGGTGAGTTCACCTCTAACCGGTATAGGCAGATTCCTCGCGACGGCCAGACATCCGCGAGATTGTAACTAGAGATACTTTGCGCAATTCCGAGAACTGCCAACGCCGCAACCAGCGAAATGGCAAAGCAGGGAGCCTCTTTACCTTCCATGCCCCTCATTGCGGACGTCGCTTCGCCAACGCCTGTTCGATGTCCTTCGCCGAATAGGGCAGGGATGGATTCAGAATCTCGTAGCCTGTCGGAACAATCAGAAAGGTATCTTCCACAAAGAAAGCCTGGTTGCCGGCAGTCAGCAAAGGCTCGTAACAAAAGACATTTCCTGGCTGGAAAGTCTTAGGGACACCTTCCGCCATATCGACCTCCAGACCATGCAGGGGCAAGTTTGGTCGCTTCAGGAAGTTTGCCGCTGCCTCTTTAGCCGTTGCTGACTTCAGCTCCGCCTGATGTTGTTCGATGTAGCTGGTCGTCGCCTTGAAAACATCCTGAGGAGTGGCGCCGGGACGCATCTTGCTGACCCCCGCGAGGTAGGCGCCATTTAACAACTCCATCGTCTCGCTCTGTCCTTCATCGAAATGGCCAGACACCGGGATTGTCCGCCCGAAATCCCCTTTGTACATCTGGAAATCACAGCCGAGGTCGAGTCGCACTACTTCACCAGCCTGCGTTGTCCGATCCAGGTTGTCATAGTCGAGGAAAGGCTCGAATAGTACGTTGCCCATCGCAAAGGGTCCGGAGCGAACCCACGGCCAAATCGAGGGACCATCCGAGCCCGCATCAAAACAGGCGCGGAGCACTTCGCCCTCCACCTGCCGTTGGGTCTTGCCGGGCGCGATGGCAAGCGCGCCCGCCCAGAAGCCCTGAGTCGTGATTGCAGCCGCCTTTCGCAGCAGCGCCTGCTCGGCGGGACTCTTGACCCATCGAACTTCGTCAAGAATTGGGAACGCGTCTTTGATTTCGAGATCGCTCCACTGTTGATGTATAGCGTCGCCCCAGAGCGTGTGAGGATTTTCGATGGCCGCCATCCCAGGCGGATCGCTCACTTGCCCCGACATGGCACCGGTTTGGCCGGCGCTGTCGACGTACATCACTAGCTTCGGATTACTCTTGCGGCGCGAATCGACGAAGGAGATAAATTGGTCCCACGGAACAACGTGGTCGATCTTGAGAGAACTCTCGGCCTCCGCGCCAGGATCCACGAAGGCCGCGTCTGCGCCCCGAAGATCTGAGCCGAATTCCGGGCCGGCCATCTTGGGACGCGGCATCACGAAGAGCCACGATTTGCCTTCCGTTCCATCCAGAACCAGAATGGCGCCGCGCGCATTGGCCAATCCGGTAAACGCGAAAAAGCTGGCATCCTGATGCGACCCTGACTCCTCCCAGCGTTTCAATCCCGAGATGGAGTGCAGAGCAATGATCCCATCCGGAATCTTCTCTATAGCGGCTCGCCGCCGCGCCTGGTACTCCGTGGAATCGATGGACGACTGGGCGACTGCAGACGTCAGGAACAGTAGAGGAATCAGAATGCGCCACATGGAGCGCACACTAGTCCATCGATTACTTGCGCGAAAAGACTTTTCTGACCGGATGGATGTGGCGCCTGACCAACTGGAATTTGCCTGCGGCGAACGGTCAAAAGGGATTCGAGATCAACCTCTGCAACGTCTCCCTGTACGTCCGTCCGGAGCGAAGCTGGACGCCGCTGGCAAGGGTCACCAAATACTCCGAATGGGATACAGATTGGACCGTCCGGATACGTTGTGTGTTTACGATGACGGAACGGTGAATGCGAACGAAGCGGGCCGGGTCGAGGCGTTTTGCGATCTCCGCCATCGTCACCTCCACCAGATGGCAATCTGTCCCTACGTGCAATTCCACATAGTTTTCCGCCGCCTTGAGCCAATCCACATGTTTCGTCTCCACAAAGCTTGTGCCTGTAGCGCCTCGCACCGCGATTCGATTCAGGTACGTTGGCTGGCTCGCGATCCGCTCCAGGACCGCCAGCACCTGTGCATTCATCCTTTGCGAGCCACTGCGAATTCGGGCTTTTGCTCTTTGCAAAGCTTGGCCGAAGCGCTGCGGCGTGAATGGCTTCAACAGATAATCGGCGGCATTTACCTCGAAGGCCTCGATCGCGTACTGGTCATAGGCAGTCACGAATATCACGGCGCCGGAAAATTTTGCTCCGGCGCGCCGCAGGGCAGCAATGCCATCCATTTCCGGCATCTGCACGTCCAGGAAGATCAAATCGAAGCCGCCCGTCAGCATCAATTCGGCCGCCCGCGTTCCGTCGGCCGCCTCTTCGATAGATCCGATTTCAGCATCCTGCTCCAGCAGCATCCTGATTCCCTGACGCGCCAGAGTCTCGTCGTCTGCGATCAGACTCCGCAGGCCGCCGTGCGAGGTGAGAATCTCGGCAGGTTCAGTCTGGTGACTAGCGAGCCTCTTCATCGGTCGCGGCCTTCCTCGGGATGATAGGGAAGCAGGACCGTCACGATCGTTCCTCCGCCCGCGCGGCCGCTGAGATGCAGGGATTGCCGCTCGCCGCAGAGTTGCTCGAGACGGGCTCGCGTATTGCTCAATCCCAACCCGTTCCCGCTGCTTTCCCCTGAAACTCCTGGGCCGTCATCGCAAACCTGTATCTCCAGGAGCGAGTCTCTTAAGTTTGATCTCAATTCGATCCTAACCGGCGAGGAACTCTTGGATACGCCATGCCGGACTGCATTTTCCACAATCGGCTGAAGCAAGAGGCTGGGGACCAGAGCGTGCAGCGTCGCCGGCGAGAGACTCATTTGGACGGTCAAGCGGTCATGGAATCTGACCCGTTGGATGTCGAGATAGAGGTTGATCAACTCTACCTCGCGTCGCAAAGGAACCTCCTGCGTCTCCCACCCATCCAAAGTTTGGCGCAGGAGTTCGCTGAGATTGGTCAGCATTTCATCGGCTTCTGCTGTCCTATGTTGCCGCACCAGCACGACGATGGCGTTGAGGGTATTGAAAAGGAAATGGGGATGGAGCTGCATCTTAAGTGCGTTCAGATTGGCCTGCGTGAGTTGGCTCTCGAGCTGAGTCGCCCGCAACTCCAGTTGCGCCGACAGTTTTTCACGCTCCACGAACTTGCGGTAGTAGCTCACGCTGTGCTGAACGCCAACGATCATCCAGTAAATGATTACATTCAAATGGAAGTCGATAGGAAGCACGGCTCGGAAGGTCGCGGCAAAGTTCCGTGGGAACCAGGGCAGCAGGCCAAACATCGGCGTGATCAAGGCGAACAAGACCGCCTCGATCACTGCAAAACCGATGCTCGACCCCAGATGAAGTCCGACACTACGCCACCAGATTCTTCGCTCGATGGGAAAGTGGTGCGCCAGCCACCAAACGAATGGCGCCAGAAAAGCCCAAGCGTATGCGGTTGTCAGCCAGACCACGAGATAGTCGTGCCACTGGACGGCATGGCCTTGATACAGCAGGCGGCCCGTATCCTCGCTGATGAAGAACAGCGCGAACACAGTCCAGCCGGCCACATATGCCAGCCAACGGATTAGCCTCGAACTCAGAAAGAAGCCTTTCACAAAGGGTGCCCTACTCATACCTCAACGCCGCCATGGAATCAATCTCGAAGGCTCTTGCAGGCAAGAAGAAAGAACCCAAACGCGCCGATTGGCGGTTTCACGTTGTGGGAATCGAAGAGGGATGCGCATCTTATAGTAAGATTCGGTTCAATGGCAGCTACCGATTCGCAGTTGGCGCGACCCAGAAAAGCCCGTTCATTTACCTGGGTTCTGGGAATCCTCGCGGGAATCATATTGACCCTGGTCGCAATCGGGGCTGCGCTCTGGGCCTTTACTGGATTGGGTCTTTACGAAGTCGGCCGCATGCTGCGAGGCGGGCAAGTTCATATTAGCGTGGACCAACCCACCGTCGTCCGGCAGATTCAGGCTCTGCAACGAATTGAAACCGTCAGCTACACCATGGACAAAATCATCAGCGGAGAACGGGAAAATCCTATCCTGCCGAACTTTCTTGCCGGCGACCGTCTGCTGCTGGTAGTGCATGGCGAAGTGATTGCCGGATTGGATCTCTCAAAACTCCAGCAAGGCGACGTCACAGTACGCGGAAGCAGCGTCTCGGTTCATCTGCCGGAAGCCGAAATCTTCACCACTCGTCTCGACAACGCCAAGACGCGGGTTTATTCACGCGATACCGGACTCTTCTCGTCGCCGGATCCGAATCTTGAAGGCGAGGTGCGCGAGGAAGCCGAGCGTCAACTTCGGACAGCCGCACTGGAAGATGGCATATTGAAGACCGCCGAGGCAAATGCCCGTCAGACAATTAACAGTATGTTGATAAGCCTGGGATTCGCGAACGTCGAGATCCGCTGATGTTGAGATGTCGCCGGCGACGGCGTGGGTGACCCCAGATCCTGAAGTGGGGCGCATTTCCGACACCGGCGTCGGGAGATAGCTGTGCGGAATTCGCCTAAATCAGGCTCTCAACTGCGCCAATGCGTTGCAAGCGAAGAATTCACAGGGCGCTGACGCCGATGCCGCTCGCATCCGGCGCTCGCGTCGTACAAGATTTCCTCATGGCATGGAGACGCAAATCCCGTCTCCCTTTTTAAAAAAAGCAGCCAAAGCTGAATCCACGAAGTTGCAGTAGAGGAATTTCTCACCGCGGATTTGAATCCACGAAAAAGCTAACTCCTGACAAGTCCGATTGTTGGAAGCGGGGTTGCGCCGATTTGATCCTCCACCAGGCGGCTAGTACTCCGACCTTACATAGCTCATTGAATCCAGAGAGCGGCTTGCAGGGAAAAATCATTGCCACATTTTCTACTTGCACTAGATGATCTATGGAAGTAAGATGTGTGGCCTTCGCTAGATCATCTTCTGGAGAGTGGAGATTCGATGCCAAAACGAGGAGCACCACCGCTGGAGGCCGATCTGCTGCAAGGCACGCTCGACCTTCTCATCCTGCAAACCCTGGTGCTGGGGCCGGCTCACGGCCACACCATCGCCTACGCCATCGAACATCGTTCCGACAACGTGCTGGAGGTGGAGCACGGCTCGCTGTATCCGGCGTTGCACCGGCTGGAGCTGCGCGGCTGGGTGGCTTCGTCCTGGGGCGCCTCGGAAAACAATCGCAAGGCCCGTTTCTACCGGCTGACAGCGAAAGGACGCAAGCAGCTTAACCAGCAAACCAGCCGTTGGCAGGAGCTGGTACGCGCCGTCAACCGGGTGTTGAAACCCAGCGAGGAGTAGTTATGCATTGGCGCCGTTTCTTCCGTCGCGATGAGTGGGACGAGGAACGCGCTCGCGAGCTGGAAGCCTACCTGGAAATCGAGACCGACGAAAACATTGCCCGCGGCATGTCTCCGGAAGAGGCGCGCTACGCCGCGCAGCGCAAGCTGGGCAATACGGCACGGATCCGGGAAGAAATCTATCGCATGAACAGCCTGCGTTGGCTGGACACGTTTTGCTACGACATTCGCTATGCCTTGCGCGTGCTGCGCAAGAATTCCGGTTTCACGGTGATTGCTCTGCTCACGCTGGCGGTGGGCATCGGCGCCAACACCGCCATCTTCTCGGTAGTCAACGCCGTGCTGTTGCGGCCATTCCCCTATCCCCATCCCGAGCGCCTGGTGTCGCTCTCGGAACGCGCGCCGGGACTGCCACTGATGTAT
>JBARGS010000474.1:0-10251 GCA_049798495.1 Candidatus Korobacteraceae bacterium | reverse complement strand
GGCTAAACTGGAGAGCGAAGCATACGGATGGCTTTGAAGGCAACCAAACGTGTTCGTGCCGGGAGCAAAAAGCCATGGTTTGGACGAGTTCTCCCCTTCATCGATTTAGAAAGGCATGCCCTTTCGTTTTGACAGTGGTTGCGATGTTCTGTCTGTCAGGTACAGCGTCGCCGCAAACGGCAACAACGATTCCACCTGGTCACACCGCCGCCAACCGCGCCACGCGGCAGGCGGAAAATGTGGAGGCTCCCGCGCCTCCTGTCCAGAACGTCACCGCGAGGCAAGTACTGCAACAGGCGGATGAATTGGTATCGCTGGCGCAGCAGGTGCGTGTCGACAGCGAACGCGCGACCCAGGGTCTGCTGGCCAAAGACCTGAAGGATAAATTGAAACGCATCGAGAAGCTCTCCAAGCAGTTGCGCGGGGAACTCATCCCGTGAGCCGTAGCACGGCGTGTCCAGTGCAGTCGTCGAGTTCCTCCGTGCTTCTGCGTGAAGATGTCATCTTCCTTACTAGAAGCTATCTCATAATGGACCAGCTCGGTAAACCGCGGCTTCCCGCAGGGGCTAAAGAGACTGTGTCACAACCGAAACACGGATTTCTCAGTGGGACAAACGGTATGAATCGCAAGGCAACCAGCCGCGCAGCGGCGACATTTGTGTTAGCCGCGGGCGTAAGCCCGCGGGCAAGTGGGATAAACAGAGAGCCGCAGAGCGGCGACACTGGGTTGCGACACAGTCTCTAAAGCCCAGTTTTTTCGAGCCTTTGGACGGCACGGCTGAAGCCGTGCCCTTTCAAAACGATTTATGAGATAGCTTCTAGTGATTCGCCGCAAATTGCTCCTCAGTCATCTCGCATACTTGTCGTAACCGGCGCAGGCGCTTCTCGATCGAACCCTGCCGACAAGCCCACTAAAAAAGGTGGAACCCCTCACTGTGTCTTTTGCGGTGATTTATTCCACGATTGTCCGCGGTCTGAAGTGATCCACGTCGACCCAGTCTCGCTGCCGACGCTGCCTTGAGAGACGGTGTCGAAGTGAATGGAAACCACGGCGCCAGTTTCGGGATGGCCGTCGGCACTCAGCAAGACCTGGGTCCAGTGCTCGCCGCCATCCACTGAATGAAAAAGAGCTCCTTTGTTGCCTCCAGCCCAGACATCGTTCCCAACGACGGCCACCGCCCGAAACTCAATCGGCTGGTCCGCGAGCACCTGCGTCCAGTTGTCGCCAACCTGCAAGCGCTCCAGGTGTCCCTCGGCCGTGATGCGCCATTGCGATCGGATGGTAAGCGCGCGGTGGCTGCCGCCGGCGAGTCCATGGGGCGAAGCTGTCTTGTTCATGCTTTGAAAACTGGAATGGCCTAATGCGCCGAATGTATGAGCCGACGGCGGCTGAGCGACGGCAGTCTGCAAGGGAGAGGCGGCTGCTGTCTCGGAGGACGAGGTCGCTGTAGCATTGTTGACCGCAACAGCCGGCGCCGGCGGCGCGGCCATTGTGGCCGCCTTGGCTAATTCGGCCAAGGCGTCTTGCTTTCCGCTGGGAGGCTCCGTCCTGGCTCCGGCCGCGGCCTGAGATTGGCCGTGAGCCAAAGTTGTGTTGTTGGTGATGGTCGCTCGCGCGTGCTCCCGTTGATTCGGCTTTGCCACGAGAGCCGGGGTGTAGGTTAGCGCAGGAGTCTTGCTCTCTGTCGTGGCTTGACTGCCGGCGGCCTCCGAGGGAACAGCCTCGCCCTTGTTGTTTGCGGTCTGTGTTGCCGCTTGCCGTGGAGCAAACCACTCACGACGTTCGACGAGGAAGCTGGAGGCGAGTGCCAGCATCGCGACGGCAGGCACGGCCCACTTCCATCCACGCCAGGCGCGAGCAGGCTCGGCGACGGCAGCGGCCGAAGGCTCCTCCGCCGCGGCAGCGCTGGCGAGAAACACAACTTCACGGCAATCTTCACAACTCGCGAGATGTTGCGTCACTCCGGCCTTCTCCGCCGCCGACAGCGATTGCTCGATATAGCCGTTGAGCAGATCCGGAGACGGGTGCTTCTCCGCCGGCCTCTGGTTGGCTAGAGCATCGCGTGCCGATTTTGGAATCCCCCGGTTCATCCCTGCTCTCCGCCCTTCTCCTTATAGAACGATGCTTCCTGCGTTCCTTGCCCTAAAGTTTCGCGCACGTTCACGGGCAGATCGCGGACATCGACATCCTGCATGGCTTCGTCCGCCTGCCTCGGCGACATGCCTGCTGCCAACAACCTCTTGCGGATGCCCTTGCGCAAGCGGGTGGTTGCGCGATCCAGCTTGCGGCTGATGGTTGACTCATGCACGCGCAGCAGCTTCGCAATCTCCGCCAAGGTGCGGCGATCCAGATAGTACGCCGCCAACAGAAATCGATCTTGCGCGTCCAGCGCGGCCAGTTCAGATGCGGTCGTCGTCGCCAGCCGCGCATCGGCTGGTGAACTTTCCGCCGGCTCGGTCGCAGGGAACTGCTTGCCTTCTTCGATCGCCGCTTCCATGCTGGTCTCGCGTCTGGTGCGACGGTACTGGTTAATGTATTCCTGCGCCACCACCGTGCGCAGCCATCCTGCCAGCGAGCCGCGTCCCAGGTAGTACTGCAGCTTCGAGGTGCGGGATTCACCTCGTTGGTTAACGCCGTACAACTCCGCATAGAGCGAGTCCGCCAGAGCGCGAGCCGTCGCTTCGTCCCGCGCAATTTTGTAAGCGGCCTCGTACATGATGCTGCGATAGCGGGTGAGAAAGATCTCCCACGCAGACTCATGTCCGGCCATACAGGCTCGCGCCAGCACCAATTCTTCCAGCCGCAGCGACACCAGGACCGCCTGCACTTCGCCCGGCTGCTGCCCGGCAGGGTCGCGCTGGCCGATCACGTCGCTCAGCAGCTTGGCCAGTCCTGCCGTGTCGATCCCGAATCGCCCGGCGCCGCTCTCTTCGTAGTGCTGGGAGGCGAAGGCCTGAACCGCAGCCGAGGGCTGGGGATACGCAAGCCGCGAGATCGGGGCCGAAGCCATATCTGCAAATCGTATCAATTCGTCTGCAAGAAAAATACGGTGCTGCGTTCCTCCTCTAGAGACGCCAGAAGGTCTCCCGAGGTCAACCATGAATTCCAGAATCCTCACCACGCTGTGCCTTTTGCTTTCCAGCGCCATGTCGGCCGTCGCCGGCGTACCTGGTCCGGCCCCACTCCACGTTCTGCCGCCCGTCACGCACGGGAACCTGACCATCTTTCCGGTAGTCGGTGGTCCCGATCACGACACATCACGATTCCTCACGCTCGACGAGGGTGTGCAGGCGGGAACGGTGGTCGTTACCGAGCGGGGGTCATTGCAGGGCCTGATCCGTCCCGGCACTCCCGTTCATCAGCAATCGGGCGCCGAGGTCAACCGGCTGGTGCTGATCAATAACTCCGACCGCCCGCTCCTGTTGCTGGCCGGGGAGATCGTGACCGGCGGCAAGCAGGACCGCGTCATTGGCGCCGATCGCCTGGTGCCGCCCAAGTCGGAGCCCATCGATCTGTCCGTCTTCTGCGTGGAGCCGGGGCGCTGGGTTGCCAGCAGCGAGCACTTCGGCAGCCTGAAGTTGCAGATGGCTCAGCCCAGCGTTCGCACCCCGGCCATGGCCGCACACAATCAACAGGAAGTGTGGGACATGGTGGGGTCCGCCAAGCGAGCGCTTGCGACTGCGAGTCCTGCGCCGCTGGCCGGGCAGCTTGAGGGAACCACGTCGTACGCCAAGGCGATGGCATCTCCACAGGTGCAGGAGAGACTCGACCTCGTTGCATCCGACTACGAAAGTATCCTCCGGGAGTTGCGCAAGTCCGACGCCAAGGGTGTCGTGGTCGCCATCAACGGCAACATCGTGTGGGCTGACCTGTTCGCCAGTAGTGACCTGCTGGCCAAGTACTGGCAGAAGCTTATCCGCTCCTATGCCGCCGAATCCCTGACTTCGGTGAACGCTAAAGGAATGGTCGATCAGAAAACGGCGCAGGAGTTTCTCGATCGGCTGAGCGGTAATCGTGAAGTCATCGAAACCGAGCCCGGAGTCTATCGTCGCGCCGAAGTTACCGGACACGGCTACAAGGTGTTTACGTTAACCGCTCTCACCTCGAAGCCGGACTTCGACCTCCACATCGCCAAGATGGCCTATGACGTTGAGGCGCGCCAGCAAATACGTCCTGCCATCCTGGTGCGGTAACCCCGGCCCGGCATCTCAACTGCTACGCTCAACACCTCACCTCCTGAGGTGTTGAGCGTGTCGCCGATCCGTCCGGCCCGCGTTGCATGCGGCGACGATCACGTGTACGTTACCAGTCGGCTGTCCAATCAAAAGGAAATGCGACCTTTGAGTCGTGGCAGAAAGAAGGGTTTTCTAACCTCGGGAGGTTCAGGGTGCCAGCATCAACTACGAACGAGAATCTTCCTTCGGTGCGCGGCCTTGGCGAGATTGCGCTACGCGTCAATAATCTGGATGCCATGCAGAAGTTCTACCAGGAAGTCATCGGCCTGCCTCTGATGAACAGGGTTCCGGGCTGCGCGTTCTTTAAGATTGCGGACGGCTACGGCGGTCACACTCAAGTGCTTGCCTTATTCGACCGCTCACAGAGCCCCGGTTATCGCCCGCCAGATGGCGCAACCTCCACCGTGGACCACATCGCGTTCGAGATAGCCCTCGCCGATTTCGCAGGTGAAAAGAACCAGACTGGAAGCGCGCGGACTTCACGTCGAAACCGCCGAACACGCATGGGTCCATTGGCGCTCGCTTTATGTCACCGATCCTGAGGGAAATCAGGTGGAGCTAGTGTGCTTCGACACTAGCGTGTAGTCTGAGCAGCGAGCACCGCCGGTGAAGATCGGAACAGAGATCCCCGACCGCAACTGCCACCCTCCTTGTATCGTCGGCACTTTTGGGGTATCGTGCTGAGCAACTGTAATTACTCTCCATTCTTGGGGTTATGTCATAGTGCCTGATTTCTTGCTGGATTTTTTGAGTTGGATCTCGCCTCGTGAGTGTTTGGGGTTGCTCTCTTCTTCGAACCTCAGGTGTTGTAATGCCGGCAAAGCGGCCACACCCCTAGTCGTCCTCCTATTGATTGCGGCCGTGGGTTGCGGTGGTAGTGGTAGCGGTACGAATCAGGCGCCCGTTCAGGAAAGCAATCAGGGCGATCCCAGCCAGCCCGCGCCAGTGCAGCAGATCACCGGCGGCGTGATGACGTATCACAATAACAACGCCAGAACCGGAGTCTATACGGCGGAAACAACGCTAACGCCAGCCAATGTCAATGTCCTCAGTTTTGGCAGAGTGGCGGCTATAGCGGTACAAGGCGACATCTACGCCCAGCCGCTGTACCTTCCCAATGTTCAGATGACTGACGGGAAGAATCACAATGTAGTCGTGATCGCCACCGAGCACGATCAGCTTTACGCCATCGACGCGGATGCGAAGAACCTGCTTTGGAAGAAGAGCTTCCTCGATTCGGAAGGGAACGTCACGCCGGTGCCGGCTTCCGATGTTAACTGCCAGGCGATTACCCCCGAGCTTGGTATCACGGGTACTCCCGTATTCGATCCCGCCACCCTCGCGGTGTACATGGTGGTTCGTACCAAGGAAATCAGCGACGGGCAGGCCTCGTATTATCAGCGGCTACACGCTATCGGCATCACCACCGGTCAAGATATTGCTCCGGCATCCGTCATTGCCAGCCCGGGTGGGGGAGAGTTCGGAGCAGCTCATTTCGATCCCTTGCTGAACCTGCAACGCTCGGCACTGCTGTTGGCGAACGGCCAGGTCTACGTCACCTGGGCTTCCCACTGCGACCACGGCAGTTATCAGGGATGGCTGATGGCCTTCGACCAGCGCTCGCTGCAGCCAAGCGCTGCCTGGACCTCCGATCCGGACGGCAGCTACGGCGGTATTTGGATGGCCGGGGGAGGCCCTTCCGCCGATGCCAACGGCAATATCTATCTGGCCACGGGAAACGGTTGGAGCGATGCCATGTCAGGCGGAAATAATTATGGCGACTCCGTGGTGAAACTCAGGCAGGCCGCAGGCGCGTTCACGGTCGTCGACTATTTCATGCCGTTCGACTGGGAGATGATGTTCGACGGGGATGCGGATCTGGGCTCCGGCGGACCGGTTCTGCTGCCCGCGCAGCCCGGCGCTCCGCATCAGCATTTGCTGACGGTGCTCAGTAAGGGAGGGACGCTGTATCTGATCGACGCCGACAACATGGGAAAGTGGCGCGCCAACAATAACAACCAGATCGTGCAGAGCTTTGCCATCGACTCACCCGGGGTTCTCGGCCAGGAAGCCTTCTGGAATAACACGCTTTACTTTGGGTTCGGAACCGCCGAGTCCCTTGCCTACGACCCCAATGCCCAGCAGATCAATCCTGTTCCTGTCTCAATGTCGACAGGTATTTCGCTCGGCTATCCCGGCGCACCGACATCTATCTCCGCCAACGGCGCCACCAACGCCGTCCTCTGGCTGGCGCAGGCTTCGGGTGCACACGATGGCACCCCGGCGATCTTGCGCGCCTTCGATCCAACCGATCTGACAACGGAGCTTTACGACTCGGAGATGTCGCCGAATCGGGATGGCGCTGGCCCGGCGCTGAAGTTTGTCGTTCCAACCGTAGCTGACGGACAAGTGTTCGTGGGGACTCGCAGCGAGTTGGACATCTATGGACTGCTTTCCAAATGAAGTCACAGTTTTGCACAGGTTTGGGAGCTATTAGCCCCAAATCGGGAGCCTTTGACCGCGGTTAGTCGCTCGGCTTCGGCTTACCATTTCTGTCCGTATCCGTCTGATTCTTAGGTGGATAGCTTCGAGTGCCGCGACGTGCAACTTTGGGCGCAGAGATCCGCCGAGCGCGGAATTCGCTTGAATTCTAAGCTGAAGAGGGCTATAGTGTTTCGTTCTTTGGCTCACTTGCTGTCCCTTCTTTCGTGCGTAGGCCCCTGTGCACCAAGCGCCTCGCGGTGGCGCGCCCTGAATCGTTGTGGAAGCTTCGTGAATCCAATTAGTTAGGTTGGGCCAAAGGCATCACGGGGAATTTATCGGCCATCCGACTATTACATCTCTCTACGAGGCAGGATAAGAACGCAAACATGGCAAAACGACGTGGCAATCCTAATTGGGGCAAACCCGAGCCCATCGGTCCGGTCGTCCCAACCATCACTGAATTCGAGCAGGTAGTGAAAGAATTCAAACTGCAGCCGGACCAGTACATCCGTTCCACCCGGCTGCGCGAATGGGCGCGGAAGAATAAGAACTCGAAGTACATTCCCGAACCGCTTCTGGAAGCCTGGGGCTTCGAAATCGAGTCCACGCTCTAAACCAGCTGTTCTTTTTCAGGAAGGGCCGCCGCGTGCGGCCCTTTTTCTATTGGGCGACGAAACCTCATGCCCTCAGCGAGCCTTAACGGGGACGAATTCTGTCTTGCACCCAACTAAGCATCGAACCTTCTGGAATTCATGTTCTTCTTCTCGAGTGAAGGGATGGTTGTCTTTGTCATGGCGATAGAAGTCAGTATGAGCGCTGCGAAACTGGTCAGCCGCCTCGACCGAGAGTAGTTGGAGATTACTGTCAAAGTCATACAGGATGTCGCATCCAGGGCGTAGCCTGCATTCCAGCACCGACAATCGAGTTCTGCCATGTTCGGCAGTGATTTCCCGGCCCTGATTGTAGGGCTCCGTTGCAACATTCAAATCGCTGCGATGGAACAACAGTCGGGCCCTCTCCGCGGCAACGCCCATCCCATGAATTTGGATCTCCGGCCGAGCAGCCTCGGTCGAGGCGCCAAAAACGCGGTCAGGATCGAGCACGATTAGAGTGGCCGCGTGATATCCGTTGCTGATTCCCGTGGCGATGATCTCCTCCCTTCCGTCGCCATCAAGGTCGGCTAGAGTGAGGTGCGCCAGATGTCCGGAATGCCAATACTCCGAGACGGTCTTGCCATGTGAATCGACAATGGCTACCTGATCGGGATACTCGGGCGTATGGGAGCTAGAAACCACAATGCGAGGAGGTGTCTTGCCTGACTGTTTCAGGACCGCAAAATCACGTATGTCGAAGGTCGCCGGACTTCCCGCGAGCTCCGGCAGCGCCCTTCCGGGTGTCCAACGCCATTTCTCCCTGCCTCGGTCCGAGTAGCAAATCAACGTCGTTGAGCGTGACGTTGAATTGACGCCGGGGTGGTAGGCCAGAAGGACTTCGGAGCGACCGTCGCCGTTCAAGTCTCCGAACCACATACGGCTTGCCAAACCCTGTTCGTAGTAGTCGCGCCAAAATCCTTCGGAAAAGCTCTTGCGCCAAAGCTCCTTCCCCTCTGCATTCGAAACGATAAGCGTCGATCCTTCCAGCCGCCCGGACTGTGGCCGGGTATCGGCAGTTAGCATCCGGATAGAGAGGACCACCGCGATCCCAAGCCCAACAATCGCGGCCAGAATCGTCGCAGTCCTGCGCCGCTTTAAGGCGAGGATAAGCTGTTGAGTCGACCACCCCATGTTGCCGACGCCAAGCTCAGGTGCGATCGCTTTGTTCCCGTTCGTACGGTTGCCGCCAAGCGCCATTTCCGGCGCAATCTCCTCAGCGGGCTCGGATCCGTTGCGCAAAAAGATCGGAACGTAGGTCCCTCTGGGCAGGTAAATTCTGAGCTCATCCAGCTCGCCCGAAGTTTTGTAGTACTCAGCCAGGCGCGAACGAAGTCTTCCCGCCTCAACCCGCACAATCGGCTCGGCGCTGGGATCGTAGTCAGCAGGACGGTCGAACACCTCCACACCGATGACGTATTCCTTGACACAATCCGTCGCTCCGGACAGCGTCTTGCGGACGACGAAGTCGAGAAAACGGCTGTGGCGGGAAGCCCGGCGAAACGAGGGCGAGGCGAGAATTCGATCGAGTTGAGCTTCGACCTCATGAGATGAGATCGCCGCGCTGGTTGAGGTCCCTTGGTGCATGGGCACACCACTTTCAGGCAAGTTGTTTTTGGTGGGCAGCCAGATGTGCCTGGGATGGTTGGCAGTATAGCCTCACGCTCGCCAGCCGACAAGCGTTAAACCACTTCAATAAGTTACGGCGGAAGATACCGTAACATCTGCGCATGATACTTGCGCGCCGAAGCGGCTGACCCTACCGTAAACGCTGCGCAAGCCAAGACGATACGGTGCGTGGCGAAACGTGAGGGAAAGCTACGAGAACTTAGGGAACCTCTGCTTAACTCCGGGCTTTGAAAGGGCAACAGGACTTTAGCCCCTACGGCAAGTTCGGCGAGTTATTCATAGCTTTCCTTAGCATTCTTAACGCCTACACGAGTCGTTGGATCCGAACGGTAGCCGCCTCCGCAACCACACGCTTGAGAATGAGAGTGATGCTCCTATGAAGAACTTGACCCTAGTGATAGCCGTAGCGATCCTGATGCTCTCCGTCACCTTCGCTTTCGCGCAGCAGCCTTCGGCGTCGGAACAGCAAACCCAGCCGCAACCACAGGCACAGGCGTCCGCACTGGTGAAGCCGTGCGTGATCGTGGAACACGAAGGAGGACATACCTTCCGAAACGTCATGCTGTTCGGCGTAGTGGGCGCAGTGATTAGTAAAGAGCGATATAAGGTAGTCGAAAGTAACGTCGCCGGGCTTAAACCAGGCGAAAAAATGCACGGCGACGAACTACAAGCCCGCACGCAAGGCACAAAGGTCATTGTCATGGGAAAGAAAGAGGGGCTTGCGGAAGCCCGTGAGGCTTGCAACGCAACTTCCACGACTCCTACGACTCCAACTGCATCCGCGGCTCCCGGAGCTTCGGTAGTGCAGTCGAAATAGCTTTCAAGAGCTCGGAAGCTGACGAGCACCCAGGAAAACGTTGCTCTTTGGAGTAACGACCCAGTGAAGCTGAAGAAAGCAATCAGCTTACCCTTGCGGAGGAGCTATGCATCATTGTCAACGGCCTAATCACCCAAGACGCCCTTCACCGACAGCGTGCTTTTCGTTCATCGCAATCGCATGTGCGTTGTCATGCACGTTTTTTGGCTGCGGCGGGAATAACACACCTATGACCGGCTGTTACGTCAATGGAGCTTACTACCCGAACGGAAACGCCCCAGGGGACCAATGCGTCTGCCCGCCGATTGGACCGTGCACCATATCCTTTCCGACGACGCGAAAAGCGAACCTTCGGGGACAGACAATTACCCGGCTCGCCGGCAACCGTGTGTTGTTGACCGGCGGCAGGGATAGTTCCGGAGCCATTCTCAACAT
>JBARGS010000473.1:0-12896 GCA_049798495.1 Candidatus Korobacteraceae bacterium | reverse complement strand
ACGCCGTAATGGCCGTTGCGATGACGTTGGGCCTCCTGCTGGATTACTTGGGTTTCAACGCGGTCAAGATGCTGTTCTGGTCGGCGGTGATCAATGGCCTTCTGGCGCCGCCCCTGATCCTGCTTGTTATCCTCCTGACCAGCAACCAAAAAGTAATGGGAAAGCGCGTGAACCCCCCGCTACTCAGGTACCTAGGCTGGGCTACCTTCGGGGTCATGACTGCGGCAGCAGTAGGGATGATCGTCACCTCTTGAACTGGGTGGCCATTTTTTCAGGCCGGTCCAGGGGCTGTAACATTCCGAGCTGCCCACGTGATATTCTTTAGTTGAGGTGGTTACCACCTTCTCCTCTTTCAGGTTCCCTGAACTAAGTCAGCCCATCTGAAGTTTTTCTCTCCTTAGGCTCTCAGGAAAGCCGCGTACCCATGCATCCGAGCGCCATCCTGCACGAAGCTCAGCAACTCTACAACGTGAGTAATCGACTCGACTTGTTAGCGGAGCAGCATCCCCTTGTCTCAGAAGCACTCATCACCATCTCGGGAAGCGTTCGCAACACGGCAACTCTGTTGGAGGTGGTCGTCGCGACGAAAATGGGTACTCTCTCCGGATTGGATTCGGCGAATGCATGATTTGCGACATCGCGGTCTTTGAGCGGGGCTTTGGGATCTCGGCGGAAACCAGTCGTGGAGAATGACATTCGCGAGCCCGACAAGTTGCGCGAAGTGCGCAGTCGACAGCGAATGTCCCGGGGTTCTTGAAGGGGTATAATTTCAAGGTGTAAGGGCGCTGCCCCTTCGGAGGTATGAAATGAGCGCCGGCACCATTCCAACCCGCGGCCAAGGCCGTCCCGCCAAACGGATTCCATCAGCTAATTCAGTGCGATCCGCAGAATCAGCGACAGGCAAAATTGCAAAATCCTCCCGGCTTCAAACGCCCAAGCCGCAGCCAAGAAATGGCGATATTGTTTTTGATCCCGAGACCTTTCTCGCGAGAGCCGGGTTGGGCAGGCAAGTTCTCAATCTGAAGAAGAACGAAACGGCCTACGCGCAAGGCGACGCAGCCGACGCGATTTTTTACGTGCAGAAGGGCCAGTTGAGAGTAACTGTTGCCTCCGCGAACGGAAAAGAAGCGACGCTTGCCTTGGTAGGCGCCGGGGATTTTCTGGGGGAGGACTGTATGGTCTTAGCTCAGCCTCTTCGGCTCGCGACTGCTACCGCGATGACTGACTGTGCATTGCTCAAGATTAGCAAGGTGGAAATGGTCTGCGTACTTCACCAAGAACATGCGCTGTCGGATGTGTTCGTTGCTTTTCTGCTTACCCGCAATGCTCGGGTCCAAGCGGACCTGGTTGATCAGCTTTTCAATTCCAGCGAAAAGCGGCTAGCGAGGATTCTGTTGTTGCTCGCCCAGTTCGGCAAGGAAAGCAAGCCCGAGACAATGGTTCCCAAGATTAGCCAGGAAATGTTGGCTGAGATGATCGGCACAACCCGATCCCGGGTGAGTTTTTTCATGAATCGCTTCAGAAAGCTAGGGTTTATCGAATACAACGGCGAGATTCGGGTTCACAACTCTCTCCTCAACATCTTTCTGCAGGAACGATAGCGCCGCAGTTTTGTGTGCCTTCCCTGCGAAAGAGAACCGCGTCTATTACAAGCCTGCGGGTTCGAGGATTTGAGGGGTGTTTCGGTAATGCCATGCTCGTGGACTCATACGACGACGCAGAGCTCCGGGAGAATCGCCGGATCAAGGGGGTGATCCAGCCTCCACCCAGCGGGTTAGGGCGTCGACTGCTTCCAGGTGCTCACCGGAGTAGTTGGTACCTTGAGATCCCACGCAAGCCGCACCATGCGCATTGCGCAAATACCATACCAATTCAGGTCGAACTCGTACCATGCAAGACCGTGACGGGGAGATTGAGGTTTGGCATGGTGGTTATTATGCCAGCCCTCTCCGAAGGTCAGCATAGCAACCCAAAAGTTGTTCCTCGAGTTGTCGTGAGTTTGGAATCGCTGTGACCCCCACATATGCGTGACAGAGTTGACCAGCCATGTGCAATGGAGACCCACAACCGTGCGAAAAAAAACGCCCCATAGTAAGTACGGCCACCCCCCAAGAGCAAGCAGGGCCAATCCAAGCGCGGTAAGGGGAACCCAATGCCACTTACTAATCTACACGTGAAACGTGTCCCTTCGAAGGTCGGAAACATAAGGGAGAAGTTCTGTCGCCTCATTGGGCGGCAAGGTTCGTCCGGTCATAATCCACCCCATATGCGCCCACAAGCCGCCATCGCGGGGAGAGTGCGGATCTCCGTCCTTGTCAGCGTTCTGGTGATGCAATCGATGCGTCGCGACCCAGAAAATCGGGCCGCCTTCCAAAGACAGGGTCCCGCAAACGGTCAGGACGTACTCAACCAGCTTCGTCGTCTTATAGCCTCGATGCGTTAGCAGGCGGTGGAACCCCATCCCAATGCCGAGGCTTCCTGCCACCCACCACAACAGAATCGCAAGCGCAAACGCCTTCCAGCTGAACATGAACAGCGCAGCCACCGCTCCAACGTGAAAGGCAATCACGAAAAATGTGGTCAGCCAGACGATCGGTTCAGTGAATGTTTTGTCGCGCTTAAAAAGGCTCATGTTGTGGACCGCCGGACGCCATATTTGGTAAGCAGACATGCTCACCGTCAGACATAATGGCCTGCGAATTCTGCTCATAAACGAATAGGTTATCAGGGCAGAATCTTGACGAAGAGATCGTGTCCATCATCGAACAAACTCGGCGAAAGCCTCCCCCAACCGTCTTATGGACTGGATTAGTCCAGCAATTCAGAGAGTGAGGGTCGCCTCTACCCGCACAGGTCATGCAGAGATGTCACGCCATCCTGCGAGCTTTCGTGTCCGTTTTTCGGGTGGCGCTTGGCTTTTTCCGAGCTTCAGCGGCAGGTTTTCTCGTTTTGGTTGCAGCAGGTTTCGTCGTTTTGGCAGCTTTCGCTCCCGTTTTTCGGGTGGCGCTTGGCTTTTTCCGAGCTTCAGCGGCAGGTTTTCTCGTTTTCGCTACGTGAGTTTTCCTCGCTTTGGCCACGACTTCAACCGGAGCCGGCGATTCCAGCTTGGGCGGTTTCTGCGTGCGATGGTGGCCATGGTGCAGCGACTGAATGCGCGCAGCTTCTTCTTCCGTCCGCAGCTCAGTGTCGGTACGGTTTCGGCGCTCGTCCTCAAGGTATTCCGGAATCGTTTTAGTTGCCATAGCCATAGTGTGGCAGAACTATCCTCGCCCGAGCTGTCCAATGTTGACCACTCGGTGACAATTCATGAGCCGCCACGAGACGACTGGACGGAGATGTACTACCCGACAGCCATCGACTCGAGTCCGGCGGTCCCGGCACCGCTTCCGGACCAAATTCGTAACGGCGTAGTTGTTATGCTGGGCAAGAGGTGGCGAAAGATGACGCCCCGCTCATTCGCGACTTTTGCGAATGAGCGGGGCGTCGGGTTGCTGGTCATTGCCGTTCAGATGGCGCTCTTAATTCCAATAGGGCTTGGCGCCGTAATACGTGTAGACTTTGGCACCCCAGGTGTGGTCGGCCATGTTCGGCCAACGATCCTTGTCAAAACCGGGAGCGGCCTTGAGCAGCTCCTTATCGACGTTCAAAATGAACTGATGTTCAACCGTGTCGACCGCAAGGGAACTCCATGGAATGGCAAATAACTTGTCACCCATGCCCAGGAAACCCCCAAACGAAAGAACCGCGTAAGCGACGCGGCCCGACTCCAGGTCGATCATCAAATGCTCGATTTTTCCGAGGTTTTCCTTTTGAAGATTTACGACTTTATCGCCGGTTAAGGTGTCTGCCGCCAGTACTGTCGGTGTTCTTTCCATTGTTGCTGTCATGGTGTCTCCTTTGTTTCTGCGTATTCACATTCGTGAATTCTGGGTATTACGTAGTCGGGTATATGCCCTGGAGAGTCCTATTGTCCGGTCAGAATTGAACGCTTGGCCACTTGTGATGAAGCATTCTGCTCAGCTTTCATTACGTTAGACTGTGGATCGGCGCAGATAAAATGTTGGCTCCATCCAGAGAAACAGTAAAAATCTGAACTTCACTGCCCTATACCCTCCGCCGATCTTCTGCCACTGTTCGTCTTCGATAGTCCAACTTTCCGACCTTGTGAAACGGGCACTCTGTTTCACAATAACAATGCTACATGTCGCAGATTGGTACGGACTGTGCAAGACTGCTCGCTACGAAACAATTCTGAAACTGCCAGCTCTGTTCCCAATTGACCTGTAATCGCTCTGGACTTGTGACATCGTGCAAGTATGCATAAGAATCAGCCCAAGCAAGAATCCAACCAAGCGATACTCGCTCGCGTCAAAAAGGAAATGGACGAGCCGCGCATGGCCGAATCCACCCGAGAAGAATATGACGTCAACCACACGACGCTGCAGGAACTGGAAAAGCTGCCTTAATCCCTGGTAAACAGTCCTAGGTCGTCCGTGCGCGAGGGGATGCTCCCAAGGGAGGAAAACAATGGCAAAGCTGGCCAAACCAGCTCGTGATCGGATATCAGCAACCAAGTTCGCGTTTCCCAAACAACGCAAGGAGCCGCTGGAAAATGCTTCTCATGTACGCAACGCTGTTGCGCGCTTCAATCAAGTGAAGGGCGTTACAGAAGTGGAACGTCGTGCGGCGTGGAAGCGGATACAGTCTGCCGCAAAGCGATACGGAGTGGAACTGCAAGAGTCCGAATAGCGGGATATGCCACGTTGCACGCCTGCCATGGCAGCGGGACCTGGACTGTTTGACAGTGGGACCGGTAGTCGCCCGCTACAGCCTGTCCATGTACGATTCGTCCGCTCCGGGGGTGCGTTGTCCAGTTCGAGGAAACTTGGACGAAGGCAGCCACGTTGGTATTGACGACTGGGAAGGCCCATGGAACCATTTGGAGCCTCGCGTGACGAGGCCAGAGAAGCTAATGATTTAAAGAAAATGGGAGGCACGAGGAGACTCGAGCTCTGACCTTTACCGTGTCAAAAAAACCTCCAGGCGTAGTGAGCTAGAAAAACCAGCAGCAGTAAACATCCTACGCACATCCAAATGACAAAATGCACGGTCAGTTTTGTGGAGTTGATCTCCTTCTTGTCCATGACATAAGAGTACTCCTAACAACGCGGCCTTGCCCTCACCTATTTGGTCAGGAATACGTCTTTGCTCGGGAATTTCTCAAAGACCGACGCATCTTGAGAAAAGTTGGCGGCAAAAACATCGATCGGGTTCCCAGCTATCCACTGCGACAAGTCGATTCAAACGCCCGCAATGCGGTCAGCGGCTGAACATATTGTTCGTATAAAAGACCGCATTGCGGGCCAGCAAGCGCCCAGTGATGGCTCAGCTACAGGACACGCAAAAAAGCCACAAGGTCCTTCTTCTCCTGATCAGTCAGCTTTGTGCCCAGCACTAAGTTAAAGTATTCCACCGTGTCATCCAGCGTCAGCAATCTTCCATCGTGAAGATAAGGCGGAGTGTCCTTGATCCCTCGCAATGGAAAGGTCTTGATTGGGCCGTCATGAGCCATCATCATACCATTCACCATTTGCTGCTTGTAGAAGCGTTCCGCATGCAAATCGTGCATGGTGTTATCCGTATAATATGGCCCCGAATGGCAGACTGCGCATTGTCCCTTGCCGAAGAACACTTCCTGTCCACGCAGTTCAGCAGGCGTAGCCTTTGTTGGATCCAGTTTGCCATCCCAACCTAGCTTCGGCGCTGGGGGGAAGTCGAGCAGTTCCTGGAACTCGGCCATGAAATGCACCTGGCTTCCTCGCTCTAGCACATTCACGCCCTTCTTAGTCGCGATCACCGGATCGCCGTCGAAGTACGCCGCTCTCTGCTCAAACTCCGTGAAGTCTTCCACCGTTTTGAGAGCCCGCTGTGAGCCGAACAGGCGTTGAATATTTACACCGCGCAGGGCCGGGGTCTCAATGCGATGACGAAACTCCTGAGGCCGGATGTCGCCCACTAGATGAAACGCGCCATTTGAGCCGCCATTGGCATGGCAATCTAGACAAGCTACGCCACGGCTCGGCTTCTCCGAACGCCGGTCCGTTGTCTGGTTGAACTGTTGTTGTGGAAACGGCGTTAACAAGAGGCGCAGGCCCTCAATCTGCTTGGGATTCAAAATGCCGCTGAACATCTCATAGTAGTTTGCGATGGTCACCAACCGCCCTTTGGAGACATCCCCGAGGTCTGGCCGTGTCGTGAGGTAGATCGCCGGCGGGAACTCCGGTAGAAAGCGCTCCGGAATATCGAAGTCCAGATCGAACCGCGTCAGGTCGCGGTCCTCCTGCTTCAATAGCTCCTGAATCTCAAAGTTCGGAAAGACCATGCCGCCCTCAGGATGGTTCGCGTGCGGGAGAGGCAGAAACCCCTTGGGAAAAATGCTCTTTTCGCGAATCTGTTCAGCAGGCTCGCTGGCAAGGTCGCTCCAGGTTATGCCGGGAGGCAACTTCACCCTGACACCTTCCTGTACCGGTTTGGTGCGATCCATCGTCACATTCTTCGCCGGACGGTCGCTCAGGTCGTAACGCTCCTCAAGCAAGTCCATCTGCCGTTTCATGATCCCAGCCTTCGCGGCGACCATACGGTCATGTATCGTCGCAAAGGTCTCCGTATCCACCACAGGCATGTAGCTGTTCTTCACCTGTTGTTGATCCGCCTGTCCAGCGGCAGAAACAACGCGGGTGACCAGCAGACATGCCCCGACAAGACCGGCGCTCACTAAGCCGACAACCGTGAACCTTAACCACCCGTTGAAAGCGCTCACTCTGTGCCCCCTTTCGTAAATCGTGTGTTCCTTACTTTCGGAATAGCGCAGTACTCGTTATAAGTCTCCCGCCACTCATCGATAGGATGATGACAATTATCAAAGGACCCAGATTATCCACTTGTCCCTAGTGAAAAGTCCGTCCCACCCTGATGTCGCAGCCGACGCACATGCTTTTAAGAGCTCCTACTTGGGTGATCGATTCGCGATCTGCTGACGATAAGCGTACGTGCGAAGGGTTTGCGCGTGCGAGGACGGCAACCGTAAACGCCAGCCGCAATACGAGCGTGGACCGGTCAGGCTGCTCGCCGCTCGTATCGGTGGGCAGCCCGCCGACTTCGGGCAACTCCACCACCTTCCCGAAGTCAGGTGGCTGAACCGCGCGAGGAATCGGTGCGTCCTTTTCGAGTGATAGGTGGGTTCGCGAATGAGCGTAATACTCAAAGTACGATCTCAAGACTCGCCGAAGACCGGACTCGTGCAAGACGATCACGTGATCTAGACACTCTCTGCGTATCGACCCGATTAACCGTTCTGCGTATGCGTTCTGCCAAGGTGAGCGTGGAGCACAAAGCACTTCCTTGATCCCAAGCCCAAGGGCCATTTTACGAAACACCTTGCCGTAATTGCCGTCGCGATCGCGCAACAGGAAACGCGGAGCCGTATCCCAAGGGAAGGCCTGCAAGAGCTGCTACGCCGTCCACTCTGCTGTTGGATGGCTGGTGACTGCAAAGTGCACCGGCCGCCGACGGTCATGGGACAGGATTACGAAGACAAACAGCAATCGAAATGCAGCGGTCGGAACTACGAAGAAATCGGCGGAGACGAGTTCCTTCAGGTGATTGGTCAAGAACGTACGCCAGATCTGGGAAGGCGGGTTTCGGTGCCGCACCATGTACTTGGCCACGGTTGTCTCCGAGACCTTGATGCCCAGTTTGCCCAACTCGCCGTGAATGCGTGGTGCACCCCACCCTGGGTTGGCGATGCTGATGCGTCGAATCAGCTCCCTCACCTCGGTTGTTAACGGCGGACGACCATGCCGAGGCTGACTCTTCAAACGCCAATAGAGCCGAAAGCCTTTGCGGTGCCACGCGATCACGGTTTCCGGTTTCACGATGCGAAGCGCCGATTTCCAGTCCGTCCAAATACGCGAGAGCCAAACCCAGAGAAACCGATCACAGGCCGACAAGTGGAGGCGCTGTTTCTGGTTCCGGCGTTGGAGCACGAGAAGTTGATGGCGCAAGGCGAAGACTTCTGCCTGCAGTCCAACTCGCGTACGGAGCGAATCACGAAGAGTTGCGAGCAAGGAAACCAAAACCGGAACCATCACCAGAGCCTATTGCCACACGGTGCTAAGTGCAATCAGTTCAGCGAGAACGAGTTTGTGGCAGCAACAGCACCTGCCCCGGCGCGCGTTTCGCATGATTCCCTGATGTTTGACCGCCTTGCGTATGCGCAAGTAATTCTATGACGCTTGATAGCGCTCCGTGTTCCTACCCTTACTCCCTTTTTAACTTTGCCGATGACCCCAGTCCAGACTCTTAGGTCCAATAGGGCTTGGCGCCGTAATAGGTGCAGAGTTCGTCACCCCAGGTGCGGTCAGCCATGTTCGGCCAGTGCGCCTTGTCGAGACCGGGAGCGCCTTCGGGCACCTTTCTATCGATATCCAGGATGAACTGTTCTTCACTGGTGTCTACCGCGAGAGCACCCCAGGGGATAGCAAACAATTTATCGCCCATACCCAGGAACCCTCCGAACGAGAGAACCGCGTAAGCAACGCGGCCCTTCTTCACGTCAATCATCAAATGTTCGATTGTTCCAAGATCCTCTTTTTGACGGTTCACGACCTTATCACCTGTAAGAGTGTCTGCCGCCACAACACTCTGCATCCACCGTCCTTTGGCATCTCTCGTTTGTGGCATGATGTTCTCCTTGTGCGCCGGTCAAAACCGGCGAAGTGTAGTGGTTGATTCGTGGGCCCGATAGGTGTGGCCCGCTTCAATACAACACTTCGAGCGCCAGGATGACGCCCGTCTTCATAAGCGAGAACCGGATTTCGGCTCCTTGGTGGTCTCCGCTTTAGTACCGGTCGCGTTATCCGCGCCCGCGCTGCCAGTACCAACCGCCTCCACCGAGCAAGAACGCAATCACGACAATAATCAGGATCGCTTCTAGGCTCATGGGGGAGTTCTCCGAAGAAAGTCTGACAGACCGACGATTGAGCAGTCTGTTCAAAAAAGAACGCAGCGCGCTAAGTGCAACCAGGTCAGCGAGAACGAGTTTTTGGTAGGCACACCGGCCTCGGCGCCGACTCGCGGCGTCCCACAAGGTGTTCTGGGTTGCGTTACGAAGAATCTGGTAGCGATGGAAAGAGCCTCTCATCTTGGTCACACCCAGAACGGTCGTAGGCTGGCATCGTGCCGGCTTCCGCCTGTATTGGAAATGGCTTTCAAGAGCCAGAAGTACGGGAGGGCGAAAGCGCATTAGTGGGGAAATTCGTACTCTGATCGTTCGCATGGTGGCTGAGAATCCAACCTGGGGAGCACCACGTATTCACGGTGAAGTGCTCAAGCTGGGCTTCGATGTGTCGGAAGCGACGGTTTCTCGCTGGGTACGGCGAGCGCCGAGAAACCCCGATCCGACGAAGAGTTGGCTGACATTCCTGCGCAACCATCGCGAGGCGATTGCCGCGATGGACTTCTTCACCGTGCCCACACTGACATTCGGTGTTCTGTATTGCTTCTTCGTCATCAGCCATGACCGTCGTCGCATCCTGCACTGCAACGTGACTCGTTACCCACAAGCACTTTGGGTTGCGCTACAGCTGCATGAGGCTTGGGAGTATGGCGAACTGCCGCAGCGTTTCCTGATCTTCGATCGGGACGCGAAGTTCGGCGCCGATGTTGTCGCGACCGTGAAGGCGATGGGCAGCCAACCAACTCGGACTGGATTCCGCAGTCCTTGGCAGAATGGAGTTGCTGAGCGCTGGGTTGGCAGTGTACGCCGAGATCTTCTGGATCATGTGATCGTGCTGAATCGGAGACATCTGAGACGGTTGTTGAATGAGTACGTGCGTTATTACCATGAAGACCGAACGCATCTCGGACTCGCGAAGGACACTCCCGACGGTCGAGTTTCAGCATCAGTGCCTTCGAATCGCCATAAGATTATCTCGCTGCCGCGACTCGGTGGGCTGCATCACCGTTACACAGTCGCGGCCTAAGACAACTTCCAGCTCCGACTGCTGTCGGGATCGGAGAGAGATTCACGCCTGGATCTTGGCCATTGCGCATTCCCACTCGTCTCCAACGCTCCCATAGCGGTCGGAGATCACGCCATGCAAAGCGCCGCCGCCTGGGGAGTCTCTCTCGCATCGAAAAAACGGGAGGCGGTCCGACAAGAAATCGTTTCACGGTGTCGCGAACGGGCGAGACGGGTGTACTATGGTGCCGTTTTCGAGATCAAAAAGGAAATACCGGTAGAAATAAGGAGAATCCTCATGGCGAGAGCGCAAAGTAGACCTTGGATTTTCCGAAACGTCTCGCGAGCGGCAGGCGTCGGTTTGATGTTAGTGATCATGTTTGGACTAAGCGTCGTCGCAACCCAGACGGCGCAGGCCCAGACATACAGAGTAGTTCACAACTTCAGCGACGGAGTGGATGGGGCCAACCCCAGAGCCGGGTTGTCGATTGATAGGGCCGGAAATCTCTACGGAACCGCCTCCAACGGAGGACTCGGAGGCGCCGGCGTGACGTTTAGACTAACGCACTCAGGGTCCAACTGGATCGACAGTACAGTCTACAGCTTCAGTGGATACAATGACGGCGGTCATCCCGAAGCCAGAGTGATCTTTGGCCCAGATGGCAGTCTTTACGGTACTACGGTGTACGGAGGTGGCGGCAATTGCTACGGATTATATGAGGGCTGCGGTGCAGTTTTCAGTCTGAAGCCCGGAGCGTCAGCTTGCCGCGGTGTACTGTGCGGCTGGACGGGGACGGTGCTCTATGGCTTCAGGAGCCTCGCCGACGGAGCTTACCCTTATGCCGAGGTCGTTTTCGACCAGGCAGGTAATCTCTACGGCACGACGTCCACGGGCAGCAGCAGTGGCTGCGGTGGTTATGGATGCGGCATGGTGTTCAAGCTGACGCCATCGACTAATGGCTGGATCGAGAGTATCCGCTACAGCTTCAGCGGTGGGGCGGACGGGGCTAGTCCTCGGGCTGGCGTGGTCCTAGACCGGGCCGGTAACCTTTATGGTACGACCACTGGCGGCGGTTCGGGCAACAACGGCACGGTTTTCCAGCTCACTTCCTCCGGAATAAACATTCTTCATACCTTTCAGGGCGCGAGCGATGGAAGTTCCCCCTATGCTGGTTTGCTCCTTGACAGCGCAGGAAATCTTTATGGCGCAACCTCGACTGGCGGCTCGCGCGCCGGGGGTACCGTTTTCAAGCTCAGCCCCTCAGGCGGCGGTTATACCACGCTGTATAGCTTTGCCGGGACGGTCGGGGGCTTACAGCAGGGTCCAATTGGCAACCTTATCATGGATAGCGTTGGCAACCTCTACGGCACGACCGCGGAGGACCCATCTGGAAACGGTTCGGTCTTCAAGCTGACTCATCATGTGGATGGCAGTTGGACCTATACCTCGCTGTACGACTTTTGTAGCGGGGGCCCGCCCTGCAGCGACGGTCGCAATCCCTACAGCAGCCTGGTTTTCGACGAGAATGGCAACCTTTACGGGACGGCCAGTTTAGGCGGCGCAAACCAAGACGGTGTCGTGTTTGAGATCACGCCGTAGGACCAATCTGCAATAAGGTGATCAAGTTCGTAATCGTGAATGCTGCCCCTACCCCCGTAAATTTGCAAGGAGATGCCCGCGACCATGAAATGAATTGCGACTGATATGTGACGATGTCGTGTTAAGCAGAATTGCGACTCGCGCAGAGCCTGGTTGCCATCGGGAGAGCTGCCGCTAGATCTCAATGAGGTGGACGCGAAGGGACTGTACTGCTCGCCAGATCTTGCGCGTTGTCCCTCGCCAAAACTCTGTACGCTTGCAGAATGAGTGGGTTCAAGTACTCGACGCACTGGCATCTCAGCTATGATTCCAGTCATGTTCGTGCTGTTTCGCTATCTTCTGGGCTGGTTGATTGACGTTTTTCGCTCACGAGAAGAACTCCTCCTGGAGAATCTAGCTCTGCGCCAGCAACTCTTGGCGTTACACGCCAAGCGGCCGCGTCCACGGCTCGGCATCCTCAACAGACTTTTCTGGCTTACTCTCCGACGAGTCTGGTCAGGCTGGAGACGACCACTGATCCCTGTTTCCCGGCACTAACTATAGCTGGCAACATCACGCGGTCTGCTCGAAATTCTCGCCTACTCGGTATGCCGCAAGCCGCCGGTGTTGCGCGGTGAGGACAGCCTGAAGTGCAATGAGTGCAAGTGGGTTATCCAATCCGCGACGATATTCCGGTTGGTCGTGCGGTGAGGAATACGCTATATCGGCTGACGGGATGCGCATGTTCAGCCTGAGCTCTGGCTTTGGCGGATACCGTTCCACTATCGGCTTGCGGAACAGCCATGACAAGAGTTTTCCGGCTGAGATGCACTGTGGGACTGAGGGTCTTCGTTTGCGAGAGCCTTGCGCTCCCACGGAGACTAGTTGCCACTGAACGCGATCTTCTCGTGCAAGTAGGCATCATCGCCGACCTGCGGACTGCCCTTACGAAACCCGCCGGAGTTCAACTCGATGGTTCGTCTGCTCAGAGACCTAGCATGAGGTCCAGAAACGGGCTTGCACTAAGGCTTCTGGGAAGCAAGAGTAGCGCGGAGCCGTAGTTAGAGCTGAAGGCACAGCGGTGGCTGTTTAGGCGTTGCAGTAGATGCATTCGCGAGTCTTTGTGGTCAACAGCTTGCAATTGGTAGGGCATCCGGTTTTTCCGTCACAGCTGGACTGACCCCCAAAAGTGAGACAGGCTCGATTGCTACACTTCGCAGGGAAAGGACCTGCGAATGGGAAGGAAGCGAGTCAACAAATACCCAATAGCGTTCCGCCAGATGGCGTTGGAGCGGA
>JBARGS010000472.1:0-7255 GCA_049798495.1 Candidatus Korobacteraceae bacterium | reverse complement strand
CGCTGGCCGTCATCGCGATGAACTGGCTGGAGCGCAAGATCCTCGCGCACATGCAGATTCGCCTTGGCCCCATGCGCGTGGGTCCGCACGGCCTGCTGCAACCATTCGCCGACGCGCTGAAGCTGCTGATCAAGGAAGACATCATCCCCGCGGAGGCCGACAAACTGGTTTTCTGGAGCGCCCCGGTCGTGGTCACGATGACCGCCTTCACCACCTTCCTGGTCGTACCCTTTGGTCCCACCCACGCCGTTACCGACATGAACATCGGCATTCTGTTCATGCTGGGCGTCTCGTCGCTAAGTGTGCTAGGCATCATCATGGCGGGCTGGTCATCGAACTCGCACTACCCGCTGATGGGGTCTTTACGTTCCAGCGCTCAGATGGTGTCCTACGAAATTGCGATGGGACTGGCCATTGTCTGCGCCGTGCTGATGACCAGCTTGCAGACCGGCACCGGCACGTTGAGCATGATCGGCATTGTCCAGTCGCAGGCGTCGCAGCATACCTGGTTTATCTTCAAGTTCTTCCCGCTGGGGTTCCTGGCATTCGCCATCTTCGCGATTGCCATGGTCGCAGAAACCAATCGCGCGCCCTTCGATTTGCCGGAAGCAGAGTCGGAACTGGTGGCGGGCTTCCATACCGAGTACAGCGGCTTCCGCTGGTCGCTCTTCTTTCTCGCAGAATATGCGGCGATGCTGGCGGTCTCGTCGATCGCCGTTACGCTATGGCTCGGCGGATGGATGCGGCCGTTTCCGAACTGGCTGGGTGGCTCCGCCTGGAACATGGCATTCTCCTTCTTCCCGGCGCTGACCTTGTTTGTGCTTGCCGGCCTTTGCTTGCTGGGCACAGTGCGCATGCCTAAGATCCCGCAGATGAAGATCCAGACCGTCGGCCTTGGGATCTTCGGATTGCTGCTCGGCTTCATCGGCCTGGTGCTGCTGATCACCCCGGTGCGCGAGCGAGTACAGGATATCTACTGGTTCGTCGTGAAGGTCGCCTTCTTCATGTATCTGTACATCTGGTATCGCGGAACGTTTCCGAGGTACCGCTTCGACCAGCTCATGAAAGTGGGCTGGAAGGTACTGCTGCCGACCGGGCTGGTCGTCCTCATCGCCACCGCGCTGTGGGGACTGCTGCCGCAAATCTCGGCGGCGATTCTGGGGGTGCTGCAATGAATCTGTCGCCACTGCTGCGCAAAATCCTGTTGGTGGACTTACTCAAAGGCCTCAAGATTACGTTTAACTATCAGGCGCCAAGTGAGGCAATTACAGAGCAGTATCCGTTGGAGCGTCCGGTCATCTTCGAGCGCTACCGGGGCCAGCCGCGCCTCAAGGTGAATCCCGAGGGCGGTAACTCGATGTGCATCGTCTGCAACCTGTGCGCATTGGCCTGTCCGGAGCAATTGATCGTGGTGAAGGGCGAGCGCAATCCGGTGACTAAACGCAAAGAGCCGGTGTCGTGGACCTACGATCTGAGCCGCTGCATGTTCTGCGGCCTGTGCGCCGAGGCCTGCTCGACCGACGCGCTGGAACTGACCCAGGACTACGAAATGGCGCTCTACAGCCGCGAAGGCATGGTGCTGGATCAGGCGGCGCTGGAGCGCGGCCAGGAACCGGTGAGGTACGAGAAATAGCTATCAGCCCTCAGCTGTCAGCCGTCAGCTTGAGGGCCGCGAATGCGAAATGGTTTGGCTGAGAGCTGACGGCTGATGGCTGACAGCTCCCTAATTGCTAATTGCTGCGTTTATGACACCTATCGCGACAACATTCTTCTTCTACTTTCTGGCGATCATGGCGATTGTCTCGGCGATCACGGTGATCACGCAGCGCAATCCGGTGCATGCGGCGCTGTCGCTGATCGTCACGCTGCTGTCTCTGGCCGGCTTCTACCTGATGCTGTACGCGCCGTTCGTTGCAGCCGTGCAAATTGTTCTATACGCCGGCGGCATTATGGTGCTGTTCCTGTTCGTCATCATGCTGGTGAACCTGGAACAGAACATTCGCGAGTATCAGTTCAACAAGCAGTGGCTGGTGGGCCTGATCGCGTCGATCGCCCTGGGCGCTTTGCTGTTGTTCGTCTATCGCGCAGGCCGAGGCACGTTTCCTTCGGTGTTCTACCAGGGTTATCGCGGCCTCGAGGCCGACAATACCCAGCAGATCGGCTTGGCTTTGTACGGACAGTACATGCTGCCCTTCGAGATTGCTTCCTTGCTGCTGCTGGTGGCCATCGTGGGCGCGGTGGTCATGGCGAAGAAGAGAATTTGACAGGCAGTGATTAGTGGCTAGTGGCCAGTGGTCAGAAGTACGGGACTAGGTTTGGCTGGGTTTTTGGTTTTGGCTAATTGCTGAGTGCTGATTGCTGAGTGCTATTTATGACCGAGATCACCACACTGCATTACCTGGTTGTTGCGGCGGCGCTGTTCATCATCGGCACCATTGGCGTGCTGACGCGGCGCAACGTGGTCATCATCCTGATGTCGATTGAGCTGATCCTGAACGCCGTCAACCTGAACTTGGTGGCGTTCTCGCGGCTCTGGGGCCTGCATGGGCAGGTGTTCGCCATCTTCGTTATCACTGACGCCGCCGCCGAAGCCGCCGTCGGCTTGGGCATCATCATCGCCTTCTTCCGCAATAAGGAGACGGTGAACGTGGACGAAGTGGATCTTTTGAAATGGTGAGAAAACAGTGGCTAGGGATTAGTGGATAGTGGCTAGTTCGCTGAGATGCGATAAACGCGTTCTTTGCGAATGAAGTCGGGAACCTCGGAACTCCAGTCCCACGGGGTGGGCTTGGAGATGAGGCCTGAGTCCCATAGGGACGACAGAGGTTTCGCGACGATAGGGGTCCTTCGACTCCGGATCGCAAAACAAGCGATCCTCCGCTCAGGATGACAGCACGTTGTTGTATCCGGCGAAAAGCGAAGGGCGAAGAGCGAATTGCGATTTTACTGATGGCTGACGGCTGATGGCTGACAGCTTGCTAGTTGCTAACGGCTAATTGCTATGTACTTTCTAGATCACATCTGGATCATTCCGCTGTTTCCCGCCTTCGGTGCGGCTTGCATGTTCTTCTTCGGACGCAAGCTCTCGAAATCCGCGGTGAACGGCGTCTGCGTCGGCGTCATTGTGCTGGCGTTTGCGTGGGCCTGCCTCGCGGTGTGGCAGTACACCGGATACTCCGCCGAACATCCGGGTAAGCCCTTCGAGAAGGTAATGTTCACGTGGCTTGGCACCGGCGACGCGTCGCTCGCCTACACCACACACGGCGGTACCGCCCCGTTCCGCGCCGATGCCGGCTTCCTGCTCGATCCTCTGTCCTCGGTCTGGCTGCTGTTTGTCTGCGGCGTCGGCATGTTGATCCATATCTACTCGATGGGCTACATGGCGCACGAGGGCGGCTACTACCGCTTCTTTGGCTACATGAATCTGTTCATGTTTTCCATGCTGACGCTCATCCTGGCCAACAACTACGCGCTCATGTTTGTCGGCTGGGAGGGCGTAGGCTTGTGCTCGTATTTGCTGATCGGCTTCTACTTCCAGCGCCACTCGGCCTCGACCGCCGCCAACAAGGCATTCATCGTCAACCGGGTGGGTGACGCCGGCTTCCTGCTGGGCATGTTCACCATCGCCTGGTACTTCGGCTCGGTGCAGTACACCGCGATCAATCATCTGGCGCGCAGCGGACGCTTCGCCATCGGCGATCCCGTGATCACCGCGGCCTGCCTGCTGCTGTTCGTCGGCGCCTGCGGCAAATCGGCACAATTTCCGCTGTACGTCTGGCTGCCCGATGCGATGGAAGGCCCGACGCCCGTTTCCGCTCTCATCCACGCAGCGACGATGGTGACTGCGGGTGTGTACATGGTTGCGCGGTCTAATGCGCTGTTCGTGCTGGCGCCCAACGCGATGAAGACGGTCGCGATCATCGGCGCGCTGACCGCCATCTTCGCCGCGACCATCGGGCTGGTGCAGAACGACATCAAGCGCGTGCTGGCCTACTCCACGATCTCGCAGCTGGGCTATATGTTTCTGGCGCTCGGGGTCGGCGCATTCGCTGCCGGCGTCTTCCACGTCTTCACCCACGCATTCTTCAAGGCGCTGCTGTTCCTCGGAGCCGGCTCGGTGATTCATGCCATGAGCGGCGAACAAGAGATGCAGCACATGGGCGCGCTGCACGGCAAGATCAAAACCACCTTCGGCACCATGCTCATCGCGACGCTGGCCATCGCCGGCATCCCGGGCTTCGCAGGCTTCTTCTCCAAAGACGCCATCCTGTGGGAGACATGGTCGCGCGAGGGCGGCGCGTATCGCTATCTGTGGTACATCGCGTTTCTCACCGCGCTGATGACCTCGTTCTACATGTTCCGGCTGATTTACCTGACCTTCTTCGGCAAGCCGCGCATGAGCCACGAAGTCGAGCACCACATTCACGAATCGCCCAAGACAATGACGGTGCCTCTGGTGATCCTCGCGATCTGCTCGCTCGGCGCCGGCTGGCTAGGATTGCCGCAAAGTTTGGGGCGTTTGGTCGGCATCCACGAGTCGAATCGCTTCGAGAAGTTCCTCGAACCGGTGTTCGCCAAGGAAGCCGTCGTCTTGGAGCAGGGCGGCAAAGCAGCCCAAGTCGCTGCCGGGGAACAGCAGGTCGAGCACACCGATCCGCTGGAATATGTGCTGATGTTCGCCTCCGTCGGCGCGGCAGTAGTGGGCTGGTGGCTGGCGCAACGCGCCTACAAGACCGCCGACAAGGGTTACAAGGAACCAATCAACGAAGTCGCACCGCGCTTCTACAAGACGCTCTTCCGCAAGTGGTACGTGGACGAGATCTATGACTGGGTCTTCACCGGGCGCAAGAAAGTCGGGCCGGTGCGCCTAGGCGCAATGGGTCTGGGCGAAGGACTGTGGAAGTTTGACGCCGAGGTGATCGACGGCGCAGTCAACGGCGCGGGCTGGACCACGCGCATGAGCGGCACGCTGTCGAACCTGTGGGACAAATGGATTATCGATGGGTTGCTTGTCAATGGAGTGGCCATCGTGACCCGCCTTGCCTCGTATCCAGTCCGTTTGGTGCAGTGGGGGCTGGTGCAGTGGTACGCGCTAGTGATGGTGGGCGGCTTGGTTGGGCTGAGCGCGTATTATCTGGTGCCGCAGTCGACGTGGCGGTGGATGGGTGTGCACTGGTTCGTCACCGTTGTAGGGTGCGTTGGGGTGATTGCGATTCTTGGGTTCGGATTATCGGTAGTAGCGAACCGTCCGCCGCGAGTGCTGGATGCCACGAAGCGCATGACGGCCACGGCCGGTGGGGATTGATGCGGGGCCCGGAGCGAGTATATGACGATTTGGGTTGCAGATACTGACGGGCGTGCCGATTTTCAAATTTGGACCGGGGACACGATCCCAATTCCAACTGTCGGAGACGAAATCTCGTTTACTGAATTTCATCGCACGGTCGGCGGGACTGTCAGCAAACGAAGATTCTTGTACTGTCGCACCGGGGACGATTTCGATTGGTCTGTTCATTTGATATTGAGTGAGCGCTCCAGTTTAGGGGCGCGGCAACCGGATGGGGAAAAAGGCTCTTAAATTTTGGCTAATTGCTAACTGCTAATTGCTAATTGCTGGTTTTTAAAACATGTACAACCACATCTTAAGCATCGTCTTATTTACCCCGCTGCTAGGAGCTCTGCTCCTGCTGCTGGTGCCCAAGGAAAACAAGGACGCGATCCGCTGGATCGCCAACATCTTCGGCTTCCTCGGATTCGCGGTCTCGCTGCCGCTGATCCCCTGGTTCTGGGCACTGAAGGACCGCGCCGGCTTCCAGTTCGTCGAAGGCGCGCCCAACAGCTGGATCCCCACAATCGGCGCTGGCTACGTCATCGGCATCGACGGCATTTCCTTCCTGCTGATCATGCTGACCACGCTGCTCGGCGCCATCTCCATCCTGTCGTCGTGGAACGCCATCCAGGAGCGCGTCAAGGAATACTACATCTGGTTCCTGGTGCTGCAGACCGGCATGATGGGCGTCTTCATGGCCAACGACATGTTCCTCTTCTTCGTCTTCTGGGAGGCCATGCTGGTGCCGATGTATCTCCTGATCGGCATCTGGGGCGGCCCGCGCAAACTCTACGCGGCGATCAAATTTTTCCTGTACACCTTGTTCGGCTCGGTGCTGATGCTGCTCGGCATCCTGTTCCTGTACTTCCATCACCACACGCTCACCGGCGTGTATACCTTCTACTTGCCTGATCTGTACGCGACGGCGCCCAAGATCGGAGGGCACGCGGCGATCTGGTTGTTCTTCGCGTTCTTCCTGGGTTTCGCGATCAAGGTGCCGATGTTTCCGTTCCACACCTGGCTGCCCGACGCGCACGTCGAGGCGCCCACCGCGGGCTCGGTCATCCTGGCGGGCGTTCTGCTGAAGATGGGGACGTACGGTCTGATCCGCTTCTCGCTGCCGTTCTTCCCGGCCGTCGCCATGACCCCGTGGGTACGCCAGTTCATGATCACGCTCTCGCTGATCGGCATCATCTACGGCGCGCTGGTCTCTCTGATGCAGAAGGACATGAAGAAGCTGGTGGCCTACTCCTCGGTCAGCCATCTGGGCTTCTGCACCCTCGGCATCTTCGCTTGCAGTCCGCTGGGCCTGAGCGGCTCGGTGCTGCAGCAGATCAATCACGGCATCTCCACCGGAGCGCTCTTCCTGATCGTCGGCATCCTCTACGAGCGCCGCCACACGCGCGAGATCGCAGAGTACGGTGGCATCTCCAACGTCATGCCGGTGTACGCGACGATCACCCTGATCATGTTCATGTCGTCGATGGGCTTGCCGCTGCTCAATGGCTTTGTCGGCGAGTTCACCATCCTGCAAGGCACCTTCATGGAGAACAAGGTTTGGGCCGCCTGGGCGGTGCCGGGCGTTATCCTCGCCGCAGCCTACCTGCTATGGCTTTATCAGCGCGTCTTCTTCGGTAAGGTGAACAACCCAAAAAACGAGGGACTGCTCGATCTCTCGGGACGCGAGTTGGCGACGTTCATACCTCTGGTAATCATCGCCTTCTGGATTGGCTTGTATCCCAAACCGTTCTTCCAGATTCTCTCCACCCCGGTGAACAACCTGGTGGCAACCGTGCGACCGGATTATCCCGGATTGCAGAAGCCAGTGCTGGCGACGCAGCCGACGGCGACTCCCACTGTAGCTCCTGCCGCGGTTCCGCCAGCGACGACGGTTCCCGAAGCACAGGAACGTCGTTCGCTCAGCTC
>JBARGS010000471.1:0-3329 GCA_049798495.1 Candidatus Korobacteraceae bacterium | reverse complement strand
TCCGCTTCCTCGGTTTTGTGCCCATCGACGTGCTGCGCATCTTCTATGACGAGGCGAAGATCTTTGTCTTCCCGTCGCTGTATGAAGGCTTTGGATTGCCGCCGCTGGAAGCGATGGCGCACGCGACACCGGTGGTGACCAGCACCACGTCGTCGATTCCGGAGGTGGTGGGAAATGCGGCGATCATGGTGAATCCGGAGAACGTCTTCGAGATCATGCGCGCGCTGCATCGCGTGCTGCTGGATCAGCCGCTGCGCGACAAACTGAAGGCGCGCGGGCTGGAGCAGGCGGGGAAGTTCTCGTGGGACGAGAGCGTGCGGCGCATGTTGCAGGTATATGGCGAGGTCGCGAGCAAGAGCTGAGCTGGAAGCGATCTCTCCCCCAATTCCGTCACGTCTTTTTGTCGCGGTCGGCGGTAAGAATTTCCCGGTCGATCTTGCCGGCGGAGTAGCTGCTCCGGATTCCAGAGCGCTCGCAGCGAGTATCTGCCCGCGTTTGCAATCCTCTTTTCATTAACGCGCGCAGACATCAACTGGCCGTCGGTTTGCTTCTAATCAAGCAGCCGCGAGAGTCCTTCAACTCCGGCCAGCAAAGATGGGAGTTCTCTCATCAATACGTAATGTGGCGGTGTTGCTCGCGTGCTGTACAGCGGCGCCGCTGTTGTCGTGGTGCCAGGCACGCCCGCTGACGCTCGGCGAAATCGTCAGCCGGATGACGCGGGCGCAAGCCGAGTCGCGCGATCGCGACCTGGCTTACAGCATTACTCGCGAGTACCAGCTCTCGGCGCAAGGCGCAGCCAGCCCTAGTTCCCAGGTTGTAGCGGAGATCAACTTCGTTCCGCCATCGGCGAAGGACTACAGCATCGTTAAGTCGGAAGGCAGCGACCGCGGCAAGAGCATCGTGCGCAAGGTGCTGGAGCATGAGTCGCAGATGGCGAGCCACAGCGAGGAGCACGCGGTGACGGCGCGCAACTATGATTTCGCGCTGCTGGGCCGCGAGACGGTGAATGGCCGCGATTGTTACGTGCTACAGCTCAGTCCCAGGCGCGAAGCGGTGGACTTGATCCGCGGCAAAGCGTGGGTGGATGCGAACAACTTCGCGCTGCGGAGGATGGAAGGCTCGCCCGTCAAGAGTCCGTCGATGTGGATCAAGAACCTGACCGTCACCATCGACTATGAGAATGTGAATGGGATCTGGGTGGCGACGGCAACCAAAGCTGTCGCCGATCTGCGCTTCGTTGGGAAGCACATGCTGACTTCGAGAGAGCTGGAGGTGCGCACCGCAACCGTCAGCGCGCGTAATCGTCCGCCGGGACGCGTTCCTAGCCGCTCGAACGCGCAACGGGCGGCCTCGCGCGCGGCAACCTGGATTGCGCCCGAATAGCTTCGCAGATCTTGTCCCGCAGCCTTTGCCGGCACGATTATCCTGGCTAATTGCAAACTGCTAATTGCTGCTTTTTGTAGCTGCCGGGCCTGTAAGCCGAATTCTGTGTGCCGCTCTTTCTCCCGCCGCGGATCGGCAGGACAAAGAGCGGCACGACGGTCATTCCTCTGGGCCGCGCATTACTACGCGGCTCTAGCGACCTACCCGGAAGTTGTGACGCGCCGAGCCAGCACGTGTGCCCGAGCTCCAATTTCCGCCGAGGCGGAAATCAGATTTCCAGGCGCTCCTCCCCTATTTGGTCTTGCTCCGTGTGGGGTTTTCCCTGCCACCGCCGTCGCCGGCGGCGCGGTGCGCTCTTACCGCACCTTTTCACCCTTACCCCGCCTGATTTGCCCATTCCAGCGATCGCGACTCGACGGGCTGGCGACCCGCAGGGACGACCACGCCGCAATGAGGAGATCAGGCGGGGCGGTATATTTTCTGTGGCACTTTCCGTCAACGGCCCTTTGAGGGCCGCCGCCCGGACGTTATCCGGCACACCGCTCTGTGGAGTTCGGACTTTCCTCTGCCCGCCTGCGCAACCTGGCCGAAACCAGTGTTCACAGCCGGCAGCGACCGTCCGGCCCAGCAGCTAACACAGTCATTATAGATGGTACGGGATACTCTCAGCACAGAGCCCAGGTTAGCCGACAGGCGGGCGAACCTGTGGCACGAGGCTCAGTGACTGGATCGGAGGGTGCTCAGCTGAAACAGTTGAATGCGCGAGTTCTGCGTATCGGCAACGTACAGGCAGTCATGAAAATCGACCCACAATCCTCTGGGGGCGACGAACTCGCCGGCGCGGAAACCCTCTTGTCCGAAAGTAGCCAGCAATTTCCCCTCAGGGTTGTACGTGCGAATCACAGAAGCAGCGGCATACGAAACATAGATGTTGCCGTCGCTGTCAATCGCAAGTCCATCCGCTCGATTACTGGCGCGGGGCTCGTCCTCGATGACGCTGAAGGTGGCTTGCGCATTAAGGTCGGCGTCCATCACTCGGATGCGGGTCCCGCCTGCATCCAGAACCACGACCTGGTGATCGCGCGCGGCAATTCGTGTCGGCGCGCTGAATTCGCCGGCGCCGGGGGCAGGGCGTCGTTTGAGCCCGTCCACGGCGGCTTCCCCACTGGCATCTCCCACTCGCTTCAGGACGTTGCCTTCCAGATCGAGCATGAAAATGAGATTGCGATCGGTGTCAGCTAAATAAAGATGACCGGCGGGACGGTTGATGGCAATGCCCGTCGGACGCTGGTACATGTTCTCGCCGTGGATATTTCCGATATAGCGAAGAAACCTTCCGTACGGGTCGTACACCAGCACCATGCCGCGTTTGGAATCGGCAATGTAAATGTTGTCCTGCGCATCCACAGCAACCCCGGCAGGTTGCTGGAGGCGGTTGCCCTCACCGGCGAGGATGCTGAAGGAGGTCCTTCTTTTCGGATCGAGCACGTGAACGGCGGGAACGCTGGGGTCGCTGATGATGACCCGCTGCCTGGAGTCGGTCTTGACATACTGCGGTTCAAGCAAGACCGTGGCATGACCATAAGCAAAGGTGGCGACGGAACCGAGCGCCCGGCCTGCAGGGGAGTGCACCTCCGGCGTTGCCACGGCACGGGCAGGCGGCAGCACGTCCTCTTTCACGTGGCGATAGGAATGAAGCTGCGATGATGGCTGGGTCTCCCGCTGGGGATCAGAAACCGGCGCAATGCCGAGCAACCGACCGAATCTCGAGAAGGCGCGAAACTTTGCATCCGGGGAAAATTCCCCGAAATATTCCACCTCGCGGCCGTTCTCCAGAGTTAAGCGAGGAAATGGGCGCACATGCAGCGCCTTGCGATGCGCCGCAGGGGAGGAATGAGTGTCGGGTGGCAGACTATCGTCGGCGGGACTTCCCTGCAGTCGGGAAC
>JBARGS010000470.1:0-8396 GCA_049798495.1 Candidatus Korobacteraceae bacterium | reverse complement strand
GCGAGAAGAAACGCCAGCGCGCCATATACTTGCCACGCCCGGAGACCGTCTCCGGGGTGAGGATACATGGGCGCAAGATGCAGCGGCCAGATCATCTTCGCGAGATATCGCGCGTACGACACGATTGCGTTCGACAAGCGAACCGACAGCGGATACATGCCCAGGGGAATCACGGCGCCGGCGGCGCGCTGCGCCTTCATCGTCATGGCGGCGCTGGCAACGGCAATGGCGAAGAGCGGCAGCTTCTCTTCCAGCAACGCGACGAAACTTTTCGCCGGGTACGTGCCCGCTTCCGCCGAATCGGGACGCTTGTCTCGTGAAAAAGACATTCGCTCCAGCGGCCAGTAATCCCACAGCAACAATACAAAAGGAAAAGTGATGATCTGCGGCTTGGCCATCAGTCCCAAAGCGAAGAGCACTGCGACAAGCGAATAGCGGCCGATGCCGGGCTTGCTCGCGTACCAACGATAAGCGCCTAACGCAAGCAGGAAGAACACCATGCTAAGCAGCGTCTTGCGCTCCGAGATCCACACCACCGATTCAACGTTGACGGGATGCACAGCGAACAGCGCCGCCACCATGAAGCTGCGTCCCACGTACCCGGTGGCGCGGTACAGCACCCAGAACAGCAGCAGCGCGTTCAGCACATGCAGCAGCAGATTGGTCAGGTGATGGCCGCCGGGGTTCAGGTCGTACAACTGGAAGTCGAGCGCGTGCGAAAGCCAGGTCAGCGGATGCCAGTTTCCGGCATCGTGCGCAGCAAAGGCCCAGGTGACGGTGTCCCAGCTCAGGCCGGATTGAACATGCAGATTGTCGGTGACGTAGACGTTGTCGTCGTAGTTGACGAAGGGATGATTCTTGACGGGATAGTAAAGCGCCACTGTCAGGAGAACGAGCAGCAAGCCGAAGAGGTAAGGCTGCTTGCCGGACGAGGCCAACATGCCGCTGGGGCGGGACTGAATTTCCTTCCCAGGTTGCAGACCGACGGAACCCACCATGCCCCCTTCGCGGGATGAGTATAGCTGATTGGCCGGGAGCGGCCCGGCCAGCTACGAGCCACGAGCTGCGGGCTAAGAGCTAAAAGCTAAGAGCCAGAGGCGAACTGCGGCTTCACTGCGCAAAGTATCCCTGGCGGGCGTGGACCTCCGCGTTCTGTGGATTGCGCACCTCGACCCGAAGGGAGTGGAAGCCCGGCATCGATTGCGGTGTGAAGGAGACGTAGTACTGGGTGCGGAGGTCTTGCTCGATCTGGGAGAAGGCGCGATCCAGATCGCTACTGGATTTCGCGACATACAAGCGGCCCCCGGTGGCTTCCGTCAGCCGTATGAGAACCTGGTCGCCGCGATCGACGCTTGGTGACTTCTTGCCCCGCAGCGTGAGGGCATGGATTTGGATTTCGCTGCGTTGCGCGAGTGCCACCACATCCGCCAGATTGCGAAGGCTATCGGTATCGTCGCCGTCGCTGAGAACGACCAGGGCGCGATGCACCAGTGGCTTGTCGCCGTGTGCGGCCAGCTGGTCGGCACAGGCGGAGTAGAGGGCATCGAAAAAGCGCGTACCCCATCCCGGTTGCTGCAGGCGGTTGATGGCGCCGATCAGCTGCGAGCGATCGGCAGTCGGCGTCTGCCAGACGCGGATGGTGCCGGCGAATCCAATGACGAAGGCGTTGTCGCTTTGTGGCCGCAGGATGCGGTTCAGGAATTCCAGCGCCGCAGCTTTTTCGTCCGGCAGCACGCGCTTGACGGAGTCGCTGGTGTCCAACAGCAGGCCAAGCCGAAGCGGAAGATTGTCGTCGCGCTCAAAGTCGGTGAAGTGCGCTACTGGGGTTTGATCGTCGAGCACGCGGATGTCGGAAGCCGACAGATTTGGCAGCAGCCGCCCCTGCTCGTCGGCCACGGTGAATTGCAGGCGCACTTCGGGAACATTCCGACGGAAGGTGTAGCTTGGCGTGCTGGCAGGAACGTAGTAAGGCGTTTCCGGAATCGCAGGAGCCGGCAGCGCGGCGGCGGTGACGTCGCCAGAAGTAGACGCCGCGGGCGTCCCCGCGGATGCGGGATAGGCGGTTGAGCTGTCAACGCCGCTGGCGGCCCATTCTCCGATTCCCGCCAGCATGGCTCCGCTCAGGGCGAGTGACAACCCTGTAATGAGCGCCGACTTCTGCACAAACGAGTCATCGGCTACTCGCCTGAGCAGCTTGAGAGCAAACAGAAGTTGACGTGCACAAAGCCCAGCACGAAGCGCCGGAAGCGTAAATTTCCTATGGCTCTGGGTCCCTTTTGCTGCAAAGCTAACGGCTCGCTGGACGATGTGCACCGGCCCAAAAAAGCGAGCCAGCACGGCGCCACCCTCCACCCCACAAAAATTGGAAAGATGATAGCCCGATTTTGCTTGTTTGCAAACATTTCCGGAGCGAAATTTCTCAGGTCCGGGCCCGCCGTCTGCGACGGGTTCTACCCGATTTGTGGGATGCGCCGCCAGCTCCGCGGCCTCGCTCCTGTAGTAACCTATGCACAGAAGTAAATGCCCTCGGAAAAAGTCTTAATCGTTGACGACGAGAAGCTGGTTCGTTGGTCTCTGCGCCAGAAATGTGAAGAGTGGGGTTATCACGTCCTGGAGGCCGACAACGGCTCGGCTGCGCTGCGCGTGGCCCACAACGAGTCTCCCGACCTCGTGCTGCTCGACGTGCGCCTGCCCGATGCCAGCGGTATCGAAATCCTGGAACAACTGAAGAAGTCCGGCGACGCGCGCGCGGTCATCATGATCACCGCCGACCCGCAGCTGGAAGACGTGAAGACCGCGCTCAAGCTGGGCGCTTACGACTTCGTCGGCAAGCCGCTCGACTTCGACGAACTCGCGGTCGCGGTCAAAAACGCGCTGGAGACCACCCGCCTGCGCTCCGAGGTCGAGTCGCTACGCGGCGAGATGCGCCGCCGCACCGGCTATCACAATGTGATCGGCGTCTCGCAGAAGATGTCCGAGCTGCTGGGCTTCGTGAGCAAGATCGCCACCAGCGAAGCGACCACGATCCTGGTACAGGGAGAGAGCGGGACCGGCAAAGACCTTATCGCCAAGGCCATCCATTACGAGAGCCGCCGGCAGGAGAAGCCGTTCGTCGCCATCAACTGCTCGGCTATTCCCGAGACGCTGATGGAGGCCGAACTCTTCGGCCACGAGCGCGGCGCTTTCACCGACGCCAAGGCCATGAAGAAGGGCTTGTTTGAGATGGCCGACGGGGGCACGCTCTTCCTCGACGAAATCGGCGAGCTGTCTCCTTTGCTGCAGGCCAAGCTGCTACGGGTGCTGGAAGATCAGGTCATCCGGCGCGTGGGCGGCGTGCGCGACATGCAGGTCGATGTGCGCGTGATTGCCGCCTCCAACCGCGATCTGGAGCGGGCGGTACGGGACAACACTTTCCGCCAGGACCTGTACTACCGGCTGGCGATTATCTCCATCTTTCTGCCCCCGCTGCGCGAGCGCAAGGAAGACATTCTGCCGCTGCTGGAATTCTTCATCGAGCGCTATAACCGCAAGTTCCGCAAGAACGTCACCGGCATCACCGACGAGACGCGCAAGCTGATGATGAAGTACGACTGGCCGGGCAACGTTCGCGAACTGAAGAATGCGGTAGAGCGCGCCATGATCCTGGAGGAGAACAACGAACTCCGGCCCGACTACCTGCCGTTCGCCGTGGCGCAACAGCATTCGGCGTTTACCGCTTTTGAACTTTCCTCCGGCAACACCAATGGGGACGCGGACGGCAAGCAGTTGCCCAACGGCCGCAGCCTGCCCAAGCTGGAGATACCAGAAGGCGGGACATCGCTGGAAGAGGTAGAGCGTGAACTGGTAGACATTGCCATGTCGCAGGCGAATGGCAACCAGACCCATGCCGCCAAGCTGCTCGACATCAGCCGCGACGCGCTGCGCTACAAGCTGAAGAAGTTCGGGCTCATACACGCGGAAGAGGACGAGACGTCGACGGCCACGTCGTAGCCTTACCCTCCTTCCTTGGCTCGTAAGATCTTCTTCTTGCGAGTATCAGCGGGTGCCCCGGTTCTCCCTGTTTTCGAGACCCGGGAGAGTGCAACCGACGACTGTGGAAGTTGTCGTTCTCTGAACAACAGCTCTCGTATCGCTGACGAAAGTCCCAGGTCTCGAACCGCGCGAGACCCTTCAACAAGCTCAGGGCAGGTTCTGGGGCACCCAGCGCCCAGCCGCTAGCAGAGACACCCAGGCATCCGCACCCGCCTTCCGCACTTTCCCTTAAGCAACTGCTGAATCCTGCCGAAAGACTGAATGGCGCTACCGGGTCGTTTCCCGGAGGCCGCTGTGACCGTTTGCAAGTTTCGTCAGGGAGAAAAACATGTTTGGGAGCGGCAATATTTCCGCCAGGACTTGCGGGTTCGTATGGGTGTTGATCGCGATATCGGTGCCTTTAGGCGCGCAAGTTCCGCACCGTCCGACTACCATCCGTCGCGATGTGCATCATGACGTTTCCTTGCCGCTGATCGATCTGATGCGGAAGACGCCGGCGACATCGCAGAAAGAGCACGAGGCCGAACCGGTGCACAGTATCCCACTTCCGCAGGGATTGCGACCGTTGCGAGAAGATCCAGTGCGGCAATCGCGGACCTTGGGATTCACTCCTCTGGTGAGTGACAGCTTCGATGGACTGGGTCAGGGTAAGTATGGATTCACCGTGGAATTTGCCCCGCCCGACACCAATGGCGCGGTAGGCCAGACGCAATACGTGCAGTGGGTGAACACCTACTTTGCCATTTTTGACAAAAGCACCGGCGGACTGCTGGCAGGCCCCAGCCCAGGCAATGCCTTGTGGTCGGGCTTCGGTGGAAGTTGCGAGACACACAACGACGGCGATCCGGTGGTGGTCTATGACAAGTTTGCCGACCGCTGGGTGATGAGCCAGCTGGAGCTTACGGTTACCCCCTACATGCTGTGCATCGCCGTATCGACCAGCCCGGATGCAACCGGGACCTGGAATCGTTACGCCTTCCAGTACGGCAGCGACCTCGACGACTATCCCAAGATGGGTGTCTGGCCCGACGCTTACTACGAAACCTTCAACATGTTTCTCAACGGCCAGAGCTTTGTCGGGGCCGATGCTTGCGCCTTCGACCGCGTCGCCATGCTGACCGGACAGGCAGCCACACAGATTTGTTTTCAGCAGAGTTGGACGGTAGGGGGACTGCTGCCGGCCGATGTCGACGGCATTGCTCCCCCGCCGCCAGGCTCGCCCAATTACCTGCTCAACTACGGCACGAATTCGCTGAACCTGTTCAAGTTTCATGTCGATTTCGGCAACCCGTCGAATTCGACGTTCACCGGTCCAACCGTCATCACTGTGGCGGCGTTTTCGCCGCTGTGTGGGGGAGGCCGGGACTGCGTGCCTCAACCAGGCACGAGCAATGCCCTGGATTCGCTGGCCGATCGCCTGATGTATCGTCTGGCCTATCGCAATTTCGGCGATCACGAATCGCTGGTGGTCAACCATTCGGTTGCGGTCAACGGCGGCGGAGGAGTGCGCTGGTACGAGATTCGATCGCCGGGCGGTACTCCGGTTGTCGCCCAGCAGGGGACGTATGCTCCCGACGCCAGTTACCGCTGGATGGGAAGCATCGCCATGGACAAGGCTGGGGACATTGCTTTGGGATACAGCGTTTCCAGCAGCGCCGTCTATCCCTCCATTGCTATTGCCGGCCGCGTGCCCACCGATCCTGCCGGCGCCCTGGAAACCGAAACTGCGGTGATCGGCGGCAGCGGCTCGCAGACTGCAACCTTGACCCGCTGGGGCGACTACAGCTCCATGACCGTGGACCCGGCGGACGACTGCACCTTCTGGTACACCCAGGAGTACATCGTGACCAACGGGAGCTGGAACTGGAACACCCGGATCGCGAATTTCAAATTTCCCGGTTGCAGCACGGGAGCCTACGTGGCCCTGTTTCCCACCAGCCTGAGCTTCGGAGGTCAGAACGTGGGGACCAGTAGTGGGGCGCAGCAAGTCACATTGAGCAACCACCAGGGCGTGAGCCTGGCCATCAGCTCAATCAGCGTCAGCGGCGACTACTTGCAGTCCACCAACTGTGGAGCGTCGGTGCCGGCCAACGGGAACTGCACCATCAACCTGACTTTTCATCCCACGGCGACGGGAACCAGGACGGGTACTCTGACGGTCGCCAGCAACGGTCCCAACAGCCCGCAAACCGCGTCCTTGACGGGCTTGGGAACGGAGCCTGCCAACTGTGTTCACAACAGCTTGTCCGACGGCGGCTTTGAGAGCGGAACGCTCAACTGCTGGACGCTGGGGGGAGTGCTTCTTCCCAGCATCTCGACCTGGCAAGCTCATGGCGGCTCGTTTAGCGCTCTGTTGGGAGCCACCGGCTTACCGGAGCCGAACGGCGACTCGTCGCTCTATCAGACCATAACCGTTCCGAGTTCGGCCGTGAGTCCTGCCTTAACCTTCTGGTACTGGCCCTGGACTTCCGACACCATCCAGTATGACTGGCAGGAGGCACAGATCCGCAACAGCAGTGGGACCATGCTGGCGCAGATCTTCAAAGCGGCTTCCAACGCTCAAACCTGGACCCAGGTCACCTACGACCTTACCCCGTACCGAGGCCAGACGATCCAGATCTATTTCAACGTTCACGAGGATGGCTTCGACGACCAGACGTACATGTATCTGGACGATGTCGCGATCACCAACGGCAGTTCCCCGCCCCTGCAATTCGTTCCGGTGAGTCCCTGCCGCATCGCCGACACCCGCACCGCGAACGGCACGTTTGGCGGGCCGTCGCTCCAGAGCGGCGCGACGCGGAGCTTTCCCGTTCCGCAGCAGACCGCATGTAATATCCCTTCCGCGGCTGCTGCCTATTCGTTGAATGTCACCGTCGTTCCTCATGGAACCCTGGGATTCCTGTCGGCATGGCCCGCCGGACAGCCACAACCGCAGGTCTCCACGGTCAATTCGTGGGATGGGCGAATTAAAGCCAACGCGGCGATTGTGCCCGCTGGGGCCAGCGGGGCGGTCAGCGTTTTCGCCAGCAACACGACCGATGTGGTGCTGGACATTGACGGCTATTTCGAACCCGCTACCGCTTCCACGCTCCTGTTCTACCCGCTTGCGCCTTGCCGGGTAGCCGACACCCGCAACGCGACGGGATCTCTGGGCGGGCCCTACCTGCACGCCAATCAGACGCGGGACTTTCCCGTCCGGGCCGCGGCGGCTTGCCACATACCGTCGAGCGCGCAGGCCTATTCGTTGAACCTCACCGCCATCCCGCGGAGAGGTGCGCTATGGGTGCTGAGCGCGTGGCCGGCCGGGCATTCCCAACCGAACGCCTCCACTTTGAATGCACCCACCGGCACCGTGGTGGCCAACGCCGCTCTGATACCCGCGGGGACGAACGGCGACATCGATGTATCGGCGAGCAACGATACCGATCTCGTCATCGACATCAATGGATACTTCGCTCCCGCGGGGGCGGGCGGGCTTTCGCTCTATGCCAGCGTTCCCTGCCGCACTCTCGATACTCGCCAGGGTTCCGGCGCCTTTCGCGGCAGGTTGGTGGTCAACGTCGTAGGCGGCCCGTGTGGCGTCGCGTCAAGTGCGCAGGCGTATGTGTTCAATGCCACCGTGGTTCCCACCGGGCCTCTGGGGCTCCTGAGTCTGTGGCCGGATGGTTTGCCGCAAACGCAAGCCTCCAGCCTGAACTCCTGGGACGCAGCGGTCACCTCCAACATGGCCATCGTGCCAACCACGAATGGATCCATCGACGCTTATGTCTCCAGCACCACGCAGTTGATACTGGATCTGTCGAGCTATTTCGCTCCGTAGCGTATGAGCTCCAGCCAGACCGCTTCCTCCGCGCCGTCTCCTCAAGAAACGGCGCGGTCGTTCAACTTGGCGGTGGTATCCACAGTTCATGCCGTCCGCCGCAATTACTTGCCGGCGGCGATACCGCAGTCGATATAATTGGTTCTACACCAATCGCTACTTGTGTTGTTTAGTCTGTGCAATTGCGCCTTGAGCAGGCAAGTGGGCTGCGCCAACGTTGTGCAAATCATGCAGCGGACTTTTGCCAGCGCGCTTCCACCTGAAAAAGACGAACTCGCACAAACCTGGTTAGCTCCGTCCCTTCGGGACGGCAGGAGGCCCCATGCGAAAGCTTGCCATCGCTATTGTCGTAATCGTGGTTCTGGTTATTGTGGCGCTGTTGGCCCTTCCCCACATCGTGCATGTCAACCAGTATCGCGGGCAGATTCAGACTGAGCTGCAGAAGCGTCTGAACCGGCCAGTACAGCTGGGCGAGCTGTCTCTGGGTGTCTTTCCCATCCGGGTTGAGGCCAACAACGTTGTCATCGGCGAAGACTCCAGC
>JBARGS010000469.1:0-7476 GCA_049798495.1 Candidatus Korobacteraceae bacterium | reverse complement strand
AAAAGTCGCAAATTCAGAAATGCTCGGAAAAATATCGCGTTTAAATTCGATATAAGCGCGTCCTGGATTTTCCGAGGCATTTTGGATCACCCGGAATACGTCATTTTCGACTTTTTCCGCAGCCTGTTCAGCCGTGCCGCGGACGGGAAAATACTCCGCGGGCTTTAGCTCCGCCGCACGCAATGAAGACGCATGAACAATTCGCCGACGATCTGGCGCTCTACGCGCTGGACGAGCTGACGGGCAGCAATCGCCAGGAAATGGAAGCGCACCTGGAGACGTGTGCCGCCTGCCGTCGCGAATTGCAGGCTCTGCGCGGCGACCTCGGCTTGCTGGGATTAACCAGCAGCGGTCCGCAGCCTCCCGCGCGCAGCAAGGAGCGCCTGATGCGCGCCATCGCTGCCGAACCGCGCGGCGTCTCGGTTCCGGATCCGGCTACCGCTCCGCGGCGTAGCTGGTGGGCAGCGTTGATTCCGGCCTTTGCCGCCTTGGGATTGTTGTTCCTGGTGATCGGATTATGGCGCACCAACGGCCGCATGAAAGATGAGCTGGCCGAGCTGGGCAATCGCAATCAGGATCAGACCGCGCAGCTCCAGCGCATGGATCAGGAGCTGCGCCTGATGACTTCGCCGGATGCTGTCCATGTCTCGCTCAATCCGCAGAAAGCTGTAAGGCAGCCGAGCGGCACCGCCATCTTCAGTCCCTCGCAGAAGCGCATGATGTTCATGGCGAGCAACCTGGCTCCCGTGCCCGAGGGCAAAGCTTACGAGCTGTGGATCATCCCCACTGCGGGCGCGCCCGTCCCCGCCGGCGTCTTCAAGCCCGACGAGCACGGAAACGCCGTCATGATGGATCAGAAGATGCCCGAAGGCGTCGAGGCCAAAGCCTTCGCCCTCACCGTGGAAAAGGAAGAAGGCTCGGACAAACCGACTTCGCCGATTCTGCTGATGGGCGCAGGCGAATAAGGAAATTTAAGCGCAGATACGGCCCGACTGGCGGAGCCTCGCAGGGACGAGCGCTTGAGCTACCCGGCGAAGCCTCTCCGGGTTATCCATCATCTCTGGCTTGAATCTGCTCTGACGATTCGTTTCTCCTTTCCTTTGGCTGCCGAATTTCCCGGAATCGCCAACAGCCTAGAAGAACAAGATGCTTCCCACGGCGACTGAATCCGATGTGTCGGCATTGCCGCTATGCGCCGACGAGCGGGTGTGGGTGTACTCAGCGACAAGATTTACCCAGTCCGTGAGCTTGTAACGAGCTCCCCCGATTTCTGAGGCGTTGTTATTCAATAAGTCGGGATTCACTTCTCCGGAAGCCAGGCTCAGATGGCTAACACCGTAGCTGCCACCCAGGGTGAACTTCTTGACGAAGGTATAGGTTCCCTGAACGTAGTATCCATCGGAATTACGTTTCATCCCGGTGGGGGTCACGGCATCGAAAAAAAGACCGGTGGTTCCCAGGCCCCAACCGTAGTAACCGTACGCGACAAGACTGGCTCCGCCGGCCGTCAACTTTCCTCCATAGTCGAGACCCGTGCCCTGGGTGCCGTTACCTACCGCCAAGGCCTGAGTGGAAGCGTTACTCTGCAGGCTTTGAGTGACGACGTTGGTCCAGAGCTTGACCTTCGCGAGATGCTTGTCCGGCGATGTGTAGGTCAGCTTTCCCTGGAATTGTGGCGCGTCGTGTGCCGACAGGATCCCGGATAGTCCAGAGAAGTCGACAGCGTCGAGCGGGGTAAAGACGCCGACGGCCGCCTGGAAGCCGGACGCCGATGGCGTGGTGTAGGTGATCTGCGGAATGAAGTCGGTATAAACATAGCCCAAACCAATGCGGCCCAGCGAAGTATTCGAGGGCGCGATGTTGCCGCCCGTGCTGCCCACACCCAGCAGCGAGAAGTCATTCAGGATGGCCTCCTGACCGAACAGGCCGATATCGCGGCCAACCTTGAACGTGCCCAGGTGGGACCTTCCGATGGTGGCAAACTGCTGGCGAAAGTCGATGCCCGTGGTGCCCAAGGCCGCCGGGTTTCCGGCAGAATTCGCTCCTCCAACTCCGCTCACGCTGTTCAGGCCGGGATAGAAACCGAAGGTGACACCGATGTCGTAGCCCATCTGGTGAGTCGCCAGGTTGATGGAGAAGTTGCCCGGGAGCAGACCGTTGCGCACGGCAGAAGAGTCGGTATTTCCGGTGCCTGCCAGGCCGCCGGCAACAACCTCGGAGGGGTTCTTAGCGACTCGGTCGTGATCGTAGAATCCATTGATCTCTCCAGAAACGGTAACGTCGACAGGTCCCACATGTACCCCAACTCCCTTGTCCATCATGGTAATGATCTTTGGGTTGGGCGTTGCAGAGGGATTCGCCTCCCTCGCTGGCGCCTCTGCTTCTACCAGTTCGTGTGGGGGTAACGTCGACGCGGCTGGCGCGGCGCCAAGGCGCTTCTTTAGGGCATCGTACTGCTGCTGGCTGATCGCCCCGTTAGCATGTAAGACCTCCACCAGTTCACTCAGCCCGTCAGGTGCGGCGGAGGGTGGATTTTGGGCATGAACCAACGTGCCCAAAGTCAGTGTGAGAGCGGCGACCTGCACGGCCCAGAAACGAGTAATGGAGCGCAGCTTTCTTGACGAACCCGACGATCGGGGTATCCCATTCATGAATATTCCTTCCCAGTCATTCTTATGAGTGTGGTGAGTGGTATCGCTGCCAAGTCCGTTTGGCCGCAACGATACAGTCCCCTCGATCATCGTCCCGCCACGAGCGGCTGGCGGTGATGTGGACTTGCTTCGTGTGTGACGAGCGTTCGGAATTGGGCCGAACTGGCTAGGCTGGAGCGGGGGAAGGAGGACGCTGCAGATAGAAGGTCGGTTGCAGGGCTATTTACCTGCGATGTTTCAGATGAAAAGGAAGGTCTTACGAACATCGGCACAGCCATGATCTAGGGGTTATACGAGCCCAGCGTTGGCCGAGTTTTCCACCTGCGTCAACAGACGCCTACTCTTTGGCACAACTTTTCCACAGGACGAACGCGGATTTGCATTCGCCGCCCGCCAGTTTTCCTTCACACTAGAACAGGATGGCTAACCCCGGGGATTTCGCGTACACCGTCAAGGAGCAGGCTGACATCGTCCGCATCGTGGGCGAGTACGTCAAGCTGCGCAAGAGCGGCGCGCAGAACTTCCAGGGCTTGTGCCCCTTCCATTCGGAAAAGACGCCGTCGTTCTCCGTCCATGCCACGCGGCAATTCTTCCACTGCTTTGGTTGCGGCGCCTCCGGCGATGTCTTTGCCTTCGTGCAGAAGCTCGAAAACATTAGCTTCCCCGAAGCTGTCCGCCTGATTGCCGAGAAACTGAAGATCCCCATTCCGAAGATGAGCTACTCCTCGCCCGAGGAGGCGCGCGTCGCCAAGATGCGTGGCGGGCTGATCGACATTCACGAGCGCGCCTGCGCTTTCTTCCAGGAACAACTGCGCCGTCCAGAAGCCGCGCACGCGCGCGAATACCTTGCCTCGCGCGGTCTGACGCCCGAGCATATTGCCGAATTTCGCATCGGCTACGCGCCCGACTCCGGCTTCCTGCTGCGCGACGCACTGCGAAACCAGTTCGACGAAGAGCTGATGCGTGAGTCGGGACTTTTTTCCTGGAAGGAAAAAAGTCAGTTGTCGGAAAACCAGTTGTCAGTTGTCAGTTCTCAGTTGTCAGAAAAACAGGGTTCGCCGACAACCGACAACGGACAACTGACAACGATCTACTCCCGCTTCCGCAACCGCGTCATGTTTCCCATCGCCAACGAGTCCGGCAAGGTGATCGCCTTCACCGGACGCACGCTCTCCACCGACGAGAAGGCGGGCCCCAAGTATCTGAACTCACCCGAGACGCCGATCTACTCGAAGTCGCGCGTGCTCTTCAACCTCGACAAAGCGAAGGACGCAATCCGCAAACTGAACTACGCCGTTCTTGTGGAAGGCCAGATGGATTGTATTTCCGTCTACACGGCGGGACAGCACAACGTGATTGCCAGCTCCGGCACCGCTTTCACGGAATCGCAGGCGCGTCTGTTAGGCCGCTTCAGCAAGAACATTGTCGTGAACTTCGATCCCGATACTGCTGGCGCGGCTGCTGCCGAGCGATCTCTGGCGCTGCTCGTGAGCGAGGATTTCCAGATCAAAGTTCTGACGCTGGAGAGCGGCTTCGATCCCGACCTCTACATTCGGCGAAAGGGGCGGGACGCTTACGAACAAGCCCTGGCGCACTCGCAGAAATATTTCGACTACCTCATCGAGCGCGCGCGAACTCTGTTTCCCGCTCGCACACCCGAGGGCAAGGTCAAGGCTTTGAATTACCTCCTGCCGCACATCCAGCGAGTGCCCAGCCGCATAGTCCGCGACGAGTTGGCAAATGAAATTTCCTACCGCTTGGGAATCGACTCGGCGGTGCTGCGTCAGGAGTTGCGCCATGCTGCCGGATCGCGGTCGGCCTCGCGCGTCACCGCCGCCAGCAGCGGTGGTCTGACCGATGCGGAGCGTGTCCTGATCCGCGCGCTGGCCAGCCAGGAACTGTTGCACAGCCCCACCAGCCAGCGCGAGGGCCAGGACCCCGACTTCGAGCCCGCGCGTCAGGCGCACTTCGCTCTCACCCGCGAGCGCTTGCACGCCGGATCGGCGGCGGAAGCGATGATCGACGCGCTGCTGCTGGCGCACGAGCAGGGCCTGGATCCCATGTCCATGCCATTGGAAGAAGCCGATCGCAATCTGATGGCGGCAGTGCTGATGGACGAGCAGGAAGAGCTTACGCCCGAGTTGTTGGAGAGCTCGATTCGTTCTCTACGCAAGCGTTCCCGGCAACGTGAACTGGAAGATTTGCAGCGCCGGGTAAAGGCGCTGGAGTCCAAGGACGATTTGAGTTCGCGCGCCCTGCTGGCTCAGGAAAAATTACGTCTTAAACAAGCGACACGAGCGATCGGCGATGCCGCCCCGGTGCGGGAGAGAAGCTGAATCTAAGCGCTTGGATTTGCCTCAACCTGCGGGCGCGCATTGTGTTCCTCTACCCTCAGCCGCGCGATAGCGAAATGCCAGAGTATCTAAGCAGTTACCGCATGTAAGTGGTTGACACAAAAGGGTGAAGCCAATTCCAGATTCGAAACATCTAATTTCTTATGTGGCGAGGAACTCTGGGGCCCCCTTCGGGCAGGGCCAAGAAATCACGATCGTTCCCTAAACCACAGAAAAGATTAGGTGGCGGGCGAAGGCTATGGTAGAATTTGAAGTTTCCGCATATGCCGGTACCGCTGTACCGCTCCCGCCGCAGTGTGCACACTTGAACCGCGCCCCCAGGATTGGCGCCACATAGAGGAAACCCGCTTGGCTTTGGATGACAAGTACGACGATATCAAAAAGCTGATCGATGTGGGAAAGGAAAAAGGTTATCTCACCTATAACGAGGTGAATGATCTGATCCCGCACGACATGCATTCGCCCGACGACCTTGAAGACTTGCTGACCACCATCGGCACGCAAGGCATTGATGTGCTCGAAGGCTCGAAGGTTCCGGGCGACAAGAAGTTTGACGGCGACATGGAAGCCGGCGAGGACATGGAACTCGATCTCTCGCCCGGCACTCTGGAAAAAACCAACGACCCGGTCCGCATGTATCTGAGGGAGATGGGCACGGTTCCGCTGCTCACTCGCGAAGGCGAAGTTGAGATTGCCAAGCGCATCGAGCGCGGCCAGCTCCGCGTGCTCAAGGCGCTTTCCCGCTCGCCTATTGTGATCCGCGAGATTATCGCCATTGGCGACGATCTGAAGCGCGGCGTCCGTTCCATCAAGGAAGTAGTCCTCTTCGACGAGGAAGAGATCACCGAAGAGGTGGTGCTCAACCGCCTGCAGGACATCACCGGCAAGATCGACGAGCTCCAGCGCCACTACAAGAAGTCCAGCCAGCTTGCCGAAAAGCTTGCCGACATTCCGCAGAAGAAACGTCCGCGCGACTATCGCCGCGTACGCTGGGCCCTGGGCCGCGAGCTGATCATGGTCTCGCGCGTGGTGCGCCGTCTCGGCTTCACCAATATCGAACGCAAGCGCCTGATCGATCGCGTCAACAAGACCGTCGACAGCATGCGCGGCCTCGACAAGCAGGCCGTCAACTTCGAGAAGCGCGCCGACGCTACCCGCTCGGAGGAGCAAAAGAAAGAATTTCGCAAACAGTCGCGGCAGATCCGCTCCGACCTGGAGCGCATGGAGCAAGACGCCGGCGCCAACTTCGCCGAGCTGAAGCGCACCCAACGCGAGATCGTGCAGGGCGACGTCGATGCCGAGTACGCCAAGCGCGAACTGATCGAAGCCAACCTGCGACTTGTGGTGTCGATTGCGAAGAAGTACACCAACCGCGGCTTGCAGTTCCTCGACCTGATTCAGGAAGGCAACATCGGCCTGATGAAGGCGGTGGACAAGTTCGAGTATCGCCGCGGCTATAAGTTTTCGACCTACGCGACGTGGTGGATTCGTCAAGCCATCACCCGCGCCATCGCCGACCAGGCACGCACCATCCGTATTCCGGTGCACATGATCGAGACCATCAACAAGCTGATCCGCACCTCGCGGCAGCTGGTGCAGGAACTCGGTCGCGAGCCTACTTCGGAAGAGATCGCCAAGCGCATGGACATTCCGGTGGCCAAGGTGCGCAAGGTGTTGAAGATCGCGCAGGAACCGATTTCGCTCGAGACGCCGATTGGTGAAGAAGAAGACTCGCACTTGGGCGACTTCATCGAGGACCGCGCGGTGGTCTCGCCGGCCGAAGCGGTGATCAACGTCAACCTCAAGGAGCAGACGGCGCAGGTGCTGCGCACGTTGACTCCGCGCGAGGAGAAGGTGATCAAGATGCGCTTCGGTCTGGAAGACGGCTCCGAGCACACGCTCGAGGAAGTGGGCCAGTCGTTCGCTGTCACCCGCGAGCGCATCCGCCAAATCGAGGCCAAGGCGCTGCGCAAGCTGCGTCATCCCTCGCGCTCGCGCAAGCTGCGGGCGTTTATGGACGGAGTGCACGACTAAAGACAGTGGTTAGTGATTAGTGGCTAGTGGTCAGACGGGACGCGATGAGCGTCCCGTTTTCTTTGAGCGACTCATACGACTGACGAGCCAGTTATGCAACTGAGCGACGTTAGCTTCGTGTCAGGGCACGACTTCACAGGTTGACGAAAAACTCGAATGACGTGAGTTTTGTATCAGGGCACGAATTCAGTCGTGCCGACCCCGTCCAAGCCGATTTTGCTTGGGCGGGGATTTTCCCCTCCATTGTTCGGACCTTGAACACCGTTCGACGCTTTGGACACCGTCCAGATCTTGGACACTATCAAGGGCACCCCCCTCCCCCTCCGGCTCCGGCTCCGGCTCCGGCTCCTAAAATCTTGAAAACACAGGAAACTGTCTGTAAGATCTTGAGCCGCAATGACTTATTACGCAAAATCTTGAGCGCCAAAGGGTTAGCT
>JBARGS010000468.1:0-3651 GCA_049798495.1 Candidatus Korobacteraceae bacterium | reverse complement strand
ATCGAAACCATCTGCGGGATTATCTGCATGCCCGTTGAGCTGGCCCTGCGCCCCCTATTTGGAACGAGATACTTCCCCCTGCCCGTCTCGTTCTTTTCGATGATCCTGATGGTGTTCCTGCCGTTTATGTCGGCAACGGCAACAGCGGTCGTCGGAATGATCCCGTTCCACCATTCCGCGCCTGTCGCCGGGCTCTTCGGCATCGGCGCTTTCTCATATCTCTATTTCCTCGCGCTGACCGTTCACGGTTTCCGCGTCTGGCGACGGATGATTTACATGGACCGGGAGCGACTAAGCACCTTTGAAGGACCGCCCCTGTTTTTCTTCAGGTTCCTTCCGAAGAGCGACTCCTTCTGGGTGCCCCGCATTTTCTACGAGCCTATCTTTGTCTGCTTCCTCACTTTCGTGCTGGAGCACACCTTCATTATCCAGTCCGCCTTGGCCACCTATCTTTACCTCGCGGCCTTCGCTCTGGGTGTGAAGGAGTTCTGTGTTTGGTATCGTGTCTGGGAGTTTTTGCGAAACATGAAGGATGCCGCCGCTGTGGGACCTATTGTTTCCAGAATGTCGCGCGGCGAAGCTACCAATGATGAGCTGGCCTCGATTCACCTCGCCAGCCTGCCCAAGAACATCCCTTCGGACCTCCGCAAGTCGCTTGCCGAGCACATCCGACGCATCATTGCGCCCGCTTCGAAGCAAGACGAGTGAATGAATCCGGGGTTCAGCGCCTCGTGACCGCAAGAATCGAAGGTAAGGTCATGAAAGTCATCCGCACGCACGATTACCTGACATACGCACCCAAAGACGCGAAGCCGAACGTTCCGGCGCTGCGCCGAATCATGATTTCGCTGTTTGTCGCGACCGCCGCAGCCTTTGCCGCCTGCATGTTCGTTATTGGCCGCGACATCGGAATAAGCAGCCATCCGGCCGCGCAAAGGGCTTCAATCCATACCTGCAACTGCAAGGGGCAGTGCATCCGCAAGGCGGACAATTATGCAGAGGCTTATAGACATTAACGAGCTTTCGCGACTGTTAAGCATTTCCAAGGGGACGCTGTACAACTGGTGCTATCTGCGCCGCATACCGTTTATTAAGGCCGGACGATCGCTACGATTTGACCCGGATGAAGTGATCCAATCTCTGCGCCATACGCCTATACTGGAAGCGGCTGGCCCGAGGTGGAAAGGTCAATAACATGGCCCTCTACCAACGCGGCCGAATCTGGTACGCAGACTATTACGCGGACGGTAGGAGAACGCAGGAATCCACCGGTACCGCAAACAGGCGTGAGGCGGAGAAGTTCCTTGCCTTGCGCGTTTCCGAAGTGCAGCGCGGCGTCTTCGTCAAGCCCGTTAATACGACCCTGCCGGAGCTTGGCGAACGGTACATCGAGTACGCGAAGCTGCACAAGCGCTCATGGCTGAGAGACGAGCAAATGCTCGCGAAGCTGCAGGCGTTCTTTGGTCCCGCGAGGTTAAGAGACATCACCGCCTCACGGGTCGAGGAATACCAACGCGAGCGGGTCAAGGCCGTATCCCCGGCGACTTCAAACAGGGAAATGGCCCTGCTTAAGCATATGTTCAACATGGCGGAACGGTGGGGACAGCATCACGGCACCAACCCGGTGCGCTTTGTGAAGTTCCTTCCCGAGGACAATCTGCGCTTCGAAACGCTCGACGACGAGCAGGAAAAAGCGTTGATCCTTGCCTCACCGCCCTATCTCCGTGAGCTGATCATCTTCGCCATCAACACAGGTCTCAGGACCAGTGACATTCTGGGCTTGCAGTGGACCGAGGTCGATATAGAGCAGAAACGCCTCAAGAAAATCGTCAAGAAAAGTGAGCGACCCCTGAGCCTGCCGCTCAACGATGCGGCGTTCACCGTGATCAGCGCGCGGCACGCTGTCCGCCTCGGACCGTATGTCTTCTACAACCCGATGACGGGCGACCGCTTTAAGGATGTGAAGGGAGCAATGGCTGCGGCAGTGAAGAGGGCGAAGCTGCCCAACATTACGTGGCACATGTTCCGCCACACCTTTGCCTCCAGGCTGACGCGTGACGGCGTCGACATCGTGACGGTGAAGGATCTGCTCGGCCACTCGAACATCAACACGACCATGCGTTATGCTCATTCCAACGACGACGCGAAGCGCCGCGCCGTGCAAAAGCTGGATAGAGCCAGGAACGATAGCGCAAAACCCGACAGTGACAAAAGGGTGACAGTCAGAAGCGCGAAGGCTGTTGCCTGAAGATAGAGCAGTGACAGTGCTTGTAACTCGATGAGAATGCTGGTGCAGAAAATAACCGAAGACCGCAGCGGCGCAACCGCCAAGTTTGCTAAACCGTTGTACGGTCAAAAGCTGTACCGGGGGTTCGAATCCCCCCCTCTCCGCCAGATTTCCAAACGACTGAAAATAAGGCATTTACTGAGTCCTCCGCCACGAAATGTCGGAAGATTCTGCGCGCCGCGCTCTCCCAAGGTGCATATTAGGTGCATTTTCGAGAGATCGCATCGCCGCGACCGCATCAGCGTGCGCAGTTTTGATGTAGCAGTTCTGGGTGACCGCCACCGTCGAATGGCGAAGAATGCGCTGAATCGTCTCATCTTGTACACCGAGCCGATGAAGATTTGTTGCCAAGCCACGACGGAAAGCGTGCCAGCCGTGCCAGGCCAATCCAGCCTTTTCCAACGCGGGCCGGATCACATCCTCTGCTAGTGCGTCCAGGTTGATTGGCGTCCCAAGAGGACTCGGGAACATCAATCCGATCTCCGGATTGCCAGAGAGTTCGCGGTGCAATTCGAAACGCTCGCTGAGCTGCGAAATCACCGGAACAGGTGCTTTGCTCTTTTTTGTCTTCGGCTCCTGCACATAATTGCGCCAGTAGGACTGCGAAATCCTGATCTGTTCGCCGTCGAAATCCTCCCAGCGAAAACCTCGAAGTTCTCCCTTGCGAGCACCCGTGAAGGAAGCAGCAGCCACAATCGTCGCCGCCGGCTCGGGCAGGACGTGCAGCATCTGAGTGATCTCCTCCAGCGAATAGGCGTAGGTGTCCGCTGCCGGCTTCGCTCTCGGAAGAACAACATCCCTCATGGGATTCTCTGAGTTGAGCACCGCCTGCCGCTTTGCATACCGGAAGACTCCGGAGAGGAAAGCTTTCACGTGGCCAAGCGAAGTGCTGTTCAGATCGTGCACCTTGGCAATGTCCCACAAGATTCGTTCTCCATCAGGAGTCTTGAAATCTCGCAGGGCGATATCCCCGTACGGCTCCAGGTATCGCTTCCAGAGGTTACGGTACCCGTGATACGTACTGATTCGTTTCTGCAGTTCGATGAAGGGCAAATAGTGTCCCTCAACGAACCGCCGGAGTGACATGATGCTGTGCGGAGTCGTTCTCCCATCGTTTAGAGGCGAGAGAAATTCATCCGCCAAGACACGCGCTGCAGCCTTCGAGCGGTAGTCCCCATGAGCTTCGACGAGCTTGTGGGCTTTCTGCACGCGTTGAAATGTTCCGTCTGGCAATTCCTGTAAGCGCCGGAGCAAAAATAGACCGCGTTACGCCGCGCGAGCGGCGTGATGCGGCGGAGTAAAAGTAGACCGCCGGATTCTTGTTTCACGAGACGCGGCCGCCTGGGGGTAACGGAACTGGTTCG
>JBARGS010000467.1:0-32163 GCA_049798495.1 Candidatus Korobacteraceae bacterium | reverse complement strand
ATGATCGTCGACGGGGCAGTCAACATTCGCGATCTGGAATCGCAATACCACATCCCGCTGCCGCGCGACGAGGGCTTCGAAACGCTCGCCGGATTTGTGCTGTCCCACTTGCAGAAGATCCCGCAGGTGGGCAACAGCTTCGCCTATGACGGACGCCGCTACACCGTCGCCAGCATGGACGGCCTGCGGGTGGAGAGCGTGAAGGTGGAAATCGCGCCTCCGCCGCAGCAGGCGCAATCCTCGCCGGCAACTCCGGTGACGCGCTGATGGCGCGCTACCTGTTTTCCCGCCTGCTCTATATGTTGCCCGTGGTGTGGCTGGTGGTATCGGTGGTATTTCTGCTGATTCATCTCGTCCCCGGCGATCCTATCCAGCAGATGCTGGGCGAAGGCGCGGCTGCTACGGATCTCGTGGCGGCGCGTCACGCCTACGGTCTCGACGTTCCTCTCGGCCAGCAGTACGTGAACTATTGGCGCGGCATTCTGCACGGCGACATGGGACGGTCGCTGCGGTTGAATCAGGATGTCGGGCGGGTGATCGCGCAGGCATATCCGGCGACGCTGGAGTTGACGATCGCGGCATTGATCGTCGCGCTCGGCTTGTCGATCCCGGCGGGAGTTCGTTCGGCGCTCCGGCGCAATCGATGGGACGATCGGCTGCTCAGCTTCGTCTCGCTGCTGGGCTTGTCGTTCCCCAACTTCGCGCTCGGGCCTATCCTCATTTTGTTTTTCGCGATTGAGCTGGGATGGCTGCCGGTTTCGGGCTCCGGGTCGCTGGCCCACATCGTGTTGCCCGCAATCACCATGGGCGGAGCGCTGGCCGCGATCCTCACCCGCATGGTGCGCACCTCGATGCTGGAGGAGCTTGGGCAGGACTACATCCGCACCGCGCGCGCGAAGGGTCTGCCGGAGCGGACCGTCGTCTATCGGCACGCGTTGCGCAATGCGATGATTCCGATCCTGACTGTGGTCGGCCTGCAGTTCGGGGCGCTGCTGGCCGGGGCGATCGTCACCGAGACGATCTTCTCCTGGCCCGGCATCGGGCGGCTGACGATCAGCGCCATCTCCAATCGCGACTATTACCTGGTGCAGGGCTGCATTCTGATGATCGGATTGACCTATGTGCTGGTGAACTTCCTGACCGATCTGCTGTACTCGGCGTTCAATCCGCGGATACGGCAGTAGACGGATCGAGTCCCAATTCGGCCCGGTATTTTCCAAAAAACCTACACTTACAACGCTTCGGTGAGCTCCACACTTGATTTTCTTGCCTTCAAGGTTTCCAATTCTGTCCTAGAGGCATCTTCCCAGTAGATGGAGGCCGGTATGGGGTTGATTGATTCGCTGCGTCATGCTGAACAGCAGGCCGTGAAGTCGGTACGCCGGGGAGCGAAGTTCGCAAAGGAAGAAGTTCAGGCGGCGGAGGCGAGCGTGCTGAACCGGGTGAAGTCGCGCCGCACGACGAATCCCACGCCGCCGGTTTCAACTCATGCCGATCCCGAGCAGGAACGCGAAGCCTCACAAAACCCGAAGGCGCGCACCGGAATCGTTTCCATCAATGGGCAGGATGTGGGGCAGATGCGCTGCACCGGGCGGTGAGCATGGTCTTGCTTGCTGGCCGAATGAGGGCTGCAAACTTATAAGCTGGTCGGGCCGCGACTGCTATCAGTGTTCCCGCCTTATTAGAAGAAGCCTGGCCGAATCAGCTACTCCATTCCCAACGGTCGAGAAGTTCGCGCCGATTTTCTTCTGCCCGGATACCTCATATTGGCATTACCCAAAAAAGAATTGTCAACAGCCGAGCGCTGCTTTATAGTGTCAGCTTCCCGAACAAGTGGTAGGTGAACTTTTATGGCTCTGATTTACTGTTCCGCTTGCGGTAAGCAAGTTTCCGATGCTGCCCCCGTGTGCCCTAATTGTGGTCACCCCATTGCAGGGCGATCTCCGATGGCGCAACAACCAGCGTCACCACTTCCGAAGGGAACCGCCGGCAGAGCCAAGGTATGGGGCATAGTTGCCGCTGTTATTATTGTTCTGATTGTCATTGTGGCGCTGAACAAACCGTCGCCTCATGCGAATTTCAAGGTGGCTAGTATGCTCTTCGACTCTAGCTGCACTACGCTGGGGGACTACTGTATAACGGTTCACTGCACGTATACTAACGTAGGAGACGGAGCGGGAGAAACTACTATTCGCACGCAGCTTCTTAGTGGAACCAGTCCGGTTGCTGAACGTCACGATCAGTTGTCGTTGCCTGCGGGACAAAGCCAGCAAAAAGATTTTAATTTCCCGGAGGCAGTTATCGAACATGAGAGAGACTATACCGGCAATTGTCTGGTAGGAAGTCAACCTTAGGAATGGGCGGCTCGAGAATCTCTCCGGCAGTCGTATAGCACCGTCGCATCAGAATAAGCCAGTTTGTCGCTTTCCATATTTGACAGGATACAGCTTCTTGGGACCGGCTCTAAATTCTACTTGCGAATGGAATATGAGTTCGCGTGCCTTAAGAAAGGCGATGCTGCGTCACCGATACATCGGCTGATACGGCAGGCTCTTCCCTTCCACAATGGCTTCCGGATTGCGCGTTACCAGAGCCTCGGCAACTTCGGCGCCGGCAATCTCCGCCACCGCGTTGCGCGCCTCCGACATGATCGGCTTGCGATGCACCGGATCGTGCGCGTCGCTGGCGATCACGTGAACAGCCTCGCGCTTCAGCAGCCAGCTCACCATCTTCTTCGATTGCGGACCCCAGGCTCCGGTCACAGCGTTCGCCGTCACCTGCACCAGGCAGCCGGCGTCCACCAGCTTCAGAACCATATCCGGATTTTTCAGCAGCGGCTGATTGCGTTCGGGATGAGTGATGATGGGCACCATGCCGCAACTGGACAGCGCGAACACGTCCTGCTTCACGCTGGGTGGAATGCCGTAGTCGCTGAACTCGATGAGCAGGTATTGCGAGTCGCCAATGGTATAGCGCCGGGGATGATTCATCGCGTCCCGAATGTTGTCGTAGGAGAAGTGAAAGTCGCAGCCCAGGCTGAAGCTCAGCTTGCCGTTGGCCGCGTCGTGTAACTGCCCCAGCATCTCGGTATAGCGCTCGCGATTGTAGCTGTAGACGTCATTGCTATGCGGCGTAGCCACGATGTGGGTGATGCCGTCCTCGACCGCCATGCGGCACATCTCGGCGGTCATCTCCCACGATTTGGAACCGTCATCGATCCCCGGCAGAATGTGGCAATGGATGTCGACCATGCGGCCTATCTGTACCGTTCCTTCATAAAGTCGGCCATCGCCTCGTAGGCTTCGCCCAGCACTCGCTCGGGCGGCAGAAAGACGATGCGCATGTGCCGCGTTCCCGGCTTTTCGCCGAAGCCCGACCCGTTCACCACCAGCACATGCTTCTGCTTCAGCAGGTCGGTGACGAAGGTGAGATCGTCTTCCGGAATCTCCAGTGTGGGATAGGCGTAGAACGCGCCCTTGGGCGGCACCAGTTTCACCCGCGGCGTGAGCTTCGCCCACTCGACGGTAAGATCGGCGCGCTTGCGCAGCTTGCGCCGAACTTCGACCAGATGGTCCTGCGGACCTTCCAGCGCCGGCTTGATCGCGTGCTGAAAGGGATGCGGGGCCGACAAGCGCGCCCGCAGCAAGCGGTGCACCGCTTCCATATAGGGATGCAGAATCTCCTGCGGTCCGGTGGCAATTGCCCATCCAATGCGCCAGCCGGGCACCAGATAAGCCTTTGACAATCCATTGAAGGTGACAATCGGCACATCGGTCGCAAGCGCGGCAATCGAAGCATGCTTCTCAGTGGGATGGAAGATCAGCTTGTCGTAAATCTCGTCGGCGAAAACAATTAGACCGTGCTGCCGCGCCAGCTCCAGAATCTTCTCCAGCGTCTTTCTGGAATACACCGCGCCGGTGGGATTGTTGGGCGTGATCAGCAGGATGGCGCGCGTGCGCGCGTTGACCTTCCGCGCCATGTCCTCGACATCCGGCTCCCAGCCGTTGTCCTCATCCAGATCGTAGGCGTTGGCCGGGCAGTCCAGCTTGGCCATGATTGCGCCGTAGAGCGGATATTCCGGACTAGGCGTCAGCACGTTGTCGCCGGGATTCAGCAGGGCGGTCAAGCAGCTGTCGATAACCTCGCCGCTGCCGTAGCCGACGAAGATGCTGCGAATGTCGCGAAATCCATTGCGCTCCGCTTCCGCGCGGATCGCTTCCACCGCCGGCGGAATGCCCAACGATTCACCGTAACCGTTGTGGCCGTCGACCATCGCCTTCAGCACGGCTTCGATCATGTGCGGCGGAGTGTGAAAATCGAATCTACAGGGATCGCCGATGTTGAGGTAGAGAATCTCGTGCCCCTCGCGTGCCACTTCCTGGGCGACGACGACGAGATCGCGAATGGCATACCGCACATTCACCATGCGGCTGGCGGCCATCACTCGGGAGACTGCTTCAGTAACCATGCGGATGTCCTTGGACAGACGGCCTTGATAAGTCTTTCTATTATGACCCAGGCACCGGGCTCGCCGATAGTGTCACCACCGGAACGGGAAAGTGTGCCCGGTGGCCAAGGGTGCCGGCGTTCTCTGCGCTCTTGTATTTTTTCGCCACGGCGATATACTCACGCGATCACCGCCTAAGACTGAACTTTCGGATGGGCTGCATCCGGCTTGCTGGTTTGCGGTCAGCCATCCGCATGGGAGAAGTCCATGCCAAGTTCCGCGATCCTCGACGTCGCCATCGGTATCGCTTTTGTTTATCTGTTTCTCAGCCTCATCTGCTCGGTGGTGAACGAAGGCATTGCCACCGTGCTTTCCTTGCGCGCGAAGAACCTGGTGCGCGGCATCGACAGCCTCTTCTCGCAGAGCAAGATCGCCGATGGCCGACGCTTTGTGGAGGCCATCTACGCGCACGGGCTGATTCGCGGGCTGTACAAGAATCCCGCCAAGGTTGACGACACCACGGTAGCGAACGCCGCCTCGGCAGCCGACCCGCATACTTTTGAGTTCTCGCTGCACCTGCCTTCGGTGTTTACCCTGGTGGAGGAGTGGTCTCCAAATCTGCCGGCATACATCCCTTCCCCGACCTTCGCCACCGCGCTCGTCGACATCGTCGCTCCGCCGGATCCCAGCAAGGCGCGCGTGCTGGACGACGTGCGCCAAGGCATCGACAAACTTCCGCCCAGTCCGACACGGCAGGCGCTGCTGAGCCTGGTTGCCGCCACGGAAAAAGATGTCGACGAGTTTCAGCAGAAGGTCGAAGGCTGGTTCAACGATTCCATGGATCGAGCCGCCAGCTGGTACAAGAACCGCGCCCAGGTCACTCTGCTGGTGCTCGGAGCGGTGGTGAGCGTCGGGTTGAACGTCGATACCATCAAGCTGGCGCAGACGCTGTGGAACAATCCCGTCGAGCGCCAGGCGACGGTCGAGCTGGCGGAAAATTACGTCGCCACCCACAAGAAGCCCATACAAAACGGCACCGACCTCAAGAGCCAGGCTGACGAGATCGCCACGCTTGGACAGCAATTGCCATTTCCCTTCGGCTGGCAGACATGGTCTCCGACGGGTCGTTTCTATTGGCTGGAGGCACTTGCAGGCTGGGCCATCACCGCGCTGGCATTGTCGCTCGGCGCGCCTTTCTGGTTCGACACCCTGAACAAGTTCATGCAGGTGCGCTCGTCAGTCAGGCCCAAAGAGAAACAGAAGAAAGATGACGATTGAAAACGGCAGGGGCGCTGGGTGCCCCATCCTAGGCCATCTTTTGGCCTAGGATGGGAGACATCACTGCTTACTCCGGCCGATCGATCTGCGCCCGCTGCAGCGTGTCGGAATAATCCACATATACCGACTTCCACTCGGTGTAGAAATCGATGGCCCCGATCCCGCCTTCGCGATGACCGTTGCCTGTGGCCTTGGTTCCACCGAACGGCAGATGGACCTCGGCGCCAATCGTCGGCGCATTGATGTACGTGATCCCCGCATACAGATCGCGCATCGCCGTGAACGCCTTGTTCACATCCTTGGTATAGATCGACGATGACAGCCCGTACTCGATGTCGTTGGCAATCTCGATCGCGTTCTCCAGCCCGTCACACGGAATGATCGACACCACCGGCCCGAAGATTTCTTCCTGCGCAATCCGCATCTTGGGATCGACATCGGCGAACACCGTGGGCGCTACGAACCAGCCATGCGTGTAGGCGTCGCCTTCCAGGCGATGTCCGCCGCACAGCATCTTGGCGCCTTCGTCGTTGCCGATCTTGATGTACTTCAGGTCGGTCTCCATCTGCGACGAGTTCACCGCCGGGCCCATGTCCACGCTCTCGTCCAGCCCATTGCCAATTTTCAACTTCTGCGCGCGCGCCACCAGCGCGTCGACAAACTTCTTGTAGACGCCCTTCTGCACAATGATGCGGCTGGTCGCGGTGCAACGCTGTCCGGTAGTACCGAACGCGCCCCACAGCGCGCCTTCCAGAGCCAGCTCAAGGTTGGCGTCGTCGAGCACGATCATGGGATTTTTGCCACCCAGCTCCAGCGAGCAATGCTTGAAGGTCTTGGCCGCTTCCTGTCCCACGATGCGGCCGACCGCCGTCGATCCGGTCAGCGAAACCGCGCGCACCTCGGGATGCTCGACCATCGGCGTGCCCACTTCCCCGCCGAAGCCGGTCACGATGTTGACCACGCCTGCCGGTACTCCGCCGTCGGCCAGCGCCTGCACAAAGTTGAGCGTCGACAGCGGCGTGTCCTGAGCCGGCTTGATCACGGCTGTGTTGCCGGCGACCAGCGCGGGAAACAGCTTCCACGACGGAATCGCCATGGGAAAATTCCACGGCGTGATCATGGCGCAGACACCCAGCGGCTGGCGAATCGCCATGGCAAACTTGTTGGGTAGCTCCGAGGGCACGGTCGGGCCAAACAGGCGACGGCCTTCGCCGGCGGTGTAGTAGCCGCAGTCGATGGCCTCCTGCACGTCGCCGCGCGTTTCCTTAATCACCTTGCCCATCTCGCGCGTCATCTGCTGCGCGTACTCTTCCTTGCGGGCGATCAGGATCTCCGATGCCTTGTACAGCATCTCGGCGCGACGCGGCGCGGGCACCAGCCGCCACTTCTTGAACGCCTGCCTAGCCGCCTCGATGGCCATGTCGACATCCTGCTTATCGGATTTCTGGAAGACGCCGACGACTTCGCGCGTGTCGGCCGGATTCAGGTTCTCGAAGGTGCGGCCGGTGCGGCTGTCGACCCACTCGCCGCCGATAAAGTTCTTGTAGGTTTTCGGTTTGCCGCCGCTGCGAATGCTCGGTGCCTTCTGTTCCATCGTCGCCATAAAGAATTGCCTCCTGCAATGAACTCCAAACCTTTAATCGTAGCGGGTGTGGGGCCGGGTTGTCACTTCGGGGATGTCAGCTATCATTTCAGCAAGAGTGTCATCCCAACCAAGGCTTCAGCCCGCCTGGAGAGCCTGCCCTGAGCCTGTCGAAGGGGACCTACTGTTTCTGCGGATCAAAAGGATCTGGGTGTCCCATTCTTCGGACTCCGCGGACGCGAAGCTGGAGCACCGGGCCGCGTTTGACACTCCTTTTGCCGCAGACCTATACTCCGCTGCACATCTCGTTTCGGAGGTAGCACCATGTCGAAACGTACGCCAGCCGTTTACCTCTATGCCGTCCTGGTTTTCGCGGCGCTTAGCGCAACCGCAGCCTTCAGTCAGCAACCCACTCTCACGCCCCAGACCAGCAACACGACCGCGCTGCTAATTGCGGTCAGTCCGGTCGATGAAAACGTGGTTTGGGCGGTCGGGACCAACAGCATCTTTGTGGTCACCACCGACGGCGGCAATACATGGCGGACCGGCGTCGTCCCAACCGGCAATGCGAACGACATCCAGCTCCGCGATGTGCAAGCCGTGAGCGCCGACGTCGCCTACGTGCTCTCCATCGGGAACCTGCCCACCGACTTCGCCATCTACAAGACCACCGATGGCGGTCACACCTGGACGTTGCAGTTTCAGAACCAGCTGGTCGGCGCCTTCTACGATTGCATGGCCTTTTGGACTGCCACCAGCGGCATCGCGCACAGCGATTCGGTGAACGGTGTCTTCCCCGACCTGCGCACCATGGATGGCATGACGTGGCAGAGCATCGCCAACAACATGCCGCCCGCGCTGCCGGGCGAAGCCTCGTTCTCTTCCAGCGGGACGTGCGTGGCGACGCAGGGCACAACCAATGCCTGGATTGCCACCGGCGGCTCCAGCATCGCCAGAATTCTGGCCACGACCGATGGCGGCAACACGTGGAACGCGTACGACACTCCGCTGCATAGCTCGCCCTCGGCGGGCGGCTTTAGCGTGGCGTTTCGCGACGCCTCCAACGGCATCCTGGGCGGCGGCGATCTAGCTCCGGCCAACACCTACACTGCGGCGCAGGCCGCAGCCTCACATGACGGCGGCCAGACATGGCAGCTCACGCAGGGACCGGCGGTGGGCTATCCCATCTTCGGACTGGCTTACCTAAGCAACACAACCGGCGTCGGCGGTCAGCGGCGTCAGCAACCTTCGCGCATCATGAACCGCAAGGGGCGGGCGCAGCACAACCCCACGGATTACACCCGCTACGTTGTGGTCACGGCCGATCTCGGAGGCGCAGCCTGGACGCCCGATGAAGGTACGACCTGGAACACGCTGCCCGGCGTCACAGGATATTGGGCCGTGGCCTTCGCGAATCCGCAGAACGGATGGATGGTGGGACTGAATGGACAAATTCTAAAGGTCAGCTTCCCGTAGAATACTTCCATGCGAAAAGTTTTTGGAGCTCTGATTCTCATCGCCGCCGTCGCCCTTATCGCGCCACGCCTGATGCGGGCTGCCGCCGTACCGGCCGTCGGCACCATGGCGCCCGACTTCACCCTCAACTCGCAGGAAGGCAAGCCGGTCATGCTGTCGCAGTATCGCGGCAAGTGGGTGGTGCTGTACTTCTATCCCAAGGACATGACCAGCGGCTGCACCATCGAGGCGCACAACTTCCAGCGCGATCAGGCGCAGTATGACGCCAAGAATGCCGTGGTGCTCGGCGTCAGCGTACAGGACACGAAATCGCACCAGCAGTTCTGCACCAAGGAAGGGTTGACCTTCAAGCTGCTGGCCGATCCGGATGACAAAGTCACCGAGGAGTACGGATCACTGAAGAACTATGGCGTGGCGAAGCTCGCGGCGCGGCACACGTTCCTCATCGATCCTCAGGGGAAGATCGTGAAGGAGTACATGGATGTCGATCCCAACAAGCACAGCGAAGAGGTGCTGGCCGAACTCACCGTGCTGCAGAAATAGAGCCCATCGTACTCTGTCATCCCGAGCGTAGCCGAAGGATCTGCGGCCCTCGGGTTTAAGCTGATGGCTGACAGTTGATGGCCGACAGTTTTACAATCTCCGTTGTTCTCAATGCATCAGCCCAGCTCAACGGCGCGTACAACGCCATCCTCCAATTCCGGTGAAACCCCGTCCCAAGACCCACTCAAGCAAAATCGGCTTGAGTGGGGCACCCGGCACTCCCCGCGGCAAGTCATCCTCCGCTCGCCCTTGTGGATGGTGCTCATCGCCTTCCTCGTCCGCGTTGGATGGATCGCGCTAGCCCACACCTATCGCATCCGCACGACCGAGCACAACTTTGGATTCGGATGGGAGATCGGTCGCATCGCCTACTCGCTCGCCAATAGCATGGGCTTCAGCTCGCCCTTCGGGGGCAACACTGGACCAACTGCCTGGGCTCCGCCCGTCTATCCCTGGATCGTCTCGCTGGCGTTTCGCGCTTTCGGCAGCTACTCACCGGCGTCGGCATTCGCGCTGCTGACGTTCAACAGCGTCTTCGGCGCGCTCACCTGCTGGACCATTTATCGCACCGCACTGCGTGTCTTCAACCAGACCGTCGCCATCTGGTCGGGATGGATCTGGGCCCTGCTCCCCTATACCGTCTTCTGGGCGGTGAAATGGATTTGGGAGACGAGCCTCTCGGCCTTCCTGCTGAGCCTGCTCTTCATGCTCACGGTAGAGATGGAAGGCGACGAGCACTCGCCATCGTGGATCGGCTACGGCGTCTTGTGGGGCGTCGCCGCGCTTACCAATCCCGCGGCGCTGTCGTTTCTGCCCTTTGCGGGATGCTGGCTGGTGTACCAGCTACATCGCAGCGGCAAGCGCTGGGTGGTACCGGCGTTGCTCAGCGCGGCGTTCTTCTGGATGACGATTGCGCCCTGGCTGGTGCGCAACTACGAAGCGATGGGACAGTTCGTCTTCATCCGCGACAACTTCGGCAACGAGCTGCGCATTGGCAACAACCCCATCGCCGAAGGGCCGTACGTGCTCATCTACCACCCCAGCCAGAATGATGGTCTGCTGGCGAAGTATCAGCGGATGGGCGAGATCGCCTTTGTTGCCGAGCAGGGTCGCCTGGCCAGGCAGTGGATCTCCGAGAACCCGCACAAGTTTGTCGTGATCTGCCTGCGTCGCGTTATCTTCTTCTGGAACGGATTGCCGCGGCTGTCGAAGATCGAAGGCCTGGCCGAGACCAAGGACCTGCTCTTCCTCGCGTCATCGGTCGTGGCCATCTGGGGATTGCTGCTGGCTATCAAGCGGCGCGTCCACGGCGTGTTTCTCTTTGCCAGCCTCGTGGTTTTCTATCCGCTGGTTTACTATATCTGCTTTCCGCAGCCGCGTTACCGGCACCCGATCGATCCTGAACTGCTGATCCTGGGAGTGTACTTGGTCTCTGAAGCCAAATCGCGCGCCGCCGTATCCGACGGCGCCGAGCACGACCTCACTCAACTGGAGCCGGACGAGACTCTACCTCAGTTTCACACCCTCTCGGTCATCATCCCCGTCTACAACGAGCGCCACACGGTGATGAAGCTGCTGCGTCAGGTAGCGCGGCAGCCGCTTAGCCTGCGCAAAGAGCTGGTCATTGTGGACGACTGCTCCACTGACGGTACGCGCGAGTTCCTGCGCGATGCCGACCTGCAGAAGCTGCTCGGCGCTGACGGCGCCAACACGGTCAAGCTGGTGCTGCACGAGAAGAACCGCGGCAAAGGCGCGGGTGTGCGCAGCGGCCTCGAACACGCCACGGGCGAGCTGGTACTGATTCAGGATGCGGATCTGGAATACGATCCGCGCGATTACCCCATCCTGATCGCGCCCATCCTCGAAGGTCATGCCGACGCGGTCTTCGGCAATCGCTTCCATAACGGTCCCCATCGCGTGCCGCGTTACTGGCGCTACGTTGGCAACCGCATCTTCTCCCAAGTCTGCAACCTGCTGACCGGCATCAGCATTCACGACGTCACCGCCTGCTACAAGGTGTTTCGCCGCGACTTGCTGGAGCGGATCAACCTGCGCTCCGACCGCTTCAGCGTCGAAACCGAGATGACCGTGAAGCTGGCGAAGCTGGGCGTGCGCATCTATGAGGTGCCCATCGTCTACCACGGACGCACCTATGCGGAAGGCAAGAAGATCAGCTGGAGCGACGGCCTGCTGGCGCTGTACGACCTGGTGAAGTACCGGTTTCGGGATTGAGCAGTCTCAGTCCCACTCCGCAAGTCGGGGTTGATGAGTTCGTCTCGATGAGTGGCATCAATACCTGTGGAGGTCACTTCAATCGAAGTTCCTCATTGCAGTTCAGCCCCGTATTTCGGACAGAACAACGGACGTGAAAAACCACGCGGGCAAATCGGGAATAGAATTTAGTATTTCGAATGTTCAGGAAGGTAATCACAATCAGCGCGAGGATAAAGAACCACGGTACCTTCCAGCGCATTAGCCATTCGGTGAACGCGAGGAACACGACCCCAAATCCAACCGTAAGAATCGGATGGGCAGATTTCTTTACCTCATAGCTTGCGGTCTTGTAGAAAATCGCCGCCCCAATGCCAAGCAATATCCAACACACCATGAATATTGCAAATTGCCTGGGCATGGCCGCCCAAATTTGCCACAAGTCTGTCAGGAAGTTATGCATGACCTTAGCAGAATAAGCCGACAGCTGATGGCTGATAGCTGACAGCTTACTTGCGGTTGATCATCATCAGCGCGAACAGCAGCGGCAGGTAGATAACCGAAGCTTGCAGGACGTGACGCGCGCGCAGCTTCGACTCGGGGGCAACCGGTGTCAGCTTCATCGTCCACATGCGCAGGCTGAACCACAGCATGCCCGTACCGAGCACCAGTGCGCCGGCGAAGTAAGTCCATCCCGACATCCCCATCAGCGTCGGCGCCAGCGATACCGGGACCAGCGCAAGGGCATACATCACGATGGCAAATGCGGTCGAGCGGCCGTCGCTCTCGACTACCGGCAACATGCGGATGCGCGCGTTCTCGTAGTCTTCGCGGTAGAGCCATGCGATGGAGTGGAAATGCGGGAACTGCCAGAAGAAGACGATGGCGAACAACACCAGAGCTTCGCCGTCGAGCCGGCCGCGGATCGCCGTCCAGCCCAGCACCGGGGGCATGGCTCCGGGGAATGCGCCGAGGAAAGTGCAGATGGGATGCACGCGTTTCATCGGCGTGTAGACACCGAGATAACTGATCGAGGTAAGCGCGGCCAGCGCGGCGGTGAGCCAGTTCGTCGTCGCCCATAGATACAACACTCCGCCGATGGTCATCCCAAACGCCACCACCGACGCGTGCACCAGGCTCATGCTGCCGGTGACCAGGGGACGCCGCGCGGTGCGGCGCATCAGCGCATCGATGTCGCGCTCTACTACTTCATTGATGGCTGCCGTTCCGCCACTGACCAGACCGATGCCGATCAGCGCATGCAGCAATGTCCACGACAGCGACGACACTCCCGACTTGGCCGCCGCGAAATACGCTCCCGCCCACGCCGTCATCACGATCAGCGTGGTGACGCGCGCTTTGGTCAGGGTGGCATAGTCGCGTGCCAGTGAGGCAATGCCTTCGCGTGGAACTGCCAACGGTTGCGTGACGCTGCTCATGCGATGACGGCCTTTCGCGATGCGCTGTGAGCTGCCGGCTCCGCAGCGTGAGCGGTAATCATACGCCGAGTCTGAATCGCCAGCACCACACTTGCCGCCAAAACCAGCGCCCCTCCGGCAACGTGCGACACCGTGCTCACCACCATGATCTGCATCGGCTGCACCGCATCGTGTCCCCAGATGATGCGAGTGAGGTAGGCACAGAAGCCCAGCCCCAGTTGGATCATCAGCAGCGCCAGCAGGAGCTGCGCCGGCTTGCGCAAGTGATCCACGCTGCCGTAGCGCGTCAGCACGCGCACAATGGTCCAGCACAAGACGGCCGTGACGACGCAGGCTCCGATGAGGTGCGGCAATAGCTTCATGCCCGAATGACGAAACGCAGCGCCCAGAATCAATTGCACCCACACGCACGCTGCAGCCAGCATGGTGAGAGTCGATGTACTCGGCGACAGATCATGCTCAGCGACAGGCGGGTAATCCTGCAGCCAGCCGCGGCTGGTAAATAGCGCCATCGCGACAACGATGCAGAAGATCATCTGCCCCAGCGTGGCGTGCGCCGTCGAAACCGACCAGGGCAAAAAATGCAGAACTGTGATTCCGCCCAAAATGCCTTGCCCGATCACAGCGCCTAGCGCTGTCCAGCCCAGCACGCGCATCCACTTGCGAGTTTCAACGCGCTGCGTCCACACCGCCATCACGATGATCAGCAGGCCGATGAACTCGGCGATCATGCGATGGGTGTGCTCGTATTTCACGCCGCCGACCATGGGTGGAAGCTTGTAGAGCGATCCAAACGACGTCGGCCAATCAGGTACGGAGAGGCCGGCATCATTGCTGGTCACCAGCGCGCCGGCAATGATGAGAAGAAAGGTTGCGCAAGCGACGACTACGGCAAATCGATGGTGGGCCGAGTTGTAAGCGATACGATCAGGTCGCGACGTCAGAACAGGCTCCCCGTGGCGTTTAACGTTGCGTCCGCTCCAAGCGATGTCCCGCTTGTGGGGCGATCTTTTTCCATGCCGAACCAGCCGGCACGGAAGGTACAAAGTTCAGTAGGAGTTGCGGCTCAAATCTGCGGCGAACGCCCTATCCTCACCGGCGTTCGTGCCGCTATTGTAACAAACTACAGTTGCAGCGCGGGGAGAGTTGAGCGTGTCGGACATCACTCGCAACCGCAACGCCGATGACATTCCGCGCCACCGGGCGCGGCGTTCTTTGTTCACAACCCGTTGCAATCGATGGATCCTTCGGTGACGAGGGCTGCCGTACGTTAGCCAAGAACTTGAAAGCGCAAAACCAGAACATCCGAATCGTCGCCTTCATGCCGAACGTTGGCGCACGCTGCACCTGGGCCGACGAAACAACCAACTCCCACGATCCTGCCGGACTCTTGCAGTTGCTGGAGGAGATGGGCGGCCGCACCGACATCTGAACGCCGCCTACTCGACACTGCTCACTTCTCCGGCCAGCCATGCCAGGTACTCGTCGCTGCCGCCATCCACCGATACCTGCACGCACTCCGGCAGCTCATACGGATGCAATTCCTTCAAGGCCGACTGCAGGCGCATGGCCTGATCCGCCGTGGTCTTGATCAGCAGCAGATACTCCTGCTCATTGTGAACTTTGCTCTTCCAGCGATAAATGGAGCGGATTGGGCCTACAACATTCACACAGGCTGCCAGCCTGCGCTCCACCAGTTGCTGGGCAAGCTTTTCCGCCGCGTCCTTCAGACCGAGGGTGGTCAGCACGATGCGTGCGTTCGTCATCGCAAACTCCGGGAAAATCTCGGTGAGACTGTAACACGATGGTCCTGTCCCGCCGGGGGGAAAATGTGCGCACGCGTACAGCGTTAGTTCACCACGGCAGTCACGGAGAGCACGGAGAATAACTTTAGAGATTCCTCCGTGACCTCCGTGTGCTCCGTGGTGAAAAATCAGATCGAACTTGCCGCAGCCAACCATTCCGCCTCCGATGTCAAGCTTGATTCTTTCGCCGGACCTTCGCTTGACCGGCACATCGAACCAACGTTCACTGTAAGTTGGTGGCGTTTCCACCGTTGCTACGAGTGTGAGAATTACGATTCGCATTGCCGGCAATTGGATCTACCGCATGCGCCGCGTGCTGGCGACGCTTTGCATTGCCGCGCTCGCGGTTCTCATCGGCTACAAAGTCGTCTTCGGAGCTAACGGGATGAAGGTTTGGCAGAGCAAGCGTGCCGAGGTCGAGAGTCTGCAGAAGGACATTCAGCATAAGCAGTTCGAACACGACCAGCTGCAGCAATACGTGGATCAATTACAGCGCGGCGACCCCAGCGTCATCGAAAAGGAAGCGCGCGAGCAGTTGGGCTACGTGAAGCCCGGCGAAGTGGTCCTCTTCGAGCAGCGGACCAAGTCCGATCCGCGGCAGACGCCGGCTGTTGCCGAAAACACCCCGCAGAAACCCTAGTCCATTCGGGCTGGTGCGCTACCCCACTTTAAGGTCACGGCTACAATTCCTGCTTCTGCTTTTCTTCCAATCCGCACTGCGATTGGAATAAACTTGTGCAATCAGAATCTGTGGAGTCGTCCGCAACGTACATCAACTGGGACGGGCAGCGCCGGCCATCTTGGGGAAATAGCGAGAGCGCAAGAATTCACGAGCAGCAGCCAGCGACAGCTTCCGTCTTGTCAGCAGGAAAACCCGGCCGGCCGTTGTGGCCGCCAATTCAACAGGAGATAGCCAATGAAAAAGAGAGTGCTATTAGTACTTGGGCTCTGTCTGTTCGGCATGACCGTGCTGGCGGCAGCTAAAGATATGAGCTGGGACGGCTGGGTCAGCGACTCCAAGTGCGGCGCCAAGGGAGCCAATGCCTCCCACGAAGCCTGCGCCAAGAAGTGCGTGGCCGCCGGGGAGAAGCCGGTATTTGTCACCGATAAAGACCAGAAGGTGATTCCCGTCGATAACCCGGATGCGTTGCAGGATCATCTGGGCCACCACGTGAAAGTCACCGGCAGCATGACCAGCAGTGGATCGCTGCACGTGGATAAAGTGACGATGCTCGCGCAGAGTGGCGGCACCGGCAGCGGTATGGGCGACATGCACTGAGTTGTTTCGCAGCATGATAACGAAGGGCGGCCAAGGCCGCCCTTTTCGTTTGCCGATCATGCCTCCGGTTTGACACCTCCAATTGCACTTCTTATGATGCAGCGGAAAAAAATCCCGCGTAAACTTAGGGAGATAGCTTTACCTCAACGGGGTAGAAACGGTGGGTGCATTTGGCGAGCGATTGCGTCGGGAACGGGAGATGCGTGGCATCTCTCTCGATGAGATCGTCGCCACCACCAAGATCGGAACCCGCCTGCTGCGCGCTCTTGAGGACGAGCAGTTCGACCTGCTGCCCGGCGGCATCTTCAACAAGTCCTACGTGCGCGCCTATGCCAAGTGCGTCGGCATCGACGAGGATGAAGCCGTAGCCGCCTATCTCGATGCCGCTAACGAAACGCCTCCCGACACGCGCGTCATCGCTCACCAGCATGCTTCCATTCACTCCGATCGCCCGGCTCAGGCGCGTAGCGGATTCCCGGTGGTTCCGGTCCTCATTCTTCTGGTGGTCATTGCGGGCGGCTGGGGCGGGTGGAAAATCTACCAGGATCGGCAGCACGACCGTGAGCTCCGCAGCGCGGATTCCGCAGGGACAAGTCCGCAGTCATCGAGCGGGGCGCCAGCCGCGAGTAACAGCGCCATGACGCCGGCGACTGCGCTGCCTGCGCAAACCGCAGCGACGCCAAGCGGCACGTCGTCTCCGCAATCGCAAACAACCACACCGCGCGGCGCAACGGAATCTGCCAAGCCTGCGGTGCAGAAGCAACGGTCATCGATTGGCGCCGCCGGCACGACCACAGTCGGCGCCGACAGCGGAAACTCCTTCGAGGTGGTGATCCGTCCCAAAGATCCGGCCTGGGTTTCCGTCCAGTCGGACGGCAAGGTCGTGGTTCGCGGCGTCATCAAGCCGCCGGATGTGAAGACCGTCCACGCGACCGGCCAGGTAGTTTTCTGGACAGGCAACGCCGGCGCAGTCGAGGTTTCGTTCAATGGCAAGAATGTTCCCTTGCCCGGCGGGGTGAACCAGGAGGGCGTGCTGGTCTTCGATTCCCGAGGATTGGTGGCACGTCCATCACCGGCGGCTACGCAATGACCGGGTCGGATCGCGATCCAACAGCTCAGCTCTCCATGAAACAGGTTGGCCAAAATGTAGTGCGCATTGAAGCCGCAGCCCTGCGCGCGCTGGCCGATCGCCTGGGAGGCTCAATGGCCGAGCCTTTCGAGCAGGCCGTCGAGTTGCTCTACTGCTGCGCCGGACGCGTCGTCGTCACCGGGATGGGCAAGAGCGGACTGATCGCGCGCAAGATCGCGGCGACTCTGACCTCGACCGGCAGCCCGGCACTGTTCCTGCATCCCGCTGAAGCGATGCACGGCGACTTGGGCATGGTAGTTCGCGGAGACGTAGTGCTGGCCCTCTCCGCCAGCGGCGAAACTGCCGAAATCCTGCAACTGCTGGCTACGGTCAAGCGGTTGGGCATTCCGCTGATCACCATGACCTGCGATGAACTCGACGCCGCCGGGCTGCGCACCCTCTCCACTCTGGCGCAGGCGGCCGACGTCGCGCTCGACTGCTCGGTTGCGCATGAAGCCTGCTCGCTTGGCCTCGCGCCCACGGCGTCAACCACAACCATGCTGGCGCTGGGCGATGCGCTGGCGGTCGCTCTCTCCGAGCGGCGCGGCTTCAAGGAAGAGGACTTCGCCAACCTGCATCCCGGCGGCAAGCTGGGCAAACGTTTCCTGCGCGTCTCCGCGCTGATGCATACCGGTGACGCCGTGCCGCGGGTCGAGCCGTCGACGCCGATGGCGCAGGTCATCTACGAGATGTCGCGCAAGAAGCTGGGGATGACAACCGTGGTGGAAGACGAGAAGTTGGCAGGTCTCATCAGCGATGGCGACCTGCGCCGCCTGCTGGAACATCATGGCAAAGAAGTGCTCGACCTCACCGCCGCCGAGTGCATGACGCGCTCGCCTCAGGTCGTCGGGCCCGATGTCTTTGCCATCGCCGCGCTCGACATCATGGAGCAGAGGAAGATCACTTCCCTGCCGGTAGTCGACGAGTCCGGCCGCTTGCAAGGCGTGCTTCACCTGCATGATCTGTGGGGTACGCAGATGTTGTGAATCGGCGACCGGGCGAGTCTTCCAGGTATATGCTGCTCGGATGAACACTGAGCGAAGGGAGAGTCGCAATGGATAGCCAACAACATCCAGCCAGATTTGCCTGGCTACCAACTGCCATCACCGGCTTGACGGTCGTTTGCGTACTTGCGATCGCCGGAAGCCGGGCCGCGCCGGCGCAGACCTTCACCTTACTTCACACCTTCACCGGCGGCACGGACGGCAAGCAGCCGGAAACAGGCATGACACTCGACCAGGCCGGCAACTTGTATGGGACAACCTTTCAGGGCGGCACCGGCTACGGGACCGTGTTCAGGCTGTCGCACAGGAATTCCGGATGGGTGCTTAACCCGCTCTACGCCTTTCGCGGTGGAACCGACGGCAACGGTCCACTTACCCAACCCCGCTTCGGGCCAGACGGCACTCTGTACGGCACGACGCAGGGCGGCGGCAACAACTACGGCACCGTCTTCAACCTGAGGCCTCCGGCAACCGTTTGCGCGGGCGTCCTCTGCCCTTGGACCGAGACGCAGCTCTACGCCTTCACCGACCGCGGTGACTCCGAGTATCCCCAGGGCAATCTTGCCTTTGATCCGGCAGGCAATCTGTATGGAGCTGCGGCTGGCTTCAACATCGCAGGCGGGTATGGACCGCCAAGCCAGAGCAACGGCAGCATCTATGAACTGATCCACGCCGGCGGCACCTGGACGGTCGATGTTTTGTGGGCCTTCCCCGTCCTGCAAGGCGGCGGCTACAACCCCGAGGGCGGTGTCATCCTCGATCAGACCGGGAAGGTTTACGGGACGACCGTCTTCGGAGGTGATTTCAACGACGGCACGGTCTTTGTAGTCCAGCGCGAAGGCTTCGGCTGGGACCTCACAACACTGCACAGCTTCAACGGCAATGATGGCAGGTTTCCACAGGCGGGCCTGGTCGCCGACAGTGAGGGAAATTTCTACGGCGCTACCTCTGGCGGCGGGCGGTCGCAGAGCGGCGTCATCTTTGAGATGACACCCTCGAACGGTGGCTGGAACTTCAAGCTCCTCTATCAACTTCACTTCGGTACGGGCGGGCTTATGTCCACGCTGGCCATCGATGCGGGCGGCAATCTCTATGGGTCGACCTACGCCGGAGGCCAGCACGGACAAGGTAACGTCTTCAAACTAAGCCCGTCCGGCGGCACTTGGACCTACACCGACCTGTATGACTTCACCGGCGGCAGCGACGGATACAGCCCGATTGGCGGCGTCACGGTGGATGCCGCGGGAAACATCTACGGAACGGCCTCTGAAGGTGGGACGGACGGTGCCGGTACTACGTGGGAGATCACGCAATAAGCGAGCTTCTACTGAGCCGGCTTCGCCTGCAGCGTCTTCTGGATCACCAGCAACTGCGCGGGCGCAATCCCCTTCGCGGTGGACTGTACTACCGCGACGAACTCCGCGATCTCCTCCGGCGTGCCGGGAAAACCGATGTTGCCCTTGGGGGTGTTGGAGTTCGCCAGCGGCTTGCCCTCGGCATCCACTACCGCCCAGAGCGGCAGCCCGTCGCCGGCAGGGGCGCCAAGTTGCTTCGCCAAGGCCGGCGCACCGTCATTACGCTCGTAGTCGATTGGAATGCGCACGTAATAGCTCTGCAAGATAGGCGCGGCCGCGCTCTGATCGAAGAATTCGTCCATGTGATGACACCAGACGCACCAGTCAGCGCCAAACTCCACCCATCCCAACTTGCCGCTGCCGCGCAGTTGCGCCAAACCCTTCTGGTACACCTCGTTCGCCGGAGCCAGCGGCGCAAATCGGTTTAGAAACTTCGCAACTTTGGGGGCGGCGATCGTGCCGTTGTCGAGCAGGCGGACGGCGGTGCGGGACTCGATCAGCTTGCCGCTCTTGTCGAGTATGGTGATCAGCGGGCCGGTCTCGCTCGTCACCTTAAGATCGGGATCGAGGTGTTGCGCGAACTGCTGCAAGCCGGGGAGCTTCTCAATGTTGAGCACAACGCTCACATAACCGTCGCGCAGGGTCTGCGCCGCATCCGCCGAACTTTCCATGGCCGTCAGCAGCCCAGCACAATGCGCGCACCAACTGCCTCCGTAGATCACCAGCACACGACGCTGGGTCTGTTGCGCCTGCTGGAAAGCGTTATCCAGCGATTGTTGGGCGGCGGCGTCCGGAGCGAAAGTGTCTCCCTGCGACGGCTGCGAAACCTGCGCTGCATTCGGTGTGCGGCTGGCAGGGATGTAGGGGGGCGCCTGCTGCGCCCAGACCACACCGGCGCAAAGTATGAGCCACAGCGAAAGAGAGCGTTGCAGTTGCATGAGCACAGTGTAGAACTTGCCAGGGTTCATTGCAGAGTTTGTTCGCCAGAATTGCGCGAACGCCGGTGCTCCCGTCTCTTAGTGAGAAAAGAACAGGAGCTGACGGCTGATAGCTGACGGCTGACAGCTGCCTTTAGAACGGTATATCTTCGTCGGTGATCTCCGGGCCGCCGCCGCTGGCGTGCGACGGTTCGGGCTCGGGGGTGCGCTGATCGAAACCGCTGGAAGAAGACTTCCCTGCTCCCGAGCGCCCGCCGCTGTAGCCGCCAGCTTCGCCGCCACCCTCGCGCGGGCCGCCCAGCAGAACCAGGTCGTTGATGATGATTTCGGTCTTGTATTTTTTCTGGCCGGTCTCCTTATCGTCCCAGGAGTCGCTGTGCAAGCGGCCTTCGATGTAAACCTTATTGCCTTTCTTGAGATATTCGGCGGCAATCTCGGCGGTGCGCTGGAAGGCCACCAGGTTGTGCCACTCGGTGCGATCCTGCCAGTTGCCTTCCTTGTCCTTGACGCGGTCGGTGGTTGCCACGGAGAAGCGCGCCACCGCCATGCCGCTGGGGGTGTACTTCACCTCCGGATCTTTACCCAGATTGCCAAGGAGAATGACTTTGTTGACGCTCTTCGCCATGAGGATGCTCCTTTGTAATTGCGATGAAAGGGCAAATATAACAGAAAGGCTGCTGTCAGCCGTCAGCTGTCAGCCATCAGCTTAATATCTAGACGTGCGTCAGCTTAATATCTAGAGTGCCGCCCCGACCAAAGACTTCAGTCCGCATGGAGGGACAATGCTTTTCGCTGTGGCCCTCATTATTATTCTTCCCCGGATACTTATCCCCGTTTAGATTCGGTGCGCTCAGGATGACAAATGAAGGATGGGCTTAGCTGACGGCTGATAGCTGACGGCTGACAGCTTCTTCACCTCACGAAAATCTTGTACAGCATGAAGTAAATCACCACCCCCGTCACCGACACGTACATCCAGATCGCGAACGTATACGGCGCGATGGCCTTGTGCCGGGCGAAACGGCCCTTCAGCGCGCGTGCCAGCGTGATCAGCACGAAGGGCACGACGACAACCGCCAGGATCGTATGCGAGGTCAGCAGCGTGAAGTACAGCGGCCGCGAGAAACCCTGTCCCTGGAAGTGCGTCACTCCGGCGCGCAGCACGAGGTGGTAGTACAAGTACGAAATCAGAAAGAGAACCGAGGTGACGAAGGCCGCCAGCATCAGGCGCTTGTGCGCCAGGATGCGGCGGGTCTTGATGCAGTACAGACCTCCGCCGATGAGCGCGGCGCTGGAGCCATTGAGCACCGCGTCGAGTGCGGGAAAGAATGTGGGAGCGAGTTGCATCATGCGGCCGGTTTGGTGCTGCGGCGATTCGCGATCAGGAACGACAGCCCAAACATCACCAGCGTGAACAGCACCATCACCGCGAAGTTCGTGCTCAGCGACAGATCGGCCGAGGCCGAGCCGGGAAACAGCAGCGATCGCAGGGCTTCCGTGCCGTAGGTCAGCGGGTTAATGCGCATCAGCAGACGGATCCACAGCGACGCGCCAGAGAGCGGAAACAGCGATCCCGACAGCAGCCACAGCGGAATGAGAAACAGGTTGATGATGGCGTGAAAGGCCTGCGTCGAATCCATGGGCCAGGCGATGATGAAACCCAGCGCGGTCAGCGAGAACGCAACCAGGAAGATGGTCAGCACCGTCAGGCCGAAGCTGGCGAATGTAAAATGCACGCCTACGGCAGGGGCGAAGACCAGGAAGATCACGCCTTGCGCCGTTGCCAGCGTCGCGCCGCCCAGCACCTTGCCCAGCACGATGACCGACCGGCTCACCGGAGCCACCAGCACGGAAAGCAGAAATCCTTCTTTGCGATCCTCGATCACCGACATCATGGTGAAGATGGCGGTGAACAGCACGATCATGATGAGCGCGCCGGGAAAGAAGAAAGCGAGATAGTGCTGACCGCCGGCGCCGCTGGAGCGGAAGGACGTCCCGAAGCCCGAGCCGATCACCACCCAGAACAGCAAGGGCGAGGCGATCACGCCCACTACGCGCGCCCGCTGCCGGTAGAAGCGCACCACCTCGCGCCACCATAGCGAAATTGCCGGCAACATCGTACCGGCGCGAATGGGCGCGAGTGGCGCGGGGAAAACTGTAGTTTGGTTAGCTGCCATCAGGGCCGTCTGAGGTTATTCTAACAGCCGGATTTCACTTCAGCGGCATAGTTGCTTCCTTTCACGCAGCCCTCACTACATCGTTCCGCAACGTCGGCCATCGCGGCCGAAGATACCAGCTGCCTGTCTCCGATCTCCAGTTGATCGCCAATCCGCGTGCCGCTGTTGCGAATCGTCCCTATCGGAAGTTCCAAGACGCAACGGGTCTTCCAGCTCACTCCCGCGATGTGGAAGGGACCGAGCTGCTCCCACAGGCCCAGTACGCGCAGATGCCCGTCCAACGCGATGACGTCGATGGCAAAACGCATGCCGAAGGTGTGAATCCCGGAAGACGGATCGATCAGCAATCCGTCTCCGGAATCCAGGCTGGTTTGGCCGAGCAGACCGACCGCCCGCGACCAGGCGTTGCCGGCGATGCGTATGCGGTCGCCGAGAACACTGCCGCGACTGGTGTTGGCCATCTGAATCGACCCCATTCGCTCCGGCGCAGCGCGCCGCCAGACGGAGCTAGGCATGTTTTTTTCGCCGCAGGACGATAACGCTCAGCAGCACCACAACCAGGGTCGCGGCAATCACGCGAATCACAGTCACTGTATCCATCGTTTTCTCCCTTCTTTCCGAGTTTGATTTCCAACTACTTGAAAATCCCTTCCAGGTTCTTGGCGATCAGAATCACCGCCGGCCCCAGCAGCACGATGAAGATGCTGGGAAAGATGAACAGCACCAGCGGAAAAATCAGCTTCACCGTGGTCTTGGCAGCCATCTCTTCCGCCTCCTGGCGGCGCTTCTGCCGTACTCCATCGGCAAACACGCGCAGCGCCCGCACAATGGGCGTGCCGAAGCGGTCGGTCTGGGCCAGCATGTGCACGAAACTCTTCACCAGGTCGAGCCGGCTGCGATCGGCCATGCTCTGCCAGGCCTCGATGCGCGGCTTGCCGGCGCGCTGCTCGAAGTTGATCTGAATCAGTTCCTCGGAGATCTCGGGCTGGCTGAGGGCCAGCTCCTGCCCGGCCCGCAGCAGCGCCTGGTCGATGCCCAGGCCGGCATCGACGCACACCACCATCAGATCGAGCGCGTCCGGCAGCCCTAATCGGATATGCTCGCGACGCTTGCGTGTACGGTAGTTCACCCAGATGTCGGGCGCCATATAGGCCGTCGCCATCAGCGCCGTCATCCAGAGAAATGTATTGCTGCGGATGAAAGTTCCCGCCAGCACGGCGGCGACCGGTCCCAGCAGACGCACGCCAAAGTACATGTCGGCGGCCGTGGCATCGCGCAGTCCGGCAGCGAGAAACTTCTGGCGCAGCTTCTCGTCCTGGGCCAGACCCAGGCGGGTACGCACGAACCGCACCACCCCGAGCACGATACGTTGTACCGCGCCCTGCACCTGGGCCGATTGCTCACGCAGCCGCAGGGGAGCGCGCGTGACCTCCATCAGACGCTTGCCCTGATCGATGGAGCGCGTCACCAGCAGCACCGGAATCAAGGCCAGCGCACAAAACAGCGTCACCATGATGCAGACGACAAGTAGCGGGCTCATTCCATTCATACCTTCACGTTCACGATCTTGCGAATGGCCAGCCCGCCCACCAGCATCAGGCCCAGCCCGGTGTAAACCAGTTTGCGTCCCGTCGGGTCCTCGATCAGCACCCGGGTGTAGCCTCGGTTGGCCAGGCTCAGCAGGAAAAACATGGCGATCGGCAGCAGCGAGAGAATCCAACCCGTAAGACGGCCCTGCGCGGTGTAAATGCGGATCTCGCCCTCGATGCGCAGACGCTCACGGATGACCGCCGTGGTGCGCTCCAGCACCTCGACCAGATTGCCGCCGGTTTCCTTCTGCAGCAGCATGGCGGTGACGACAAAGTTCAGCTCGGGCAACGGGATGCGCTTGGCCAGTTGCACCAGGGCCTCGCGGGCCGGCAGGCCGAAGTTCTGCTGGCGGTAAACCTCGCGAAACTCGGTGCGCACCGGCTCGGGACATTCCTCGCCTACGATCTCAATGGCCGCCGTTACCGAGTGGCCGGCTCGCAGCGCGCGGCTCATCAGGTCGATCGCCTCCGGCAAGTGACGACTGAAATTCTTTAGCCGCTGCTTGCGCCGGTAGCGCAGGATCAGATAAGGAGCCGCGGCGAAAGCACCTGATATCACAAGGGCAATGAGCGCGTTGGCCAGCGCGTAGACGCCGACGCCATAGCCGATGCCTGCCAGCACGAGCGTACCGACCAGGAACCCGGGCACCGTCCACGCACTTTCCGCCTGCGCGATCAGCAGGCGCACACGCTGCGCCACATTCCAGCGCTGCAGCAGATCGTCCAGCCAGTCGATCCGGCTCAACCGGTCGATCTTCACCAGCTCCGGCGTGTCGCCCATGACCAGGACGTTGTCCGCCCTGAGGCCGTTCAGGCTGGCGATGCGGCCATCGATGGTGCGCTCGGCGGCCGTCGGCCGCGTCACCAGCACGACGACGGTGAAGGTCAGCAACAGGAATGCAAGAAAGAGCAGGGTCATGAGAAACATGATTTGCTCCTCTGTGGTTTGCACTTTGGCTGAGCTCCGCAGCGACGCACGAGTTGCTACACCTCCTCGGAAAAGTCGAGCAGATTGGGGGCCAGCGGGATGCCCGCCGCCGCCAGCTTCTCGGAAAACTTGGGAACGATTCCAGTGGCATAGAACCGTCCTAACACTTTGCCGTTCGGCCCCAAACCGCGCTTCTGAAACAGGAAGATGTCCTGCATCGAGACCACCTGATCGCTGGTGCCGGTGATCTCCGAGATGTGCGTCACCCTACGCGAGCCGTCGCTCATGCGCGAGACCTGCACGATGATCTGGATGGCGGCGGCGATCTGCTGCCGCATCGCCATCTCCGGAAGGTTGAGGTTGGCCATCAGCGCCATGGTCTCGATGCGCGCGATGGCGTCGCGCGGGGTGTTGGCATGAACCGTGGTAATGGAACCGTCATGGCCGGTGTTCATCGCCTGTAGCATGTCGAGCGCTTCCTCGCCGCGAACTTCGCCCACGATGATGCGGTCGGGCCGCATACGCAGAGCGTTGATCAGCAGCTCGCGCTGCCGCACGCCACCCTTGCCTTCGACGTTCGGCGGCCGGCACTCCAACCGCACTACATGCTCCTGTTTCAGCCTGAGCTCGGCCGAATCTTCAATGGTGACGATGCGCTCGCGGGCGGAGATGAATCCCGACAGAACGTTCAGCAGGGTAGTCTTGCCCGCGCCGGTGCCGCCTGAGACCACGATGTTCATCCGCGCCTTGACCGCTTTCTTCAACACATCCAGCATCACCGGCGTGAACTCGCGGTAGGACAGCAGATCGTCGGCGGTCAGAGGGTCGGCGCCAAAGCGGCGGATGGAGAGAATCGGCCCATCGATGGCCAGCGGCGGAACGATGGCATTGACGCGCGAGCCGTCGGGCAGGCGCGCATCCACCATGGGTGAAGACTCGTCCACCCGCCGTCCCACCTTGGAAACGATCTTTTCGATGATGTGCATCAGGTGGTGATTGTCCTTGAAGACGACATTGGTCCTCTCCAGCACGCCGCCGCGCTCGACATACACCACGTCGGCGGTGTTTACCAGGATGTCGGTAACGGTCGGATCCTGCAGCAACGGCTCCAGCGGCCCCAGGCCGAAAACCTCGTCGAGAACTTCGTCAGCCAGCCGTTCCCGCTCGCTGATGCTGAAGGGCACGCCCTGTTCAGCGACCAGTTGCAGAATGAGGCCGAGCAGCTGCTGGCGGGCGTGGGAGTCCTGCATGTACAGCAGCTTCTCCAGGTCGACCTTGCTGATCAGCTCGCGGTGGACCGCCGACTTCACCTCCTGCTGCGCTCGCCCCAGCAAGGGATTCACCGGGCGCGCCATGTCGATGGGCGGGCGGCTCTCCGGTAACACGACGCTGGCGGCTTCAGCCATCGAATCTCCTCCTCCTCAAAGAGCCCCTCTCCGTCCTCTCCCTCAATTCCAAAACGAGAACCTCTTCTTCGGCTCGGCCACAACCGGAGCTTCCGACGGGACCAGGCTGGCCGCCCATTTCCTCATCTGGATGGAGAACTCCGACTTGCGATCGGGCAGGATCGGGTTGCCGGTGTTCATGGCCCGGATCAGGTCGGAGGAGCTGTTGGGAATGGTGATCGCCACCGGCTGGCGAATCGCCTTCTCGATCTGCTCCAGCGACACCGCGCCCTCCGAGGAAAAACGGTTGATGACAACTTTGATCTTGTCCCGCGGCACGTTGCTCTGCAGCAGCCGGTCGATGTAGCGCGACAGGTCGCGCAGGGCGGGAACGTCGGGGGTGGCGATCAGGTAGAGCTCGTCGCAGCAGTCGATGGTGGCCAGGCTGAGGTTATGGATGCCGTGCGGGCAATCGATGATGACGAACTCGTAGTTCTCGCTCAGGAAGCGGATGGCGCGCTGGATGTCGTCCAGGGAAACGTTGGCGGAATCGTCGAAGACATCGGGCGACGGCAGAATGTCGAGACAACTGTCGTGGTGAATGACAAAGCCCTGCAGCAGCGCCTGATCCAGGCGGGCGATATTGCGCACCAGCTCATAAAAGTGGTAGTGGGCGCGGTCTTCGCCCAGATACAGCGAGACATGTCCCAGGCGGCGGTGCTCGTCGAGGATGAGGGTCTTCTTGCCATACTGGCGCACCAGAAAGCAGCCCAGATGGACCGCCAGGGTGGTGGTGCCGGCGCCACCGCGCGCGCCCAGCAACGCCAGAATTCGCCCCAGCGACTTGGGCGCCGCCTTCCTGCGTACTCCTAAGCGGGTGCGCAGGCGATCGAGCGCGTCGGAAAGCTGATCGGCGGCCACCGGCTTGGTGAGATATTCGCTACAACCGGCGCGCATGGCTTCCAGAATGAGGTCGGGCTCGGCGGCAGAGGATACGGCGATCAGGGTGGTGCGCCCACGCAGCGTCTGCTGCATGGAGTTGGCCGCCTTCACCGCCGCCACCCGGTCGCGATCGAAGTCGATCACGCAAACCGAGACCTCGGCCCGCTGCAGCTTCTGCAGCAGCAGAGAATCACCCTCATAGCGCGCGTAGTCGTGCATCTCGCCGGCGAAGCTCCCGTTCTTCCGCAGGATCGTGTTTTTCACCGCCTCCACGGTCTCCGGATCGACGCACAGGGTGGCCACGCACAGACTCGCGCCTTCTCTCGGTTCGTCGCCGGTCACTTCTCGCTCCCGAATCTGTTCTCCATAAGCCAGCATCGGTTTCACTTCTTGGGCAGATTGCGATCAAACGCCTGCGGATCGAGGAACGGCACCACCATCTCCGGCGCCTTGGGAGCCGGCAGCTGCGAATTGCTCAAGGTATCGATGATCCGCGGAGTCACGATCACCACCAGTTCCATGGTGGAGCGGTTCAGGTTCTTCGAACGGAACAGCTGGCCCAGAATCGGGATGTCGGCGATGCCGGGCATCTTGCTGAGCGCGTCGGTGGTGCGATGATCGAGGATGCCGGAGATGGCAAAGCTCTGTCCGTCCTTCAGCTCCACTTCGGTCTCCGCCTTGCGCGTGGACAGGGCCGGCAGCACGTATCCGGCGATCACCACCTGGTTGGTATAATCGAGGGCGCTGACCTCGGGCGCCACCCGCAGCCGGATCGTTCCATCCGAATTGACGTACGGGGTGAACTCCAGCTTCACGCCATAGGGGCGAAACTGCACGGTCACGGTCGGCACCGTCCCGGCGCCGCCAGGCTGAACGATCGGATAGGGAAATTCGCCCCCGGCTAGGAAGCGCGCTGTCCTGCCATGAATGGTGGTCAGGTTGGGCTCGGCCAGGATTTCGAGTATGCCTTTGTTTTGCAGATCCTTGATGGTCGTCCCCAGCCCATGGGGAAGGTTGAAGTAAAACAGGTTCAGGAAGTCGCTGATGACGGCAGTATTGACGCCGTTCTGGTTCTGAAAACTGGGGGGGCTGAACTGGCCGGTGGTCAGCGAACCGCTGTTCTGTCCCAGGCTGAAGAGGTTGATACCGAAGGCAGTCAGTTTGGAGCGATCCAACTCGACAATGCGCACCTCCAGTTGCACCTGAGGCAGGTGATGCGGATCGACGACCAGCGAGTTGATCACGTCCTTGGCGTAGACTCCTGCCAACCGACCCGCCTCATCGGCGGCGGCGTCACTGTCCACCACCCCAGTCAAATGAATGCGGCCTTGCTGGGCTTCCGCCTCCACGTGATCGCCGGGCAGCGCCCGGGCTAGCGACTCGCTCAGGCCTTCCACGTCGACATCGGCCAGCACGGTGTACATGCTGGGCGGGCCGCCATTCGTCCATAGCACCAGGCTGCTGGTGCCGGCCGACTTGGCCGTGATCACCACCTCCTGCGGGGTAGCCGCCATGGCATCGAGGACGGTGGGATTACTGACATAAAGCCGGTGCAAGCGATCGGGAAAATCCAGGAACAGCGACCGGCCCACGATCAGGTGCAGGGTCTGGCGGTTGTCCGCGGCTGGCTCCGGCGAAGCGGCTTGACGCGGTTGCGCCGACAGCGCAGCCACGCCGGATGCACCGGCCATGATCAATCCAAGTGGAGCGGCATGTTTCTGCAGCGGGGCGGCTGGGATGGCGGTTTCGGCTCCCGGCGAAATACTTTGCGCCAGCTTGCTTGGCAAGGCTCCCAGTGCCGGAACTGCCGGCAACGCCGCGTTCTGCGCCGCCGCCGTTGCCCCAGAAGCTAGGGCCGCGGCCTCGGTGGCACTCTGTGCCGCCAGGCTTGCGGTCGAGAGCAAGACCAGCAAGAGCAAAATTGACTTCCAAACACGGGGTGGTTTCATAGCGTCACTCGAAACTCTTGGTCGACCGTTTGTCGCCCAGTATGGTCTCGACCGTGTACGGTTCTCTTATCGGCAAGCGCGAGCGGGGCGTTACTGCCGGCGTGGGCAAGGGTTCAGCGCCCGACAATTGCGCGATCTGAATTGGCATGGCCTTGACCTGGGTATGGTCGGCGCCGTTACGCAAGACAAACTGGATGGTTCCCTGGGTCGAGGCCAGCACCAGCTTCTGCGAATCCTCAGGCGTCAGCAGAAGGGTGACGACGTTGACGTTCTCCGGCTTGCCCTGCGGATCGGGTTCCAGCTTCTGGCCGACGGTCAGCACCTCAACGTCCTGCAGCACAATCTGAGTTGCCGGGGTGGGAAACCGGTCGGAGCGAAAGGTCACGAGCACATCCACGTGCGAGCCGGGAAAGAGAAATCCCGCGACCCCCACGATTTCGTCCGATTTCACCGAAGTCGCCCGCATGCCCTCCGGGATCTTCACCGTCAGACCGATTCCGGACCCCGGAACCGCGAGATAAGAGTCCAGGATGGGCTGCGAAGCCGCGATCGGATAGATCACGGCTCTCCCGGCCAGATCCCCAACCTTGGTGAAGGCGCCAGGCAGTGGCATCGAGGCGGGCCAATCGATCAGAAGCAGGTCCTCGGGTTTGAGCACCTCGCCCGCCTGCAGAGCGACCGAGGACGCAACATAGCGCTGGACATTGGAGCGGGCCGGATTGTGCCCGAGTTTGCGGCTGATGAAGAATGTCGCTGCGCCCGAAATCACAAGGGCGATAACCAGCGCGATAGCCAGACGACGGAAGTTCATGTTCTCTCATCTCAGCAGAACACTGCACAGGGACGATCCGGCGCCGGCGGCAATGGCCAGCCCGTAAGGCAGACGCAGGGTTCCGGGGTTCGAAAGGTTGAGCTCAGGATGGGGACGCAGGCCGGCAGAGCCGTGATACATCATCAGGCGACCCATATTGGCAAAGGTATCTTTCAGGCGATGGCGTAAGACAGCCAAGGCAACAGCGAAAAGTCCTCCCAGCAAGGCCGTGCCCAGCAGGATTCCGGCGACGGCGCTCAACCCTGCCAGACAACAGACCGCAGTGATCAGCTTGACGTCGCCGGCGCCCATGCCTCCGGCCAGATAGAAGATCAGGAAGACAAATCCCGCCAGCAGACCGCCCAGGGCAGCGCCGCTCAGCGAGCGCCATCCGCCGAGGCATAAGTGCAGAGACAGACCCAGCAACATCCCGGGTCCGGTCAGCCAATTGGGAATGCGGCGGGTGCGAACGTCGCAGATGGCGCCGGCGGAAGCGCAGGCAAACGCCGCCAGCGCATAGACCGTGTCCATAGAGGGGCCGTGCACGTTTCGCCTCATGGAAAACCTCGCCCGCCGAGGGCGCGCGTTTCCGCTTTCCTGCGCCGGTGTGCAAAGCCGGCGGCGCGCGACAAGCGAGGTTGGGCTCCGGAAGTGGCCGCTTGCGGCAGCCACTTCTCGCGATGAACATTACCCGGTGTCGCAGGTTCAGTGCCGGCTCAAACTACCTTCCGCCGCCTTCCCTGCCTGGTCCGGCGATGGCGACCGGGCGTCCCGCCATGCTGGGAGTTGTCGTCCCCTTCTAGGCGACCGCGCTGCTCAGCTTGCTGCCGACGGCGCTGAACGCATTGCTGATATTGCTCGCTAACGTGCTCATCGCCGCTACTGCGGCCAGCCCGATAATGGCTGCCACCAGCGCGTACTCGATCAGGTCCTGACCGGATTCATCCCGCAGCAGCTTTCCTAATGTCCGTTTCATTCTTAACCTTCCTCCCTGCGAAGTCTGAAGACAGATCATTCTGCCTGTAGCTTGTGCAGCTACTAAGTACTCTCATTTATCGCTATCGGCATTGCAATGAATATCCGATAGTGCTCCGCAACCTACTTTCACTATTAGGACACCTGCTAAAACGGGAATGTGTAGTTACAAGGACCAGGGGCTTGTAGCGGTGCCAGTTTGCGCGGGAAACATTGATAGGTGCGACATTTGGAAGCAAATTCTTACCGTAGGAAATCTTCTCCCTTAAATCATCTTGGTTAGTATCAGGGCACGACCTTTAGTCGTGCCGAACCAGCCGCAGTAAACAGCGAGGGCTTTAAGCCCCTGCAAAACTAAGGCTCGGCAGGGCTGAAGCACATCGGTAACTTGTCCGACCATCCATCATCTGCCTCTGGCCCGGGTTGCCATGGCCATCAGGCATTCCATTTTCTGGTCTTCCCACAACCGTCACGCGTCACATTCGGGTTTGATCCACATCACAGAGTTCCGGTGCGGATTGCGCTACAACAATCTTAGGAACCTTGATGGAAGATCGCCGCCGCCAGGCGCTACACAAAGTGTGGCCAAGGCGAGCTTCCGCCATCGCCCCCACTACTTGGGGAGAACGGTCGGGCACCATGGTTACCGCACAGCTCACACCCGCCGGGGTGGGCATTCACGACGTGCTCATCGCCACCGACTTTTCCCACTACTCAGACATTGCGCTCAACTTCGGGCTGGAAGTGGCTCACGATTACCACGCTAAGGCCTATGTGGCTTCGGTAGTCCCCACCGGCGATTTCCTGCTGGCCGGTCCCGAGGCCTATGTTGCCGCCAAGGACGCTACCCGGCGCGATCTTTTGCAGCTGAAGGACGAGCTGACGCGAACCCACTCCTATGTCGATGGCAAAGACTATTAC
>JBARGS010000466.1:0-10904 GCA_049798495.1 Candidatus Korobacteraceae bacterium | reverse complement strand
ACCCAGCGAGGAGTAGTTATGCATTGGCGCCGTTTCTTCCGTCGCGATGAGTGGGACGAGGAACGCGCTCGCGAGCTGGAAGCCTACCTGGAGATCGAAACCGACGAAAACATTGCCCGCGGCATGTCTCCGGAAGAGGCGCGCTACGCCGCGCAGCGCAAGCTGGGCAATACGGCACGGATCCGGGAAGAAATCTATCGCATGAACAGCCTGCGCTTTCTGGACACCCTCTTCTGCGACGTTCGTTACGCCTTGCGGATGCTACGCAAGAATCCCAGCTTCACCGCCATTGCGTTGCTCACGCTGGCTGTCGGTATTGGCGCCAACACCGCCATCTTCTCGGTAGTCAACGCCGTGCTGTTGCGGCCATTCCCCTATCCCCATCCCGAGCGCCTGGTGTCGCTCTCGGAACGCGCGCCGGGACTGCCACTGATGTATATCGCCATGGCGAATCTCGACGATTGGCGCGCCATGAACACAGTGTTCGAGAATATCGAAGGCTTTCGCTCCACTGACGTCACGCTCACCGGTCACGGCGATCCGCAACGGCTGGCGGTGCGACAGGTTTCGCCGGGATTCTTTCCGATGTTGGGGCTGCAACCGATCCTGGGCCGCCCCTTCACCCCGCAGGACGATAAGCCGGAAGCCAAACCAGTCGTGTTGCTGAGCGATTCGTTGTGGACTCGCGAATTTGGACGCGACCATGGAATCCTGCACCGGTCGTTGATCCTGGACGGCGTGCCCTATACCGTCATCGGCATAGTCCCCAGTAGCCGCTGCCACATGACTTGGCGCCAGACCGACGCGTTCACGCCGTTGGGGCGGATGAGGAATGTCATTGGCGGCCCCGAGCACCGCGACGCGCATAGCGGGATCTGGGCTTACGCTCGCCTGAAACCGGGCGTCACCCTGGAACAGGCCCGTGCGGACATGGCGGCGGTTGCACGACGGCTGGAAAAACAATATCCGCAGACCAATCTGGGTCAGGGCGTCAACGTCGACCCGCTGCTCCAGAACCTGGTCAAGAACGCTCGGCAACCCCTTACCCTGCTGATGGGCGCGGTTGGTCTGGTGCTGTTGATCGCTTGCGCCAACGTAGCGAATCTGCTGATGTCACTGTCGGTGGTGCGGCGGCGCGAGATCGCGGTGCGAAGCGCGCTGGGCGCCGGAGAGGCGCGCCTGGCGCGCCAGCATCTCTGCGAGAGCCTTCTTCTCGCGCTCCTCGGCGGTGCGCTGGGCCTGGTTGTCGCCTATTGTGCGACCGCCGCCCTCGGACATTTGGCATCGTCGAGCCTTCCTCGCCTGGAAGACGTCGCCATAGACCGCTCTGTTCTGCTGTTCACCTTTGGGGTGTCCCTTCTCACCGGAACTGCCTTTGGTGTTTTTCCGGCGTTGATGGCGCTTCGCATCGATCCCAATGAAGTATTCAAAGATGCCAGTCACGGTTCGCGCAGCGGTCTGACGCGTATGGGTTTTCGCAGCTTCCTGGGAGCCGGCGAGTTGGCCTTGTCACTGGCGCTGCTGGTCGCCACTGGGCTTACCATTAAGAGCCTCTTCCATCTTCTGCAAGCCGACCTGGGATTCCAGCCGCAGGGTGTTCTCACTGCAGCGGTAAGCTTGCCTCCCGCTAAGTACGCCAACAGTGTCCAGCGGGGCCAATTCATCGAGAGTCTGGTGGAGAGAATCGCGCGGCTACCAGGCGTTAAGGCTGCTGGATTCGGCGACCCATTACTAGGTGGGTCGCAGACTGACATTAGCATCGAGGGCCGCCCCCAGCCGCCGGTAGGAAGCGAGCCTTACGTCGAACTTTCCAGAATTACGCCAGGTACCTTGGAGGCGTTGAGCATAAAGTTCTCGCGTGGCCGTGATTTCAATTCCCGTGACGACGCTAGCGCGCCGCCGGTTTGCATCATCGACGACAGCTTGGCGGAGCAACAATGGCCTGGCGAAGACGCGCTCGGTAAGCGCCTGAGCTTTGATCTGCCGAGCACGGTAGGGACCCCATATTCCTGGTGGACCATCGTGGGTGTTGTGCATCACGTGCAACTCTACGGAGCAAGCAAGCCAGCGCTCCCGCAGGCCTATCTTTCTCACCAGCAGGTGGCACGCAGCGAGGGAACCCTCGCGATTCTTTCGGAGCACGATCGAAGCCTACTGGAACCGATGATACGAGAGGTCTTGTATTCGCTCGATCCTGACTTGCCGCTCTACGACGTGTTGCCGCTGGCGGAGTACACGGACGCCTATGTCGCCCCGCAAAAACTGTCGACCGTGCTGCTCAGCATTCTCGCCGGTATCGCCTTGCTGCTCGCTGCCCTGGGCACCTATGGCGTCATGGCCTACATGGTCGCCGGACGCACGCCGGAGATTGGAGTTCGCCGCGCGTTAGGAGCTACGCCGGCCGATGTTCTGCGGCTGGTGATGAGCCAGGGTGTCTGCCTGTCTCTGGGAGGTTTGCTGGCCGGCATTCTGCTCTCGCTGGCATTAGGGCGGATATTGACTCCGATGTTGTTTGGAGTAAAGGCGAGCGACCCGATGACCTTCGCCAGCGTAGGAGGACTGCTGATGGCGGTGGCATTGGCGGCTTGTTACATCCCGGCGCAACGCGCGGTGCGCCTGGACCCGATCGAAGCGGTGCGGCATGAATGAAGATTTCGTGCAAGTAAGAAGACGAGATGGAGAGTGGTTTGAATTCGCCGCTCGCCAGCTCTACAAATTTTCAACCTTTAGCTTAACCAGAGCAGGAGTGGGCAACATGTCTAGCAAACAATTGCGCGTACATTCGCGAGTTGTAAGGTCGGCAATATTGCTGGTCTCGGTACTCGCCGTTGTCACAACCATTGGCCATGCTCAGACCTTCGCTGTACTACATGCCTTCAGCGGTGGTGCGGATGGAGCCAATCCGTTAGCGGGTCTAACCATGAATGCAGCCGGCGACTTCTATGGCACCACGTCACTCGGCGGCACAGGCAATGGCGAGGTATACAAACTGAGCCATCGCGGCTCGGGATGGATACTAAATCCACTCTATCAGTTTGGTGGACTGCCGGATGGCGCCTTTCCCGAGGCCAGGGTAACCATCGCACCTGATGGCACGCTCTATGGCACAACTTTCTATGGCGGCATAGCGGGTGGCGGATGCGCCCAGGGAGGGCCCGTACAGTGTGGAACGGTATTCCATCTCACTCCACCGGCTAGAACTTGCAACAGTGTCCTTTGTCCGTGGACGGAGACCCAGATCTATGCCTTCAATTCGCAGCCTAACCTGTTCTGGCCTAACTTCGGCGATCTTATTTTTGACGGCGCCGGCAATCTCTACGGTGTGGCATTCCAGGGAGGCCACTATTCGGGCGGTGTTTTCCAACTAACACCTGGCAACGGCGGCTGGACGGAAACCAATATCTACGAGTTCCCCCAAAACGGACAAGGAGAGCCTATTGGCGGGGTGATCCTGGATAGCGCGGGCAATCTGTATGGAACAACTTACGGACTGCCACCCGCGCATGGACTTTATGGCACAGTTTACGAATTGACATCCTCGGGAGCAGGCTGGACGGAGAGCACGCTCTACACTTTTCAAAATGGCACAGACGGAGGTTCGCCTAGAGGCGACCTCGTTATGGATGCCCTTGGCAATCTCTACGGCACCACCTCGGTCGGTGGTCCAGGCGTTGGTGGCACGGTCTGGGAGCTCTCACCATCGAACGGTAGTTGGACATTCAATCTTATCTACTCCTTTCCAGGATCGACCTTTGGACCGTTCAGCCCCGTGCTGATGGACTCCTCTGGCAACCTATACGGTACTACCCTTGCCGGTGGCGCTTTCCAACAAGGGTCGGTGTTCAAGCTAACCCATACCAACGGTGGCTGGACGTACACCACGCTGCACGACTTTAGTAATGGCAGCGACGGGCGGTCTCCCTATGGACATCTGGTTCTCGATGACAGCGGCAATCTTTACGGGACCGCGGGTTGGGGCGGAAGCAGTAACGCAGGAGTGATCTGGGAGATCACGCCCTAGCCTTAGCTTGCCGCGCGCTCGGTATTGCGAGGTTGCAGGTAATTGGCAGTGGATAGGCTAGAAACGACGGTCGTCCACAACTAGACGGAAGCGAGAGGAGACTTGAAACTATGAGGAGACGAATGGTTGCATTGCCGGCGATTGTGCTGCTTGGTTCAGCCATGGCAGCCGCAGGGACTGTCTATGAAAATGGACCGCAGAACATCCATGAGAATTTAGGAGCGTGGGCCTTTTACGGCAACCGCTATGTCGTTAGCAATACCTTCCCGGTCACCGGAAGCACCGCAACTATAACCGGGATTTCAATTTGGATGTGGGGCTGGCCTACCGACCACAACCCGACCGCCGAGGTCGTTATCACCTCGCAGCCCAACGGCGGCACTATTTATTTTGACCAGGTCCTTCAGTTTACCGAGTCCAATTGCTATGCCGACGGCTTTGGTTTCAGTCACTGCCAGGAAACCGCAAGCTGGGCCAATGGTCCCGCCCTGCCCAGTGGGGTTTATTGGGTGAACTTGAAAAATGGCAGTGTCCCCAGTGGCAATGAATTCTTTTGGGATGCCAATGCCGGTGCGGGTTGCCAGTCAGCAGGCTGTCCCTCCCAAGCCGAGTTTCTCAGTACTCTGGGGGAAAGCACCATTCCTTCAGAAGCCTTCACCTTGATGGGTACGAGCGGCGGTAGCCACGCCAGTACCGCTCCCAAGACGACGAGCCTGCTGCTGTTTGGCGCAGGATTTGTCGGACTTGTCGGCATGGTGCGCCGCAAAGTCGGGTGAAGGCGCCTGCGTCTAGCGAATCGGGGGGATGACGGGCGCGCCACACCTGGGTCAAAGCGTGCCAGCCGCGATTCGCTAGACGCGAAAGCGCAGCAGGTAGGACTTCGATATCTGCTATGAGGGTGACGTTGTAGTCGCGATTAAATAGGGAGGATAAATTATGCAGCACGGACAGAAATGGGGAATGGTACGGACCTTCGTACTGCTCGTTCTCGGACTGACAACAACCTTAACTCAGGCCCAACCCTTCACCGTACTGCACAGCTTTACCGGCGGACAGGATGGATCAAATCCCCTGGCAGGAGTGAGCATGGACCGGGGCGGTAACCTATACGGAACGGCTTCCGTGGGGGGTCTAGGTTACGGCACGGTTTTTCAACTAGCGCACAGAGGTTCCAATTGGCTCCTCAATCCGATTTATCAATTCCAGGGAGGTTCTGACGGATATTATCCCGAAGCTGGGATAACAATCGCTGCCGATGGCACCTTGTATGGCACCACCTTTTACGGAGGTATATCAACAGCAGCCTGCCTGCAGGGCGCGGTGCAAACTTGCGGCACGGTTTTCCATCTTCGGCCGCCGGCGAGCGCTTGTAAGGCTGCGCTCTGTCCCTGGGCGGAAAATCTGATCTATGAGTTCACGGGCACCTTCCCCAGTCTTTTCTTTCCCAACCTTGGCAACCTGGTATTTGATCGCGCGGGCAACATGTACGGGGCGATCTTGGGAGGATTTCCGGGCGGCGTCTACGAATTGAGTCCTTCCGGCGGAGGCTGGTCAGAATCTCTGCTGCATGTCTTCCAGGGTACTAATGCTGGCCTGTTCGGCGGGGTGATTCTGGATAGCGCGGGTAGTCTTTACGGCACAACTCGTGGTTCTCTCAGCCTCCCGGGAGTCTACGGCACTGTCTATCAGCTAACTAACTCGGGATCCGGCTGGACAGCAAATACACTCTATACCTTTCAAGGCGGAAGCGACGGAGCCTGGTCAGTCACCAGCTTGTTGATGGATCCAATAGGCAACTTATATGGTACGACCTCCAGCGGAGGCTCCGGGGGTGGCGGCACCGTGTTCGAGCTGACTCCATCTCAAGGCGGGTGGGTGTTTAACCTCATCTACTCCTTTACCGGGCCAAATTATGTTGGATCTTTCGGTGGCTTGACCATGGACGCTGCCGGCAATCTCTACGGCACTACCCTGGGCGGAGGAGCCTTTCAGCAGGGCTCGGTCTTCAAGCTGACACACTCCAATGGTACCTGGACCTACACTGCATTGCATGATTTTACCGCCGGCAATGATGGGCGATCACCCTACGGCCAATTGATCTTCGACGCGGCAGGCAATCTCTATGGCACGGCGGGCTGGGGCGGAAGTAACGGCAAGGGTCTGGTCTGGGAGATCACGCCTTAAGTGGGGAGACGAGACCATGACTCGTCTCCGTGGAACATTGCTGTGCGACAGGCAAAAAGGCAAATTCGCCTTTAGCGCCAGAGAAATTTGAGAGGAGTTCCAGCCGTGAAGATACGATTTATTTGCTTAATTGCTTCCATTCTACTATGCGGCATGTTTGCGGCCGCACAAACCACCTACGAGAACGGACCAGAGAACGACGACGCACTTTCATGGCGCTTCGACGGCAGCCGTCTCTTCGTCAGTGACAGCTTTGCGATTTCGGGTGGTACCGCAACAATAAACGGAATTTCGGTCTGGCAGGTGATATTTCCCACCGATCACAACCCGACCGCAGAGATAACCATCACGTCGCAGCCGAATAGCGGTACCGTCTACTTCGACCAGACACTCCAGTTCAGCGAGTCCAACTGCCACGCCGCCGGTTGGGGCTATAACTGGTGCGTGGAGACCGCTAGTTGGACGAACGGTCCAGCCCTGTCGAACGGGACATACTGGGTGACGCTAAAGGATGGGAGCGTGCCCAGCGGTGCGCCGGTCTTCTGGAACCAGAACGCTGGCGTGGGCTGCCGCTCGCCGGGCTGCCCCTCGCAAGCGGAAGGCGTCACTGGAACCATTCCTTCGGAAGCTTTCACCATCATGGGTACAGGAAATAGCGAGAGCCACACGGGAAAAGCTCCCAAGACAACCGGCCTATTGCTATTCGGGTCAGGGTTCGTCGGATTGGTTGGCCTCGTTCGACGCAGACTGGGATGAGCAGGTCCGCGCCTGTGTAATAAGGAGATGGTTGGCCGCGGCGAAAGGCAGATGCAGATGCAAAATAAAAGAAGCGCTCCGGGGGAAGAGCGCTTCCGTCTCGCTATGGTTGCTGGTTCGCGCCCCGCGATTCAGGCTACGAGGCGCAGGTCTGTTACGTCATCGTGAGCCTATTCGTTGTAGGGATACTCGTTGATCCAGTGAAATCCGCGACTGGTGAGCGGGAACGAACTTGGCTGCGGCAGCCGGCGGAGGTGTACATCGATTCGATGGCCGTCGAACGGGCCTGTGATGGTCATCGAGTCAGGTTGCGGATTCTGGTAGCTGAAGCCGGTGGTCCACTTGTCATCGTCCAAGCTGCGGATCTCAAACGTTCGCTTGCTGACATCCTGGTTCACCAGGAAGCGCTGCCAGCTTCCGTCCATTCCGATCTTCAACACCATCGGCCGCTCCCAAACCAGGGTCTGCCAACGATTGTTCGCACCGGATGATATTGATTTTCCGTCCATGGCGTACTGATCAACCGACCAGCTTCCGAAAGTCGGAGATTTGGCAAAGTCGCTGAAGGATTGTTGCGCCTTGTGGGCTACATAGAGCGGACCAACCGTTACGGCCACGCAGAACACCAGTTGGAGAACCAGCATGGTTCGCTTCACCCAAAGGCGCTTGAAGAGCGGCGGATTTTTGCGCAGCCGCGCGGTCCGGCCGAAGAGAAAGAACTGGGCCAGGCGGCGAGCGTCGGGCGCCGCCAGCACCGCCGCCATGAACAGCAGGTGGAAGGAAAACAGCTTGACCGGAACGTCGTAACACATGTTCAGCATGAAGACGTTGGTCATGGCCGTCATCGTTAGCAGAGCTCCCAAGGCGGTGAGGCCGGGAATGAATAGCAGCACCGCGGCCAGCATCTCAACGCCGCCGGTAAAAGCGTTATAACCTCGCGAAGCGCCCATGAATGTCCACAGCAAATGCATGGGCGAGGATTGGCCGTAGGTTTCCAGCAGACCCGAGGGTGTAGGCGGAGGCATTTGCGTCTGAATCAACTTGACCGCTCCGTAGCCGGCTATGGTTGCGCCCAGAAGCATGCGCAGCGCGGAACGGAACCACAGCTGAAGCCGGTCGTAGTTTGTCCGGCGGCGATCGAGCAGCGACCAAATTGCCGTGGCGAGGAGACCGAATACCAGCACGCAGAACGTCAGCACGTACTCGTAGGTGCTATCGCCGCTGCCAGTCATGACCGGCTTCAGGTTCTGGCTGAGGCCGAAAACATGAACTCCGGTCCAAGCGACGAGTTTGCCCCAGAAGGTGCCGGTGAAGATGGCCAGCCAGTACAAAGCCAAATATGAGAAGACAAAGCGAAACCCGACCCGGGTCACCGGGCTCCAATGCACTTCCGGATTGCTGAGGTAGAAGGGAGCCTTTAGCACCGTCGCGGTGGATGGCAGGTCGGTTTCCTGCTCACTGATAACGGTATGGATCGTTGCGGTTTGCATTTTTGTCCTCCTTCGCGCGCCATGCGGTCAGACGATTTTTCTTTCCGAGGGCAAGCTGTGTCCCCTACCCTCGGTGTCCCCTGACGTGAGCCGGGCCGGTCAGCTTGCGTCCTTTTTTCCCGCCCCGTGAGCGACACAATGCGCCGCTTGCCGGGGGCAATCAATACTTGGCAAGTCATTTGGAGGTAAGTTCGAGGTCAGCGTCTAAGCTTCAGAGACGCTGGGATTTAGCGAAGGCTGCCGATATTAAGAAAGCGCCCGTTGAGCACACCTTCGTTATATAATCCGGCAAATCCGACCTTCTCAGGTGTTGTGCTTGAGCGCCACTCATGACCTTCTTCGGTTCGGGCCTTTCGAGCTAAACCTCGCTACCGAAGAACTGCGCAAGCACGGTTTGCCCCTCAAGCTATCACCTCAGCCGTTCCGCATTCTTGCCTTGCTGGCCGGCCGTTCCGGACAGATCGTCACTCGTGAAGAGATCCGGCAGCAGGTATGGGGCGAAGAGACATACGTTGACTTTGAGCACGGGATGAATCAGTGCGTCAAGCAGATCAGAACTGCGCTGTCCGACAATCCCGATAAGCCTGTCTACGTCGAGACGCTGCCTCGCAAGGGATATCGCTTTCTGGCTGCGGTCACCTCCAAGACCATTCCGGCGCCGCTTGCAGTTGTTGAGTCCCAGTCCGGAGTGCATGTCCAACGGATGCCTGTGGTGGCACAGCCGGTTTCGCCGGAAAGCCCACCGCCTGCGCTGCATTTGGGCAAGGACACAGCAACTGCCGCGGCCGCTCCAACTCCGGCGCCGGAGTTTGCCCATCCCGTTGCACCCGCTGCTCGCACCACACGCCTGCCGATTACTGTGACCGGCCTGGTCATTGCCGCTGTCCTTATTGGCTTTCTCTACTGGCATTCGCGCAACGCGAGTGCGCTCACTGAAAAAGAAACGCTGGTTCTAGCGGACTTCCAAAACACAACGGGCGACCCGGTTTTTGATGACGCGCTGAAGCAGGCGCTCGCGATCCAGTTGGAAGAGCCGCAGTTTCTGACCGTCCTTTCCGATCGTAAGATGAGCGAGGCTCTAAAGCTGATGAGCCGCCCCGCCAACACGCGGATTACCAAGGACGTCGCGGATGAGATATGCCAACGAAACGGCTACAAGCTGGTGTTGGGAGGCTCCATCGCGGTGATCGGGGATCACTATCTGATTACGCTCAAGGCGACGGACTGCCAGACCGGGGAGGCGATCGCCAGTGCCGAGGGCGAGGCGCAGAACCGCAACCAGGTGGTTAAGGTGCTTGGACAGCTAGGCACTCAGTTGCGGAACAAACTAGGAGAGTCGCGGCCGTCGGCAGAGAAGTTCAACACACCATTAGAAAAAGCTACCACCCAATCTTTGGAAGCCTTGCAGGCGTACAGCCAGGCGCAGAAGCTGCTCTCCCAGCCCAACAGCGCCATACCCTTTCTCAAGACCGCCGTGGAGCTTGATCCGAATTTTGCCCGTGCCTACGCTGCTCTGGGAGGGGCTTACAAGAATCTCGGTGACACGCAATCGTCCAATGAGAACCTCAATAAGGCTTACGAGTTGCGGGACCGCGTAAGCCCGCGCGAGCGGCTGCAAATCGAAGGCGCTCACTATGCTTATGTGACCGGCCAAATAGAAGAAGCCATTCAGACCTACTCGCAGCTGGCGCAGATCTATCCGCAAGACCCTGATCCCCATGCCACGTTAGGCGCTCCGCTCTACAGTGAGGTAGGCCGCTACAAAGAGGCAGCGGCTGAAATGCAGGAACGAACTCGGTTGTCGGGGCAACCTGACTATAACCTGGCGGGGGTTTACGCTTGCCTGAACCGGTTTGATGACGCGCAAGCGCTCCTCGACCAGGCCCCGCACGAGGTTGATAATGAGTTTTTGCGCGAAATCCGGTACACGATAGCTTTTCTTCGAGGCGACACTGCCGCCATGCAGGAGAAGGTGGCTGCGGCGATGGGCAGGCCGGCCGCCGAAGACCGTATGCTGTCGGCGCAGTCTGATACCGAAGCATATTATGGCCGCCTCGGCAAGGCACGAAGGCTTTCCGAGGCGGCCATGCGATCGGCGAAGCGCACAGAGGTTCCGGAAGTTGCGGCTGCATGGCGAGCCAATGAAGCGTTGCGCGAAGCCGAAATGGGCGAGTCTGACTTGGCTCGGCAGAAAGCCGCCGAGGCGTTGGCGCTCAGCGGCGAACCGGATATAGAGGTGAAGGTGGCGCTTGCTCTGGCGCGCGCCGGAGATACCGCACGGGCGCAAGACCTAGCTGACAATCTCGATCGCGAGTTTCCACTTGACACCATGATGCAAAGCTACTGGCTTCCGAGCATAAAAGCGGCCATCGAGTTGAAGAAGCCGAATGCGGGTGAAGCCATCGACATTCTGAAGCCGGCAATGCAGTACGAATTGGGCTACACCTTCGCAG
>JBARGS010000465.1:0-5792 GCA_049798495.1 Candidatus Korobacteraceae bacterium | reverse complement strand
CTTCGCGGGTGTGCATGCCGGGAACGTCAACTTCTACGGCGGAGATGAGCACGATTACTTCTCCTATCCCATATACCACGAACTGCGCGACCGGAACACCGTTCTATCGGGCATACTGGCTAACGCCGAGGCGCAAGCGGGTGTGCGGTGGAACAATCAGCCTGAACTGGTGGCCGCCGAGCAGATCAGCGGCAATTACTTCGATCTGTTGGGAGTACGTCCTGCGATCGGGCGGCTGATCATTCCAGCCGACGACGCGGCGCAAAACGGCAGTCCCGTCGTGGCCCTCAGCTTTAACTACTGGAAGGCCCGCTTCAACTCCGATCCCGGCGTGGTCGGCAAGACGCTGATGGTCAATGGACAGCCCTTCACCATCGTGGGAGTGGTGCAACCCGGCTTTCGCAGCGTGATCTCCGGTTATGCTCCGCAAGTCTTCTTTCCGATCATGACAACGCCTCTGGTTAATCCAGGAATGGTCGCCGACTTCAACGATCTTCGCTCGGCCTGGCTTACCGTCGTGGGCCGACTAAAACCTGGCGTCAGTCGTACTGCTGCCGAAGGCGGCATCAACCCGTTGTGGCAGTCCCTCCGCAAGGAACAACTCTCTCATGTCGATGATGCAGAGCGGCTCGTCCGTCACGGGTTTCTGCGAGATGCGAAGCTCCTTCTGCTGGATAATTCGCGCGGCTTCTCGCCGTTGCGCGATCAGATCCGCATACCGCTGCTGATCGTGATGGGGATGGTCGGTCTGGTTCTGGTGATGGCGTGCGTCAATGTCTCCAGCTTGTTGCTGGTTCGGGCTGCGGGGCGGGTGCGAGAAATGTCCGTGCGATACTCGCTGGGAGCCAGCCGTTGGCAAATCGTCCGCCAACTGCTGACGGAAGGTCTGTTGTTAGGAGTGCTGGGCGGTGGGTTAGCGCTGGCACTTGCTCCCCTGGTTTCGTCCACGCTGGTGCGCAGGATAGCGGGCGATTCAACGGTCGAGCTGCCCTTCTCCGCTCAGCCGGACCATCGGATTCTGCTGTTTAATTTTGGACTCGCATTGCTGGCGGGCGTGCTGTTCAGCCTTGCTCCTGCATTTCACTTTCTGCGCCCTGACCTGGTGGGGGCGCTCAAGCAGCAAACCGGAACTACGTCTAGTGGACCACTTCGCTTCCGGCGGGTTCTGGTTGGAATGCAGATCGGGTTGAGCCTGCTTCTGCTGATCGGCGCCGGGCTGTTCGTGCAGACACTTCGGAATCTCAAGAACGTGGACGTCGGCTTTTCTACCGATCATCTGGTCAGTTTCGGCATCGATCCTCAGCTTGCCGGCTACAAAACCGAACAGGCCGGCGCGCTACATCAACGAATCTTGCGCACGCTGGCGGCTTTGCCCGGTGCTCGCTCCGTGGGCGCGACCAGCGATCCCGAGTTGATGGGTATGGAGAGCAGAACGAGTGTGACGCTCCCCGGGTCATCTGCGGACCCGATCATCGTCGAAGGTCCCTGGATCACTCCGGGGTACTTCTCGACCACCGGCATTCCCCTGCTGGCCGGTCGCGACTTTACGGATCAGGATCTACCCGGCAAGCCGTCGGTAGTCATCGTGAACGCCAGCTTTGCCCGCCGTCACTTTGGCAGTCCGCAGAACGCCATCGGCAAGTTGTTGGCACACGCGAACCGGCAAGGAAAGATGAATTTCGAAATTGTTGGCGTCGTGGGCGACTCGCGGCATGTCGACATGCGCACCGAGGTGAAAGAGACGCTCTACCGCGCTGCGAACCAGTTGCCCGATATCGGATTCCTGCAGTTCTATCTGCGCACCTGGCAGTCACCGGAGTCGGCCGAGGCCGATATTCGCGCAGCCATGCAACAGTTGGATTCGAAGCTGGTGGTCGACGGTCTGCGCACCATGGACGAACAGGTTGCCGAGAGCATGACGAATGAGCGGCTCATCGCGCTATTGGCAGTTAGCTTCGGAGTGCTGGCCACGCTGATGGCGGCGATCGGTCTTTATGGCGTGCTGGCCTACGCCACGGCGCAGCGCACGCATGAAATCGGCATACGCATGGCGCTGGGCGCACGACGGGAAACCGTGATTCGCTTGGTGCTCTCCGACGTCGTATGGCTGGCCGGGATCAGCATCGTGGTTACAGTGCCGATCGCGATGCTGCTGTCGCGCTTAATGCGCAGTCAGTTGTACAACGTGAGCCCTGCCGATCCAATCGTGATCGCCGGTGGAGTGCTGTTGGTATCACTGGTCGTCGGCTTGGCGGCGTTGCTGCCGGCGCGCCGGGCGGCGTCGGTAGAACCCATGCAAGCCCTGCGGACGGAATAGAGGAACCATGAACCGGATCGCGCAAGATCTTCGTTATGGAATGCGGCTGCTGCGGAAGTCGCCCGGCTTCGCGCTGGTGGCGATATTTACGCTGGCGCTCGGGATCGGTGCGAATACCGCGGTGTTCAGCGTGGTCGACACCGTTTTGTTGCGGCCTCTGCCTTATCACCAGCCGGAGCGGCTGGTGCTGGTTTCCGAAACAGAGTCGGTCGCGCCCAACGATGAGCTTGGCGTAGCGGCGCAGGAATATCTCGACTATCGGGATCAGAACCAGTCGTTCGCCAGCGTCGCCGCTTTCGAAGACGCAGGCTTCAACCTGACCGGCGAGGGCCAGCCGCTGCGGATTCGCGCTGCCCGCATGTCGGCGTCGGCGTTCCCTACGTTGGGCGTGTGGCCGATGATGGGGCGTGCCTTCGCCTCCGACGAAGATCGCTCCGGCTCCGACAATGTGGTAGAGCTGTCATATTCGCTTTGGCAGAATCAGTACCACGGCGATCCCAACATTCTTGGCCGCACCATCAAGCTGGATGAGAAGCCGTACACGGTGATCGGCGTAATGCCACCGTCGTTCCATTTTCCCTTCGACGGCAAGCCGTTCTCTGAGATGGCCGATCTTTGGCTGCCCATTGGTTTTTCCGCGGACGTTCTCGCTCCGCAGAATCGTCTCATGGAATTCGGCGTGGGATTGATAGGGCGCCTGAAGCCTGCTGTCACGCGGGCGCAGGCCCAGCAGGACATTCGGCATATCGCGGACAACTTCCAGCAGGCACACCCAGACAGCTATTCCGCAAATGTGCGGGTGACGCCACGTGTTCTTGCCTTCTCTGCTTACACGGTTGAAAAGGCACGTCCATTGGTGCTGCTGCTTTGCGCGGCTGTGATTTGCGTGCTGCTGATCGCGTGCGCCAATGTTGCCAACCTATTGCTGGCGCGTGCGACCGCCCGCAGCCGCGAGATGGCGATCCGCAGCGCCGTGGGTGCTCGGAGCGCAGTCCTCCTGAGGCAATGTTTGGTGGAAAGTTCCTTGCTCTCTCTGCTTGGTGGTTGTGCGGGGATAGCGCTGGCGGTGCTCTCGGTTGCCGGGTTGCGCAACTTTGGGCCGGCCAGCGTTCCCCGCCTCCACGAGGTCACAGTTCATCCCGTGGCGCTGCTCTTCACGCTCGGGTTGTCGGTGCTGACTACCGTTCTGTTCGGGTTCATGCCGGCCTGGCGACTGTCGCACGTTGCGCCTCAGGCGTTCCTCAAGGACTCGGTGCAGACCGGATCGTCACGCAGCAGCCTGCGTTTGCAAAACATCGTCGCCATCGCTGAGATCGCGCTCGCGCTGGTCTTGCTGACCGGCGGCAGCCTGCTGGTTCGCAGCTTCCTGCGGGTGCTTGACACTCCGCTGGGGTTCGATCCCAAGGGCGCCTTCGTGGTGCGAACCATCTTTGACACCGAGCGTTATCCCGATCCGGAAAAACGGATGGCGGTGCAGAAGGAGCTACTATCGCGCCTCTCGCATCTGCCGGGAGTGACCACGGTTGCGGCTGCCAGCCATTTGCCGTTGAGCGACGAGCGCGGCATTGGCTTCCGGCTGGAACATGCCGCGCCGGACGATTTCCACTTCGCACAGAACTCACTGGTGACACCAGGATACTTTCGTGCGATGGGAATCGGTATTCGTGAAGGCCGCGATTTCAGCGAGCAGGACAGTCCTAACGTGCCGGCAGTGGCCATCATCAACGAAGCGATGGCGCGTCAGTTTTTCCCCGGCCAGGATCCCATAGGGCAACGGTTCTACTGGGGCGACCGTGGACTGTTTGCCATCGTCGGCGTTGTCGAGGATGTTCACATCTTCGCTCTCGATGCTGATCCGCCGCCGATGATCTATCAGTCGATGTTCCAGATGCAGACCTGGACTGCGGGACACACGGCCTTCCTGCTGCGCACCAGCCGGCCCGGACAGGATCTGTTCAACGAAGTTCAGCAGCAGGTCTGGTCGATCGACAAAGGGCTTCCGCTGTACAACAGCACGACGCTGGCGACGCTGGTTTCCGATTCACTCGCTCAGCGGCGGTTCACAATGCTGTTACTCGCCGCGTTCTCGGGTATCGCATTGCTGCTGGCAGCAATCGGATTGTTTGGCGTGATTTCGTACGTGGTTTCGCAGCACCAGCGGGAAATGGCACTGCGGATGGCGCTAGGCGCCGACCGCGGCGACATTCGTCGCATGGTCCTGATGCGCGGCGTCGTTTAGGGAGTGTCGGGCTGCGGGCTTGGCTTAGCACTTTCCCTCGCCGGCTCGCGCCTGCTGACCACGAGTTTATATCGCGTCAGCCGTTTCGATCCGGCCACGATGGTGATTGTGCCGGCGGTGCTATTGGCGGTTGTATTGGTTGCGGTTTATCTGCCTGCGCGGCGGGCAGCGGCGCTGGAGCCGATGCAGGCGCTGAGGGCGGAATAGGTAGGGGCTAGGGGCCTCGAGGCTATAAACCATGCATACCCTTCTACACGAGCTTCGTTACGCTTTGCGGCAGTTGCGCGATTCCCCTGGTTTTGCGCTGATCTCGGTGCTGACGCTGGCGCTGGGCATCGGCGCCAATCTTGCCGTCTTCTCCGTCACCAACGCGATCCTGCTGAACCCCAGCGGCATCCCTCATGCCAGCGGACTGGTCGCGCTGCGGGCGCGCTACCTGTCGCTTGCCGACTTGAGCAACATCGGAATCTCGGCGCCCGACTTCGGAGACGCCGCCGACGGCAAGAACATCTTCGCGGCTGCCGCCGCTTTGCAGGCTGGCAACTTCAACTTCACCGCCGAGAATGCAACCCCGGAGCTGCTCACGGGATTCAAGGTGTCTTCGGGATATTTTGACGTGTTTCAGGTGAAGCCCTATCTGGGGCGGCCCTTCACGGTGGAGGAAGACCAGCCGGGCGGCGAGCACGAAGCCGTGCTTGCCTATCGGACGTGGACGAAACACTTTGGTTCCGACCCGAACATTGTGGGCCGGAGCATCACGCTGAACCAGCAAGCCTATCGCGTGGTGGGCGTCATGCGGGCAGACTTCGACTGGCCGAACCAGGCGGAGCTGTGGGTCCCGCTTGCGTTGCCGCCGGGGCAGTATCACGACCAGAAATATCGCTACAACGAAAACATGGGCGGCGTGGCGCGTCTTCGTCCCGGCATCAGCTCGGCGCAGGCGAATGCCTACCTCGACATGAAGACGCAGCAAAACATCCAGTCGGAAGGCAGCAAGAGCTACGGGCGGGCCTCGCGCTGGGGGATGTTCTGCCTGCCGCTGGCTGAATTTATAGGCGGGCCGCTGCGCAGGCCGCTTACCATGCTGCTGATCGCCGTGGGCATCGTATTGCTGATTGCCTGTGCCAACATCGCGGGACTGCAGATTGCGCGCGCTTCGGCGCGTGAGCGCGAACAGGCAGTGCGGGTCGCGTTGGGCGCCTCGCGCGTGAGACTGGTTCGGCAGGCTCTGATGGA
>JBARGS010000464.1:0-13012 GCA_049798495.1 Candidatus Korobacteraceae bacterium | reverse complement strand
ATTGATATGAAAACGACTCTTTTGATTGCACTACCTTCGCAGATCGAAACCGAATGCCTGGTTATCCCCGTGCTCGACGCGGCGGAGAACAACAGCGGCGACAAGCCCGAAAAACACGACCCGCAGATCAAGACCGACGACAAGGCCGTGCTGGCCGCTGCGGCCGATCTTATCGCCTCGGGTGAAGTCACCGGCAAGATGCTGGAGACTACGCTGCTCCACAAGCCGCAAGGACTGAAGGCCAAGCGCCTGCTCCTGCTCGGCGGCGGCAAAGCCAAGAAATTTTCGTCCGCCGAACTGCGCAAACTCGCCGGCACTGCGGTCCGCATGCTGAAATCGAAAGACCTGAAGAGCTTCGCCTTCGTCGCGCCCGCCGGTGTGGATGATTCCGTCAAAGCCATCGTCGAAGGCGCCTTCGTTGGCAGCTTCGATCCCGACTACTACAAGAGCGACCGCGAAGTGCAGACCATCGACGAGCTCACCATCATCGCTCCCAAGGGCGCCAATTCGAAATCGCTGAAGACCGCGATGGAGCAAGGGCGCATCATCGGCGAGGCGCAGAACTTTACCCGTGACCTGGTCAACGAGCCCGGCAATCGCATGACGCCGACCATCCTCGCCGACCGCGCCAAGGCAATGTGCGACGAGACCGGGCTGGCCTGCGAAATCTATGGCGCCGACAAGATCAAGGAGCTGAAGATGGGCGCCTTCTGGAGCGTCGCCCAGGGCTCCGACGAAGAGCCGCGCCTGATCGTGATGCGCTATGAGCCCGAGCGCGCGCCCAAAAAGCGGGTGCTCGGCCTGGTGGGCAAGGGCATCACCTTCGACAGCGGCGGCATCTCCATCAAGCCCGGCGAGGGCATGGAGAAGATGAAGTACGACATGGCGGGCGGGGCGGCCATGATCGGGGCCATGCGCGCCATCGCGCAGCTCAAGCCCAACCTGCGCGTGATCGGCATCGTTTGCGCCAGCGAAAACATGCCCTCGGGCAAGGCGCAGAAGCCGGGCGACGTACAGATTGCCATGTCGGGCAAGTCGATCGAGATCATCAACACCGACGCCGAAGGCCGCCTGGTGCTGGCCGACGGCCTGCACTACGCCAGGCAATTGGGCTGTACTCACCTCATCGATGCCGCCACCCTGACCGGCGCATGTGTCGTTGCGCTCGGCATGATTAACGCCGGCGTCTTCGCCAATGACGACGACTTCTATAACCGCTTCAATCGCTCGCTGGCCAAGTCGGGGGAGAAGATGTGGCGTCTACCAGCGGAAGACGAGTACAAGGAGATGATCAAGTCCGACATTGCCGACATCAAGAACACCGGTGGACGTTGGGGCGGCGCTACCACCGCGGCCATGTTCCTGAAAGAGTTTGTCGGTGACACCCCTTGGCTACATTTGGACATCGCCGGCGTGGCGTGGATGGAAGACAACAAACCCTGGATCGCCAAAGGCCCGTCCGGCGTCCCCGTGCGCTCGCTCGTAGAGTTCGTGCGCGACTTCGCCCAGGGCGGCAATTAGCTCTTGCCTGGTCGAGAGTCCAGTCCCGCCACGCGGGACGGCTCAGCTTAGCCCAGGACGGAGCACAGCGGAGTCCTGGGTAAAGTGGTAAATTATCGTCGAGGGCCGTAGGCGCGGCATAGGTTAGCCCAGCGCTTCAGCGCTGGGTGAGGACGAGTCCCTGCAGGGACGGCAAACTCCCACATCGTGGGACGGCACCTTGACGGTATGATTCTCGTTCCTGTCATGTCTCACAATGGGGTACATCGGGCTGCAACGACATCGATTTCCATCCGTCACAAAGAATTCACATTCTATTCATACTGCTCTGATGTAGGACATCCGCTCGTCGGGTATTCTCAATCCAATTGCAAACCTGATCGGAGAGAGAGGGGAGATGGCCAAACAGCCGCTCCCCGATTTTCTTGCGCGATAACGCGCCGCCCTTCAATAATTCAACCGGAAATTCAGCATGTGCCAGTTGAGCAGGAAGCACGCATATCCCACACACGCCAGCATCAGCAGCGTATTCCACAGCCTTGTCCACCCCCATAGCTGCTCCTCGCCCCAGGAACGCAGGCAATAGAAGATCGAGAACACCGCTCCCATCACTCCCAGCGCTCCAATCACCTGCAGCATATGCAGCTTCGCGTCGAAGTGCCGGCTCAGCAGAGCGATGTCATCGTCCACCGACATCAACCACGCCGCAAAGCCGGCAAGGAACGTCAGGTTCAGCGCGCAGATCCATCGCATCCACCCCCGCAAGCGGCGGTAGTCCGCCGACAGTTCCAGATGAAAGCCGTAATGCGAGCGCAGCATCGCATTTAGCGGCCAGAAGAGCAGCGTCAGCAAAAACATTGTCGCCGCGAAAATAAGGACGCCAACGTTCAGGCTCTGCATCTTCCGCATGGGCACAGGCTGGTAGACGAAGATGGGAAGATCGGTCACGATGATCTGCCGCCCCGCATAGTCCTTCTCAAAGGCGAGATGGCTCTGGCCATTGACGTCGCGGAAAAGCATCGGCGCAATTTCCTTGAAGTGCTTGGGATTGCCGGCGAAGTCCTTGGCCTGATCAACGCTGATGGTGCCGTCGGAGTTCTCGCTCACCTTCGCCTGGTCGAGCGCGGCAGTCACGGCGGCAACATTGGTCTGCGAGCGGCGGCTCAACCAGTAGGTCCCGGTCACCGACTTCGCGTCCTGCGCGGCGGTGGCAACCTGCTCGCCCGCAGGCGGCGTGTAGGGGAAGTAGCGATTGAGGAAGCCCTGCCACACCGCTGAGCGGCCGGAAAATCCCGGCTTGCCGGCGCTGTTGTAAGAGATGAAGAAGCCGATACCGTCGTCGGGCATCAGGTGCATATCGCTGTGGAACCACTGCGAGTCGCCGCCGTGTCCGATTATGCGATGACCGTTGCGCGACTCCTCATAGAAGCCGTACGCCATGCCATTCAACTTCGGATCGAGCCCGAAGACGCGCGAGTGCATTAGCTGCGCCGTCTCCGGCTTCAGAACGCGAACACCGTTGTATTCGCCGTTTTGCAGGTGCGCCATCATGTAGTGCGATATGTCTTCCGCGGTGGTCGACAGGCTGCCCGCCGGCCACGCCTGCACGAACTCGAAGGGCTTCGGCGGCTGCGACGCCCGGTTGTATCCCTGCGACATTAGCCCCTTCAACTCCTCTGGCAGCGGCTGCAGAAACGTGGTGTGCTGCATGTTGAGCGGCTGAAGAATGTTCTTGTCGATGTAATCGTTAAAGGGCATGCCGGAGACGCGCTGCACAATGTAGCCCGCGAGCGTGGCGCCGTAGTTGGAATAGGCTGGCGTCGTGCCCGGAGGAAAGATCTGCTCGGGCAGATGTGTCTTGATGTATTCCTGCAGCGGCCGCATGTCGGCGGCGTCGGCGACAAACAACTCTTTCAGCGTCTCCTCGAAGCCCGGCGTGTGCGTCATCAGGTCTTTCATGGTAATGGGCTTGTCGAAGGTTGCCGGAATCTTGAAGTCGAGGTAGTCGTTCACGTCGCGGTTCAGGTCGACCTTGCCCTGCTCCACGAGTTGCATCACCGCCGTCCAGGTAAAGGTCTTGGAGATGGAACCGGGACGGAACAGCGTCGCGTCGACGGTGACCGGCTTCTTGTTCTTCACGTCGGAGTAGCCATAGCCCTTGGCGAAGAGCACCGTGCCGTCCTTCACCACCATGACAACGGCGCCGGCGATGTCGTCGCGTTGCAGCTCAATGGGAATGAATCCGTCGAAGAAGGCTTCGAGGTCTTCTTTGCTGAGTTGCGGTGCGGTCTCTGGCGCCTGCGATGTTTGCTGCGCGGGAGGAGCTGACTTCTCGGCGACGCGCAACGGCAGAACTTGCGGAGCTTGCCCCGCAAGCCCGCTAGCCGACAACATCAGGGCATAAATGCAAAGCAGAACAAGCAATCGGTATCGATTCATAAATTGCGCCCGATCAAGCGATACAAGGGTACTACGGCATCAAGCGGAAGGGGCCACAATCAAGGGGAAGACAACTCCAGGCTCAAAACGACCTTGTTTCGTTTCGTTACTCGCTGGTCGCTTTCGTCACAGCATCACTGACAAACTCTCGCTGAGGGATCGAAGATTGTGCTTCCGGCGCTTCCGCCATTTCATTAGAATTGCGCCGGAATTGTCGACCGACGAAATGTTAGCGGTCTGGATATGGAGGCCTTGTTATGCGCCTGTCGCTCTACGCTTTAATAGTTCTGGTTTGGTTTTCGACTCTCGCGTCCGCCGACATCAAGATCAAGACGCGCACCACCGTGATGGGGCACTCCACCGAGAGCACCGTCTACATCAAGGGCGCTCGCATGCGCAATGAGACCAGCTACGGCGGAGGCCGCTTCAATGCGGTCACCATCATGCAGTGCGATCAGAAGCGCGCGGTCACCATCACTGGCAACCAGTGCATGGTTCTGCCCATGGGCGGCGGCGAAAGCTCCTGCCCCAATACCCAGGCCATGGGCGCGGCAATGGGAGGGCGCATGCCTGCGGCCTCAAGCAAAGGTGGAGTCGTTACCATCACCCGCAACTCCACCGACACCGGCGAGCGCCAGGACATGTTCGGCTACAAAGCGCGGCACATCAAGACTACGATGTCGATGGACCCCAGCCCGGACGCCTGCAACCAATCGCATATGAAGATGGAGACGGACGGGTGGTATGCCGATCTGTCGGCGGGATTGTCCTGCGGCGACAATTCCTATCAGGCGATGGCTTGCAACGGCTCACGCGGATGCAGCGACCGCATCGTGATGAAGGACAGCGGCGCAGCTCTTGGTTATCCCTTGAAGCAGACCATGACTATGTCCATGCCGCAGGGAACGTTCACCACCACGACCGAAGTCATCGAGTTGACCAACACCTCGCTGGAAGCTTCCTTATTCGACGCTCCAGCCAACTGCCGCGCCGTGGACATGTCAGCCATGATGGGCGGCGCGGCGGGCAGAACATCGAACGCGGCTCCTGAGACGAGTCCAGCGCCAACAGCGGCGCCCCAACCCGCAGCCGCACCCGCGCCGGCGGTTGCTCCCAAGGCCGCGGGTGTAACTCGCGTCGGCGTGGTGAAGATCAAGGACATGAGCGGCGAATCGCTTCCTACCGACAACCTGATTCTGGACCTGATCAGCGAGATCGCCAAACAGCAACTCGAAGCCATTCCTCTCGACGCCGAAGCGCCGCAGGATGCCGTACTGGAAGAGGCCAAGTCGAAGCAATGTGATTATGTGGTGTACACAGTGTCCACGCAGGTGAAGGAGCCGAACACCGGCGGGCTAACTCCGATGCCTAAGGGAGCGACGCTGGATCCCGCCAAGTTCCAGGCGTTGACCAACATTACTCTGTACAAGGTTGGCAAGCTACAGCCCGAGTTCAAAGACGTTCCTCTGGCGGGTGATGCCCCGCAGTTCGCGGTGGACGCAGTTTCCGCGACCTTCGCTCAGGAGTCGAACAAGATCGCCCAGCAAGTTGCGGATGACGCCCATCCCAAGCCGGCGTCGAAGACGACCAAACCTGCCGCGAAGCCCGCGACAACCAGCAACAAGCCGAAGTAAGACTGAAGCGAGTCGGTAGGTGCCGTGCATGGCGACTCGCGGCCCCTGAGCAGGCAAGTCTCAGTTCTGCGTTCTCATTCGCGAACGCGGCACTCCGCCCAGCAACGTCTCGCGGCAACGATTGACTCCGAACCAATACGCCAGCTCGCGGTAATCCTCAGCGTCGAAGATTGCGATGTCGGCATCCTTCCCCGGCTCCAGACTTCCCTTCCGGCTTCGCAGCCGCAGCGCGCACGCGCCGTTGTAGGTCGCCGCAACGATCGCCTCGGCGGGTGACATTTTCATATGCGTGCACGCTGCCGAGAGCACGAAGGGCATCGACGGCGTAGGCGCGGTGCCGGGGTTGAAGTCGGTCGCCAGCGCCACGGCCACGCCGGAATCGATCAGCTTGCGCGCCGGGGGAAACCGGTCGAGTCCGAGGAAGTAATTTGCCGCAGGGAGCAGCGTCGCCACCGTATCGCTCTTCGCCAGCAAGGCGACGTCGTCGTCGCCAACGAAATCCATATGATCGAATGACGCGGGATGAAACTCCATCAGCGGCGCAAGCTCAGCCGCCGTGAGCTGGCAAACATGCGCGCGTACTCCCAGCCCATAATCGATCGCCGCGCGCAGGATGCGCCGCGACTGCTCCATACTGAACGCGCCCCGCTCGCAGAAGACATCGACAAAACGGGCGAGCGGCGCGGGGTCCGCTGTGTCGGGCTGCCGGTGATGTGCGATCTCGCGATCACCGCTTTGAAGGGGCACGGCTTCAGCCGTGCCATTGACCTCTCTCTTGTTCTTGTCATCCCGAGCGAGCGCAGCGAGTCGAGGGATCTGCTTTTCCTCTGCACTGCCAGAACGCCCTGCCACCGCCGGAATCATCTCTTCGCAAACGATGCGCACATACTCATCCGGATTTTCCCGATACTCTGGCGGAACAACATGTGCGCCGAGCAGCGTCGGAACCACACTCCCCTCCCACTGCTGCGACGCTTCCCGAATCGCCTCCAGCGACTTCATCTCCGCCTCGAAGCTCAACCCGTACCCGGATTTGGCTTCGACCGTTGTCGTTCCTTGCGACGCCATCTCATCCAGGGCTCTTACAATGTGGGATGCCAACCCTCCTCGCGATGATTCGCGAACTCCGCGCAAGCTGGCGCGAATGCCCCCACCGGCAGCGGCAATCTCTTCGTAGCCGCGACCAGCAATGCGCTTCTCGAAATCGATCAGCCGCGGCGCAACAAAGACGGGATGCGTGTGGGAGTCGACGAATCCCGGTAGTACCACGTTGTGGGAGCAATCAATTTCCTCAGCACCGCGCGCGAGAACATGCTTCGCGATCTCGTCCGTCGGCCCGACAGCAACGATGCGACCGTCGGAGATCAGCACCGCGCCGTCTTCGATGATGCCGAGCTCTCTCATCCGGGCGCGGCGACGAGAGTCCGCATCGCCATACATAGTCAGGAGTTGGGAGGCGTGAACCAGGAGAATGCTCGGCGAGGCAGCGCGGGGTTCGGGTGAAGCTTTGGGTTTAGTGTCCAAGAGTATCTTCGAGCGGCGCCTTCGACAATGCTGGGTTACTGGAACTAAGTCCGGCGGCTCCGGCAAGTAGGATGGTCACAGCAAGGAACTTATAAAACTGCGTTCCGTTATGCAAGATTCTGCTCCACGGCGGCCCCAATTCATAAAGCTGAACGCCGAAGAAGAGGATCATGATGGTGAATGACAATGGCGCGCTAACCATTGGATATCGAAATCCCAACAAGGCAACCGGGAACACAAATATCGGAACAACAATAAAGCAGAACTCGGCGAAGCTGTGGAACCCGAAAACAAGATAGCCGCCAAACGAAACGAAGGATAAGTAGGCCGCTATGCAGCAGGCGACAATCACGGACGCGTTTGTGAGCTGTATACGAGTTGGCATCATGAGTTCAATAGGGGTCCTTCGACTCCGCTCAGGATGACACTTCAAGTTCTTAGCTAATTGCTAAATTGCTAGTTGCTAATTGCTAGTTGCTGCTTTTCTCCATCGGCACCTTAATCCCCTTCTCCTTTGCGAAGCTCTTCGCTTCGTCATACCCCGCGTCCACATGCCGCGCAACGCCGATCCCGGGATCGTTCGTCAGCACGCGCTCAATGCGTTTGGCCATCTCGTCGCTGCCGTCAGCCACCGTCACCTGTCCCGCGTGTTGCGAGTAGCCAATGCCCACACCGCCACCATTATGAATCGAAACCCACGATGCACCGCTCGCGGTATTCAGCAGCGCATTCAGCAGTGGCCAGTCGGCAATGGCGTCGCTGCCATCTTTCATCGACTCCGTCTCGCGAAACGGCGACGCTACCGAGCCGCAGTCCAGATGATCGCGGCCCATCACAATCGGCGCCTTGATCTTGCCCTTCTTCACCAGATCATTCATCGCGAGGCCAAACTCGGCCCGCTCGCCGTAGCCCAGCCAGCAGATGCGGCACGGCAGCCCCTGAAACTTGATCCGCTTGCGCGCCAGATCGATCCAGCGGCTGAGAATCTTGTTGCCAGGAAACATCTCCAGCACCAGATCGTCGGTGGTGTGAATATCAGATGGATCGCCCGACAGCGCCGCCCAGCGGAAGGGCCCGCGCCCTTCGCAGAACAACGGACGAATATATGCCGGCACGAATCCCGGAAAATCGTAAGCGTCTTTCACCCCATGATCAAAGGCAAACGTTCGAATATTGTTGCCATAGTCGAAGGTGACCGATCCCATCTTCTGCAGCTTCAGCATGCCTTCGACGTGGCGCGCCATGGTGTCGAGCGAGCGCTCGGTGTACGCCTTGGGATCGCTCTTGCGCAGCGCCAGCGCCGCCTCCAGCGACATACCGTTGGGCACGTAGCCGTTCAGCGGGTCGTGCGCCGAAGTCTGATCGGTGAGGATGTCGGGCACGACGCCGCGTTCGGCCAGCTCAGGAATGATGTCGCCGCAGTTGCCCACCAGCCCGACGGAGATGTTCTCCTTCTTGCGCATTGCTTCCTTGAGGATGCGCAGCGCCTCGTCGAGCGTGTTGACCATGTGGTCGCAATAGCCGGTGCGCAAGCGCTTCTTGATGCGTTCGGGATCGACCTCAATGCCGAGATAGCAGGCGCCGGTCATGGTCGCCGCAAGCGGTTGCGCGCCGCTCATCCCGCCCATGCCGCCGGAAACAATCAGCTTGCCTTCCAGTTCCCCGCCGAGATGCTTCTCGCCCGCCGCCGAGAACGTCTCGAACGTACCCTGAATAATTCCCTGCGTGCCGATGTAAATCCACGAGCCGGCGGTCATCTGTCCGTACATGATGAGGCCCAGCTTCTCCAACTCGTTGAACTTCTCCCAGTTCGACCAGTGGCCCACTAGGTTCGAGTTGCAGATGAGCACGCGCGGCGCGTATTCATGGGTGCGAAAGATGCCTACGGGCTTGCCCGATTGCACCAGCAGCGTCTCGTCGTTGTCGAGCGATCGCAGCGAATTGACGATGGCGTGGTAGCAATCCCAGTTGCGCGCGGCGCGGCCGGTGCCGCCGTACACGACAAGATCCTGCGGACGCTCAGCGACGTCGGGATCGAGGTTGTTCATGAGCATGCGCATTGCGGCTTCCTGTCCCCAGCCTTTGCAGGAAAGCTGATTGCCGCGCGGCGCCTTCACCGGAGAGTAGGCGGTGCTGGACGTATCGGTGAGTACTGGCATAACAGACGATGGTAGTGCGGGAGGCGGGAGAGTGCAAGAAAAGCAGCGGTCATGCGCTCACAGGCTAGCGCATGGAGCGCAAAAAGCGCGCTGGGCTATTGCGGAGGATGCTCGCTACTATCCGGCACATTCGGCGCGACCGCCTTCACGGTCCCGGGCGAACTGTTGGACGGAGCGCTCTGGTTGCCGAGCGAACTCGCAGTGCGCGGGGCATTCGTCGTTGACGCCTGATGGGTGTGCGAAGCGGTTCCCAGCGTCGACGGATGTTTCGTCGTTTGCGGTGGACGATGAAAAACGTGGTGGTCGTGCTCCGGATACTGTTGCGCGAACAGCGATCCTGCAAGCAATGTGGGGAGAATCAAGGCAAGTAGCCGAACCCGGCGGGTCATAAATGTACTTCCCAACTTTATCCTGATCCTGAATCTGATTCCATTTTACGTCACCGCCAAAATTCGCGGCGAGTGAAAATTCCGGCAACTCTGCTACTTTGGCGGTAGCCGCCAGACCAGTTTGGAAGTTTTGGCCAGTTTGCGCTTCACCGCCGGAAATCGGTGCTCGAACGCCGCCATATCCGCACGCCTGCCTTTGAAACGCACTCCCTCCGCCTCGAGTAGGAAACGTTGCTCCATTGCCGACTCGCCGCGTAGAGAAATTCGTCCACCCGACCCCAAGACCCTCTGCCAGGGCAGCCCGCGCAGCTGGTTTAGAACCCGGGCCACGTGGCGCGAATTACGCGGATAGCCCGCGGCCTTGGCAACCGCGCCGTAGGTGCTGACCCGACCGCGCGGAATACGCCGGATCGCATCGGCAATTGCGGTCATCAGAGGCGTCTTCGTCATCGGTCACGCTACGATATCATTCCAAATGGAATGGCTGAAACAGCAGGTCGTGATCCGCTAGCGCGCTTTTCTGATCGGGCCGCATCCTACGCCCAGTATCGTCCACATTATTCCCCTGATGTTGTGAGTGCCGTGCAGCAGGCCTGCGGTCTGCGCCCGGAGCACGTGATCGCCGATGTCGGCTGCGGTCCGGGTATGCTTGCCGAAGTGTTTCTGGAGAATGGCAATCGCGTGATCGGCGTCGAACCTAATCGCGAGATGCGGCTGGCAGGCGAGAACTATCTCGCGTCGTATCCCAACTTCAGCATGGTCGACGGCAGCGCTGAGGGCACAACGCTCGCTGATGACAGCGTGGACTTCGTGATCGCCGGACAGGCGTTTCATTGGTTCCGTCCACCGGAGGCTCGGATCGAGTTCGCCCGCATCCTCAAGCCAGGCGGATGGGTCGTTCTCGTCTGGCACGACCGCGATGCCGAATCCACGCCTTTTCTGCAAGACTACGAAGCCTTTGTCCGCCGGTACTCGAACGACTACGAGCAGGTCACGCACAAGTATCTTGCCAGTTATGAAGCGCTCCAGCATTTCTTCACGCCCAATGCGATGAACCTGATCAAGCAGCACAATCAGCAGCGTCTCGATTACGACGGCCTGCGCGGGCGGCTGCTGTCGTCGTCCTACATTCCCAAGTCCGGCGAAAAGTACGAGGCAATGATGCAGGCTTTGCCGCAACTCTTCTCCGGGAACGCCGCCGATGACCGCGTCGTGCTGGAGTACGACACCAAGATCTATTACGGACATCTCGACCTATGAAGGCCTCGCCCGGCGCGGCAGTGCTGCGGACGGAGCATCTCGGCCGCCGCGTGGGCGAGCGCTGGATCGTCAACGACATTTCGCTCGAGGTTCGGCGAGCCGAGTTGCTGGGCATCGTCGGACCCAGCGGCTCGGGCAAGAGTTCCCTGCTGCGTTTGCTGAATCGCCTTGACGAGCCGAGCAGCGGCACCGTCTTTCTCGAAGGCGAGGACTATCGCCAGATCGTACCGCGCGAGCTGCGCCGCCGCGTCGGCATGGTCACGCAACGGCCGTTTCTCTTCCCCGGAGATGTAGCTTCCAACCTGCGCTTTGGGCCGTTGCAACGCGGCGAAACGCTTTCTGACTCGGATATCGCTCAGCTCTTGCAGCGCGTCGGACTGCCCGACTTCGCCAGCCGTGATGTCACCAATCTTTCCGGTGGCGAGCAGCAGCGGGTGTCGCTGGCGCGCGCGCTGGCCAACCAGCCGGAAGTCCTGCTGCTCGACGAGCCGACTTCGGCGCTCGACGAGGACGCCAAGCTTGGAGTCGAAGAACTCATTCGCGCGCTGGTCAGCCAGAACTCATACACATTCGTAATGGTGACGCACGATCGCGAGCAGGCGCGCCGTCTGTGCGATTGCGTCGCCGTCATCGAAGCGGGACAGCTTGTCCGGCAAGGAATGCCGCGGGAGGTGCTAGGTGCTTAAGTCGCTCTTTCATTCGCAAATTACGCTGGGATTCGCGCAGGCGGCAATCGCTGCCGTGCTGGCGCTCGCGGTCGTGCTGCTGGCGCGACGCCGCAACATTCATCTGGAGAGCGATGCTGCTGTCGCGTTGCTGCGCGGCATCGTGCAGATCGTGATCGTCGGCTCCATTCTCGGATTGTTGCTGAAGGGACCACGTTGGACCAGCGTCTTCCTGCTGGCGGGCATGATCGTCGCAGCCGGCGCTATCTCCGCCCGGCGCGCGCAAAACATTCCCGGCGCGCGCAAAGTCTCCACCTACTCCATTGCAGCGGGCGCTGGACTGGTTACCGCGGTCATGACCTGGGCCGGGGTGATCGACACCGCCATCACCTCGCTCATTCCCGTGGGAAGCATGATCATCGCCAACGCGATGAACACCAACGGCCTCGCGCTCAACCGCTTCCGCTCCGAAGTGCTGGCGCACGCCGGCGAGATCGAGACTGCGCTCGCGCTGGGAGCGACGCCGCCGGAGACCGTGGCGCGTTACGCGGAATCCAGCATCCACTCCTCGCTGATCCCCGCCATCGACAACCTGCGCTCGCTAGGCATCGTCTGGATTCCCGGACTCATGACCGGCATGCTGCTCTCCGGCTCCAGCCCGTTATATGCGGCGATCTATCAGTTTGTGGTGATCGCGATGATCCTGGCTGCCTCCGGCCTGACGTCGCTGCTGAGCACGCTGATGATCCGCAGCTACGTGTTCTCACCGGCAGAGCAGTTGCTGCTGAAAACAAGCTCGTAAGAAGGGGCGCCATTGCATTCACGACTCGGCTGTGCTCACGTTGACTTGCTTCGGATCAGCAGGGTAGCATCCCACGCTAAGGTTGGTTTTTCCCTGCCATGATAGGCCAGACCATCTCGCACTATTCCATCCTGGAAAAGCTTGGCGGCGGGGGGATGGGCGTGGTGTACAAGGCCGAGGATGTGCGCCTGGGCCGCATGGTCGCGCTCAAGTTTCTTCCCGAGGATGTGGAACGCGACCCGGAAGCGCTGGAACGCTTTCGCCGCGAGGCGCGAGCCGCTTCCGCGTTAAACCACCCGAACATCTGCGTAATTTACGATATCGGCGAAGAGAACAGCCGGGCATTCCTGGTCATGGAGTTTCTCGACGGACAGACGCTCAAGCACCTAATCGACAACCGGCCGCTGGACATTGAGCGCTTTTTGGACATCGCCATCGAAGTGGCCGATGGACTGGACGCGGCGCATAGCAAAGGCATCGTTCATCGCGACATTAAGCCGGCCAACATTTTCGTTACCACTGGCGGCCACGCCAAGATTCTTGATTTTGGGCTGGCCAAAGTGACGTATGTTGGCACGCGATCCGGCGACGATCCCTCGCGACCCACGCTCACGGCCGTGCCGGAAGAGCATCTCACCAG
>JBARGS010000463.1:0-35569 GCA_049798495.1 Candidatus Korobacteraceae bacterium | reverse complement strand
GTATGAATCGCAAGGCAACCAGCCGCGCAGCGGCGACATTTGTGTTAGCCGCGGGCGTAAGCCCGCGGGCAAGTGGGATAAACAGAGAGCCGCGGAGCGGCGACACTGGGTTGCGACACAGTCTCTGCAGCCCTGCCATAACCTATCTGCTCTGACACGTCTGAAGACGTGCCCTGATACAAAGCGATTTATGAGATGGCTTAGATGACTTCTAGTACTAACGAAGGCTCCTTAGAGAAAGTGGAGTGCAAGGACAACCAATTCCACTCCGTCCTTCACCAATCGCCTACATCGATGCTTCCATAACATTAAGACGCGTAACCCTCACCTCTTCGCCTCGTACTCGATGACCCTTACACCGCGAAAGGTCTTCTGCACTCCTGCGTCGTACGACTTCAACAACTCCTGCTCGATCGCCCGCGATTCCGGATCGTCGGACTCTGCTCGATACAACACCAGCCACACGCGCGGCGCGTGGTCAATCTCGCTCTCCCAACGCGTGCTCAGCGAATCAACATCGACCTCCTTCGCCCGCGGCCCGCTGCCGCCGCCCGGCCGCCAATTCCAATAGTTCTCCGCCGCAAACGCCCCCACCGACTGGTAGTACAGCACTCGATCCTCGGGCCCCGCATGAGCAATGAGGTAGTCGACCACTCCGCGCCAGTCTTCCGTCACCCGCGTGTACAGCAAAACTGTGTTCACCAGGCACAAGGCGACCACCATCGCGACCACCGAGCCGCGCCAAGCCGGGCGAGGAATCTGTACCGCGCCAACCGCCGCCATCATGACCCAGAAGGGCAGGCAGACAACCAGGAATCGGTGATAGAAAGCCGGCCTTATCAGCGACACTGCCAGGGCGATGACAATGGGAGTAAAGAATGAGCTGGCAACTAGCGCGTAACGCCAGCGTTCGAGATCGTTGTCACGCACGCGCCAGATCCCTGTCATGCGGCGCAGGAAAAATCCCACCAGCGCCAGGTCCAGGGTGAGCAACGTCGCTCCGGCAGCCTTGCCGCTGCTGGCCGCCAGAAACACGCCGAGATGGTACAGTTCCAGCAGTGAGGGCGACTGTACCCACGATATATGTCCGACATCCTGCGCGTGAATCAGCCACAAGATGGGAATCGCCAGCACAACAACGATCACAGCTGCAACTCGATACTGCTTCCACGGCCTCGTTCCGCGCGGCAGCGCCAACAACGAAACAGCATGCGCCGCCGGAACCAGAACTCCGAAATAGTGGAAGTAGCAGGTGAACCCCGCTGCGAGACCGTAGGCGATAGCAAATCTGTACGACGGTGTTTCAACCAGCCGAATGAAACGAACCGACGACACGATTACGGCCAGCACCAGAAAGCTATAGGCTCGCGCCTCCTGCGAGCCGGCAATGGCGCATGGATTCAGCGCAAACAACGCCGCGGCGAGCAGGCCGGTCGCAGATCCGAAAAGCCGCCGGCCGAACACATACATATAAGGAATGGAGAGCACGCCGGGGAGCACGGACAGCAGCCGCACGATGGCTTCGCCATGTCCGATGTGCAGCCACGGCCGCAGCAGTACGTAGTACGCCGCCATGTTGCCTTCGTCATGCCACAGAAAACGCCAGAAGGCGGGACCCGGCCTTTGCGCGATGGCAACGCTGGCGATTTCGTCGATCCAGAAACTCTTATGTCCCAGCGCGATCAGCCGCAAAGCCGCGCCCACAACGACGATCAACAGCAGCCACACCGACGTGGATTGCTGCCACGTAGCTTCGCGGCTCGTTGCCATGGCAGTCGTCGTCCCTGCTCCTGATGCGGACGCCATGCTCCGAATATAGCAGTCTGGATTCGCTTCGCCCGAGCCCCCGGGCACGAAAGAAAATAGCCCACCAAGACCAATAACTTGAACTCACTTAGAAAGTGATTTTGCCTTGCATCAGGACATGACCTTTAGTCGTGTAGTCGTGCCGCATAAGACGCATTAAGGATCGGGGCTTCAGCCCCGACAAGAACAATGGCCGCCAAGCCATTGTCACTCTGGGACGACCCAAAGGCCTCTGAGCAAGCCGAAGGGTGTCCTGATAAGAAGGCGCCTCCACGGCTCCCTTCTCCCAACACACCACGGTTACAGCTTCATAAATCCGCGATGAACATCTGTTGAATCGTGCAGCCCCGTAAAAACGGCCCATCTGCTTGTAATTGACTCTTCCGTAACTGATACTTTTCTCAACCTTGCATGCCAACATTCGCAGCGGTTGACATCGGTTCGAACTCGGTTCGCCTGAAGATAGCCAAGGCGGTAGGCGGCCGCCTCGAGACCCTCCACGAGGACCGCGAGGTCACGCGCCTGGGCGAGAGTGTCTTTGCCAATGCCACGCTTGACCCGCAAGCCATGGCCCACACGCTGCGCGTTCTGCGGCGATTCCATCGCGCCGTCCAAACCCACGCTGCCGACAAGGTGCGTGTGGTTGCCACCAGCGCGCTGCGCGACGCCAATAACAGCCGCGCCTTTCGCGACTGGGTGCGCACCGCAACCGGCTGGAAGGTAGAAGTCATCACTGGGTTGGAAGAGGGCCGCCTCATTCACCTCGGCTTGCTCTCCGCCGTACCCTTGGCCAGGCGCCGCGCCTTGATGATCGATCTGGGCGGCGGCAGCTGCGAGCTCACCGTCTCCATCGCCGGGCACATCCAGGACATGGTGAGCCTTCCCATCGGCGCGGTGCGTCTTACGCAGACCTTCCTGCACCACGACCCTCCCTGGCATAGCGAACTGGAGCAGATGCGCGGCGCCATCCAGCGCGAGGTGACGCGCGTCCGCAAGCGCATCATCGATGCCAAACTGCAGATCACCATCGCCACCTCCGGCACACCGGCGGCTCTGTCCGGACTTTATGTCGCCAAACTGCGTGGTTACGACGAGAGCAAGCCCTACACCGTGCCGCATGAGGCGGTCACCTCACTGCTGGCAAAGTTGAGCCGGCGCAATCTGGCGCAACGGCAAGCCCTGCCCGGCATCGGACCGCGTCGGGCGGAGATCATCATCGCCGGCGCAATGGTCTTCGCGGAACTGATGCAAGAGTGTAAATTGCGCAGCTTCCGTTATCTGCCGCTCGGCTTGCGCGATGGCCTGCTGGCCCAGATGATGGCCGACTACAATGGCAGCGCTGCCATGCGCCAACAGGTGGAATCGGAGCGGCATGACGCGCTGCTGGCGGCTGCCAAACATTATGGTGCGGACCTGCAGTTCGCGCAGCGCATTCGCGATCTCGTGCTGCAACTCTTCCGCCGTCTGAAGTCAGTACATCAGCTGCCGCCGGAGTATCAAGACTGGCTGGAAGCCGCGGCCATGCTGCACGAAGTGGGAGCGTACATCAACCGCTCCGGGCGCCGCCGCCACAGCTATTACATCATCGCCAACTCGGAGATTTTTGGTTACACACCATTGCAGCGCCGCATCATCGCAGGCACGGCCCGCTACGTCGGCAAATCGCTTCCCTCGCCCAGCGATCAGGTTATGCGCGTGCTGCCGGGAATCGAACAGATTCACGTCTCCAAGGCCGTGGCCCTGCTGCGTCTGGCGCGCGCTCTGGACCAGGGACGCCGCAACGCTGTCGGCGACCTGAAGGTTCGCATCCATCAGGATGGACGCGTGCGCCTGCTGCTGAAGCCTCGCCCTTCCGAAGGTATCGAATTGGAGTTGTGGGCCGTCGGGCAGGAAAAAAACTACTTCGAAACCGTCTTTGGCCGCGAATTGCTGGCGGAAGCCTGCTGAATCGACCGCACCATTTTCGGCGTCATAAACCACCGCAGCATAGCCGGCTTGCGGCCGACTTTTTCCACCCGCGCGACACTTCCCTTCTTCAATTCGACGGCATGCAGCGCCGCTCCACCAGCCAGCATTTTGTTGATGAATTCGGTCATGCTGGGGTTGTGACCAACCACCATGATCGCGTCCTTGCGACTATGGCGGGCCAGCAGTTCCTGGAACTGCTCATAACTCGCGCCCGGCTCGAGAGCCACGTCGGTAACGACTTTGTCCTCGTATCCGATTTCGTTGGCCACCACGGAGGCGGTCTGTGTGGCTCGTCGCAGCGGGCTGGAGATGATCGCGTCCACCGTGACATCGAGAGCTGCGAGAGCACGTCCCACATCGTGGGACTGTTCGATGCCGAGCTTGTCCAGAGGCCGCTTCTCATCCCTGGCAGGATTCAGTTTCGGTTCGCCGGCATTGGCATGACGCAAGAAATATATGTCCATAATTCTATCTTGCCTTTACTGGTTTCCGGACAGTGCGGCGGCGGGGCGCCGGCAACTCCGGAATGGAATCGAGAGTGACTTTACCTTCGGCAAGCGCGATCAGGAATTCCTGCGCATTGAAACGGACAAGACGCTTGGACGAACGCGAGCGCACGGCATCGGCAGAAACATAGCTTCCATCCGGCTGCAGGATGCGCGCCTGCGTGCTGTCCGCCAGATATGCCTCCAGAATCTCGAAGCGAAGGCGGTGCTTCAACATCGGGTCTTTGACGGGAAAAAGCGTTTCTACCCTCTCATGTAAGTTGCGCGGCATCCAATCGGCGCTCCCTAAATAGATATCCTCTTCCCCGCCATTGGCGAAGTAGAAGATGCGGCTGTGCTCCAGCAATCGTCCCACAATGCTGCGCACCTTGATGTGATCGCTCACCCCCCGCACACCCGGCCGCAGTCCGCAAATGCCGCGCACGATCAAATCGATTTGCACCCCGGCCTGCGACGCGCGGTAGAGTTCGCGTACCACGTTTAGGTCAAGTAGCGAATTCATTTTTGCGATGATTCGCGCCGGCCGCCCATTGCGCGCGTGATCGGCTTCACGCGCGATTAGATTGATCGTGCGCTCGGCCAGGTTTACGGGCGCAACCAGCAGCGGGTCATAGCTTGGCCGCTCGGCATAGGCAGTCAGGAAGTTGAAGATGCCATGCACCGCCGACGTCATCCTCGGGTCGGCCGTCAGCAGGCTCAAGTCGGTGTAGTACGTTGCCGTAATCGAGTTGTAGTTGCCGGTTCCCAGGTGAGCGTACAAACGCGTCTCCCCATCGGGATCCTTGCGCACCATCATCGCCAGCTTGCAGTGCGTCTTCAGCCCGACCAGCCCGTGAAAGACCTGCACTCCGGCGTCCTCCAGCGAGCGCGCCCACCGGATGTTGGTGGCCTCGTCGAAGCGGGCTTTCACCTCCACGACAACCGTGACTTCCTTGCGCGACGCCGCGTCGATCAGGGCGCGCACGATCGGCGAGTTCTCGCTGGTGCGGTACAACGTCTGCTTGATGGAGAGCACATTGGGATCTTCCGCCGCCGTGCGAATGAAATTAACCACCGAGTCGTAGGAATCGTAGGGGTGATGCAGCAGAATGTCGCGATGGCGAATCTCCTCGAAGATGTCCTGCGACTTGCGATTGAGCTGCAGCTCGCGCCCGACAAACGGCTTGAACTTCAGGTCGGGCCGCTCCGTCTCTTCGTAGAAATGAAAGAGCCGTGAAAGATTCACCGGCCCGTCCGTGCGATAGACCTGCCAGTCTTCCATCTCGAAGTAACCGCGCAGCCGCTCGACCATCTCGGGATTGGCGTCGGCCTCGATCTCCAGGCGCACCGCATCGCCCTTGCGCCGATTGTGCAGCTCGGTGCGCACCGACTCCAGAAGATTGCGCGACTCTTCTTCCTGCAGGTACAGGTTGCTGTTGCGCGTGACACGAAACGCAGCTTCGGAGATGATCTCGTAGCCGCGATACATTTCCACAGTGTGGGACGCCACGAGATCGGCGAGAAAGATGTAATCCTCCGTGCCATTGCGCCTTGGCAACTTGATAAGCCGTGGTAGCACGCGCGGCACGGTCACAACTCCCATATAGGTGGACGATGCGCGGCGCCGGCGGCGCAACAACAGCGCCTCGCATAGCGCTTTGTTGATGATGCGGGGGAACGGATGCGAAGGATCGACCGTGACCGGAGTCAGCAGCGGATCCAACTCCCGCTCGCAGTATTCGGCGACAAACGAGCGCTGCTCAGCCGTGAGCTCCTTCATCCCCACCACGCGGATGCCCTCTTGCGCCAGTTCAGGGCGCAGAGAAAGATTCCAGCAGCGGTACTGGTCGCGCATGAAGTCGTGCGTCAGTTGAGCGACCAGCTGAGCTTCCTGCTGCGGCGTACGGCCGTCGGGACCGGACTCGGTCTGGCCGTCTTCAATGCGCTGGATCAAACCCCCGACGCGGATTTCAAAAAACTCATCCAGATTGCGGGCGGTGATGGCAAGAAACTTCACGCGCTCCAGCAAAGGATTGCGCGGGTTCTCCGCTTCTTCCAGCACACGGCGATTGAACCCGAGCCAGGAGGCTTCGCGATTCAGTACCAGGGACGGATCATCCAGGGATCGGCGAACCATAGAGTGGGCGCAAACCTTCGTGCAAACAGTTTCCCTATGTTACACGAATGTTAAAGCCAAAGCGGACAGAAAAAGAGGGCGTGCTCTTGCCATTCGTTCACCACGCCCCATGATTGTCATTTCTTGGCCGGGACGATCCCGCCGGGTCCAGCTTATGTCCCACTTACGAGTACTCCTACAATGTAGGATTTAATCGGCCCTGGGCTCCGGAGTCAACACCAGCTTCAGCAGATCGGTTCCGCGGATCGCTTCCACCTCGCACCCCCTCCAACTGAGTTCGTCAGTCAGCAGACGGTGCAAATCGTCAACGTTGACGATCGCTTTGCCGCCGAAACGCACGACGATGTCACGCTCACGTAATCCGGCCCGCCGGGCCCGCCCGTTGCACTGCCCCGACAACGGTGCGGGAGTAGGCATCCAGCAAGCCGGCGTCGGGATTGTGCCCCAGCTCCGGCTCGGGAGAAATGGGATTAGGAAGAATATCTTGCGACAGCCACTGAAAAGAGCCCATAGAACCTCGTGAGATCTGGATGCCGAAAGCACGCGATTCGATTCGCGGCGGAGGCTGAGGGCTCATTTGGGCCAGGGAGCATAAAGCCGGGGGCGATCCTCAGCAGAATTCATCGTCCATTCATTTCCCGTTAATGATTCGATGCCCACCGGCATAGTACCTTTCGCCGACGAAGAATTTGCCTTCGGGGCATTTGAACAAATTTTCATTAAGGAAAAGGACAAAGCATGGCGACAGCCTCGTCGTTTCCTGCGACTGCGGCGGCAGCACCACCCAGCAGTGCGGTTCACGCAAAACTTAATAAGTCTCCCGGCAAGATTGGCTCAGCCATCTTCCTGGGAGCCCTGGCTATCGGCTTCGTGTATGCCGCATATCATCTAATTTCCGACCTGTCGGCCGTGCACTCGCCTTCGATCTTCCCCTTCGTTCTTCTGGGAATCGCGCTGTTGGTGGCGCTCGGCTTCGAGTTCGTGAACGGCTTCCACGACACGGCAAACGCGGTCGCAACCGTGATCTACACCCATTCGCTGGATCCTCACATCGCGGTGGCGTGGTCGGGAATGTGGAACTTCATCGGCGTCGTCCTCTCCACCGGAGCGGTTGCGTTCGGCATCATCTCGCTGCTGCCGGTTGAGCTGATTCTCCAGGTGGGCAGCGGTGCCGGATTTGCCATGGTATTCGCGCTGCTGACAGCCGCCATCATCTGGAACCTCGGCACCTGGTATTTTGGGATACCGAATTCCAGCTCGCATACCCTGATTGGTTCGATCATTGGAGTAGGCATTGCCAACCAGTTGATGCAAGCCCGCACCGCAACCAGCGGCGTCGACTGGGGACAGGCACTCAACGTCGGCAAGTCGCTCCTCTTCTCCCCCATTGTCGGATTCGTACTAGCGGCCTCCCTCCTCAGCCTCTCCAAACTGCTTATTCGCGACAAGCGCCTGTATACCGCACCCGAAGGCGACGCTCCGCCACCGTGGTGGATTCGCACCCTGCTGATCGGAACCTGCACTGGCGTCAGCTTTGCGCATGGCTCCAACGACGGGCAGAAAGGCATGGGGCTCATCATGCTGATCCTGATCGGAACGGTACCGACGGCCTATGCGTTAAACCACGCCATTACGCCGCAGCAGTCGGCCGCCTTCGTTCAAATTTCCCAGGAAGCAGCCAACGTAATCGACAAGTACGTAAAGCCGGACGCTGTCGTCGGCGACCCCCGCGATGACGTAGCCGCCTACGTGCGCACCAAGGACATGACTCCCAATACCATGTTGGCGCTGCGCAGCCTGATTAACGGCATCAGCACCGAAGTCGTGAACTACAAAGAGTTGCGTTACATCCCGCAAGACCAGGTGCGCAACTTCCGTAACGACATGTACCTTGTCAGCGAAGCTCTGCGCCTCATGCAGTGGAGCCGGCCACGCCGAGGTCTCCGCGGCCGATGCCAAGGTGCTAGCCAGCTATAAGAAGCAGATCGACCACGCCACCAAGTTCATCCCCACGTGGGTGAAGGTTGCGGTGGCGCTGGCGCTCGGACTGGGGACGATGATCGGTTGGAAGCGCATCGTGATCACCGTTGGCGAAAAGATCGGCAAAGACCACCTGACCTACGGCCAGGGCGCCGCCGCCGAAATTACTGCGATGCTGACCATCGGAGCGGCCGACATGTACGGCTTGCCGGTAAGCACGACGCACGTGTTGTCGTCGGGCGTAGCGGGAACCATGGCGGCCAACGGAACCGGCCTGCAATGGGGCACAGTGCGCAACCTAATTATGGCCTGGGTGCTGACGCTGCCCGCGGCCATCATCCTGTCGGCAACGCTGTTCTGGGCTTTCGTAAAGATGTCGTGATCTTAACCTGAGGTTATAACGGGCAAAAACCGCTTCAGCGCGATATTGATTAGGTGTGTCATTCTGAGCGAAGCGTAGGCCGCAACGCGGCAGAGCGCAGTCGAAGAACCCCTATCGTGGTGAGCGATCTGCCCATAGGGGTCCTTCGACTACGGCTGCGAGCGCAGCCTCCGCTCAGGATGACAAACCTTCAATTTTAAGAGCAATGAGAAAGGGCACACCCGCGCGGTGTGCCCTTGAACTTTCTGGCTCTTGATCAGCGGCCGAAATACTTGGCGTTGCGCTCGGTATAGTCTTTCCACTTCTCCGGCAGATCGTCGAGCGCAAAAATCGCCGAAACCGGACACACCGGCACGCACGCCCCGCAGTCGATGCACTCCACCGGATCGATGTAGATCATCTCTTCGGCCGGAAACTTCTCACTGTCCTTCTTAGGATGAATGCAGTCCACCGGACAGGCATCGACACAAGCCGTATCTTTCGTGCCAATACAAGGCTCCGCGATCACATAGGTCATAAAACAATATCTCCCTAAAGTCTCTTTCTTGGAGAGTCCCCGTCTAGAGTCGTTATAGCGATACTACCAAAAACGCCATCCTCTGTGCAGGTTGTAATCTCGCGGCGACGCAGCGAAATCACACTGCGTGCGCCGGCTCGCGCTCACCCGCCGGCTCGTACTCCACGATGTAGCCCGCGATGGCGCTAGCCGCCACCGTTAGCGGGCTCGCCAGATACATCTGGCCAGGACCGCTGCGTCCCGGGAAGTTGCGATTCTGCGCGCTGATCACGACCTGGTCGGGACGCGTCGATACGCCCGGTCCGGCATTAATGCAGGCGCCGCAACTGGGTTCGATCACCTGTGCGCCCGCCTGCTGGAAGATGTCGAGATAACCCTTGCGCACGCAGTACTCGCGCGTCTCCTGCGAGCCGAATTGCAGATAGAACTTGCAATTGTCGGCCACGCGCCTTCCCTGCTTCAGCGCGCTGCCAAGGACGAGGGCATACATGTCCATGTCTTCGTTCTTACCCGCCGTGCAAGTACCGCCATAGGCGATCTCGACCGGCACGGGCGTATTCAGCTCGCGCACAAACTTGCCATTACCCGGATCGCCCGGCGTTGCAACCATGGGATAGATTTCAGCCGCGTCGAGCTCGATCACGTGCGCGTAATGCGCATCGGGATCGCTATACAAGCCTTGCGCCAGCCGCTGGGCTTCGAACTCGCTCATGCCGCGCCGCTCCATCAGGAAGTCCACAACCTTCTTGTCGGGAGCCACGATGCCGGTAAAGCCGCCGATCTCGGCTGCCATGTTCGTCATCGTGGCGCGCTCGTCGACCCCCAGCGCTTCGATGGCGTCACCGGAATACTCAATCACCTTGGCCAGCGCTTTGCCCGAACGGATGTACTCCATCGAGAGCAACTTCAGGATGTAATCCTTCGCGGTAGCATTCTCGCGTTTCCTGCCGCGAATGATCACCTTCACCGACTCCGGCACCTTCACCCGCACATCTTTGGTGAACCACGAGTTGAAAACGTCGGTAGTGCCGATGCCGAAGGCCACGCAGCCCATCGCGCCTACGTGCGGCGTGTGCGAATCGCTGCCGACGTTGAGCTGGCCGGGCAGCGCATAGCTTTCCGTCACGATGGAGTGACAGATACCTTCCGAGCCTTTGCGATCCTTCAGCTCGCCGTGCAGCTTGATGCCGCGCGATTTCGCGAAATCTTCCTGCTTCAACTTCAACTGCGTTGCCAGGTCGAGCAGCCCCATCTTGCGCTTTTCCTCCGACATCACTTCGTCGAGGAAGGTCAGGTGATCGCGGAAGAACATGATGGTGCCGGCGTCGTTGACCGGCTCTTCCTTGCCGAGAAAGTGTTCGTAGAAAATCGCTGCCATCGGCGTGACATATTCGTGGCTGAAGCGGAGATCGGTGCGCGCGAATCCCGTGTCTCCCGGCTTCACCGCCTCAACGCCGACCTGGTTAGCGCCATGGACCATGTGCCGCGCGAAGATCTTCTCCGCGATCGTCATCGGGCGTGGCAGGGTGGTGATCGGCGGTAGAAAGACTTTGCCCTGCAAGCGCGCAACATTGAACGGGAACAACCCACCGTACTCAATCACCTGCCGCGTGATCTCGTCCTCGCCAGTCGTGAACTCTCGCAGTGGAATCTCTTCGCCGCGGCGAATCTTGTCGATGAGGCTGAAGTCGGTCGAGGTCAACACGCCAAGGTTCTGGCAATTCTGCTTGTAGATGCGCTCGATATTTTCCGCAATCACCAGCTTGATGCCGGCCGACATCTCGGCGTAGGGCGACTGCTCACGGCTGGAGCCTTTGCCGCGCCGCTTGCCGCTGACCGCGCACACGAAACCACCCTTCTTCACATCGCCGCGCTTGATCGGCGTCTCGCTGCCGCACTTAAGCCCGGTGTAGGGGAATTCTCCCAGCGTCTCATCAAAGAAAAAACAGATGTGCGCCGGCGTGATCTCGTCGGTGGAGATATCGTCGCGCAGCTTGGGGTTGCGCTCCGGATGGTGCGTGTCCCAGGGCAGATCTTCGCCCGCGAGCTGGCGCTTGATCAGTTCGGGATCTTCGGTGAGGAAAAGGATTCGCCCCTCTAAACGGACCATGTCGGGGCGCATTTCAACGGTTCGGTTCAACAGCGAGTTATTCACTGAGTAATTTTACCGCAGTCACAGGGGCCTGTGATGAGGACGAACGGGCGTTCGAATCCTTCAGGCGACGGCCCGGCTGGTGCGCACCTGTAAGCGAACGCCCTCCTGCTGCTGCAGAAAGGCAACAATTTCGAATAGTTTGCTGGCTGTGGGATTTCCCTTCGGACCGAACATCTGGTGCAGCGTCTTAACGTGAAGTTTGGTATGTGCGGCCAGTTGCGGAAACCCGACCGTGGCATTGATGTAGTCACGCAACAGTTCCTTACCGAGCGCAACTTCCCCGGCGAGCAGGCTCTCAATCGCATCGCGCAGAAGGCCTTTCCGGAACGCCGCATCGAGGCGCACGCGGGCCTGAACAGTTTCTCGAAAGTCGCGGGTCAAAGCCATCCCCTGCCTCCTCAGCTCTTGCTCTGTTTCCTTCGCTTGTAGTCTTCCCATCGCTCCAGAGCTCGTCGAATATCTTTCTGCTGAAGGTGTTTGGTCCCGCCTCCAAGAAGAATCACGATGCTTTCGCCATCTTTGCTAAAGTACACGCGGTATCCCGGACCAAAATCGATTTTGCACTCGAAAACGCCAGAACCAACGCCCTTGACACTGGAAAAATTTCCCAGACCCATGCGGTATATCGCGGTCGTCACTTTGCGCGCAGCTCCTGCGTTTAGCCGGTCCAACCATGCACGAAAGCTGCTTCGTCCATCGTGGTCGAGGTATTCGCGAATTTCAACCACGCCGGTAATGGTAACATATATTATACTATCAAAGAAGGGTTCGTTTGCTTATTCCCGGCTCTTCGCGTAGTCGACCGGCGAAGGCAGCTCTTCCAGCCCCCGGCCGGCGAAAATCTCGGCGAAGTTCGTCATCAGTTCCTGATGGATGAGCCCGTTGCTGGCGAGCACTTCGCGGCTATCGAGACGAAACAGCGAGCCATCGAAGCGGGTCACGTTTCCTCCCGCCTCGCGTACCAGCAACGCTCCGGCAGCGGTGTCCCACGGATTCAGATTGAACTCCCAGAACCCGTCGTAACGTCCGCACGCAACGTTAGCCAGGTCGAGCGCCGCCGATCCCGCTCGCCGCACGCCGTGCGAACGCAGCGTGAGCTGGTGATAAAAGTGAATGTTGGGATTCTTGTGCCGCTTGTGGCTAGGGAAGCCGGTGCCCAGAATCGATTCGGCGAGCTTGGTCGTCGTCGAAACCTGAATCGGTTTGCCGTTCAGAGTCGCGCCCTGCCCGCGTTCGGCGGCAAACATCTCGTCCCGCGTGGGGTCGTACAGAACTCCCGCCTCGAGCTCCTCATCACGCCGCACCAGCGCAATCGAGATGCAAAACACGGGATACCCATGCGCAAAATTCGTCGTCCCATCCAGCGGATCCACATACCAGCGATACTCGGCGCCGGTCTCGCTGCGCGTGCCTTCCTCTCCCACAATGTCGTACTCCGGCCAGCGAGCGCGGAGACGCTCGACAATCAGTTTTTCCGACTGGCGGTCGGCCTCCGTAACCAGATCGACATCCCCCTTGTACTCGATGGTGACGCGCTGGACGAAGTAACGCATCAGCAGCGCGCCGGCTTCGCGGGTGATCGCCTCCACCTCCGGCAAATACCGGCTCATTCGGCGCTCTGCGCGTTGCCGTTGCGCGCCGGTGCAACGTTTTCCGCGCGCGGCTTACGAATGGTGTCTTCCGCGATATAGGCGATCTCGTGTTTGAAGATGAAAAGATTGGGCGCGCCCTCGCGCGTCAGCCGTACCATTCGCCGGTCGTAGTACTCGATCCAGCCGCGAACCACTTCGCCATCCATCAGCTTGATGCGCACCGGGCGCTGCTTTTCGCCCAGCATCTTGAGATACCCCGCTTCTTGATGCGTATCGTCGGGAGGAGGAGTTCTGCTCTTGCGCGAATTGCTGTCGCCGCCAGGTCCGTGGAAAGCCATCTTTAGATTTTACATGGGGTGGCAGGCTCGCGCGGATAAAGAAACGGGCCAATCATCCCGCCGCACAGTCTGATTGATGTCGAAGAATTCTTGGCGGAATTGCCGACGTCCGCGCGCTACACTTCTTTACAAACATTTATCATTTCTGAGTGGCGCGGAAGATCGCGGAGCCTGCATCATTTCATAGTGTAGCCGGCATCTTATACTTCGTGAGTGAATGTTATTGATGTGCCCCGCTCCTGCTGTTTCGAAACGCTGTTCGTGTTTGCGGCAAGCGCCACTTTTCCGCGGACCGCGTGTTACGACGATCAGCGTTGAGCGCATCGATTGAACCTATTCATGTTTCAACACATCCTTCTGCTCTTATCAGAATCTGTCGCGACGCTGACTGTGCTGTGCCTGGCCTTCGGCATTCTTATCTATTTTTCTTTGCACAACTGGCAGAAAGTAGCGGCCCTTTCGCGCAACCGCTCGCAGTTACTTTCCGTCGGCGCCGTCACCGCGCTCGTGCTGGTCGCTCTGCAGGTTTACCCGAAGCGCGAGCCAGAACAGCTGGACAACGACTTCCTGGCGGCGAGTTCTGCCTCGCATCCGCAAAGCCTGACCGCCGAGTCGCTGGCGGCTGCCGGACTGGCCGTGGTCACGACCTACCATAATGACAACGCTCGCACCGGCCAGAATACGACCGAGACTATCCTGACGCCCAGCAACGTCAACCCCACTCACTTCGGCAAGTTATATTCGTTTCCCGTCGATGGCTACATCTACGCGCAGCCGCTCTACCTCCCGCAGGTACCGATTCCGGGCAACGGCATCCATAATGTCGTAGTTGTGGCGACGCAACATGACAGCGTGTACGCCTTCGACGCCGACTCTCCCACACCCGATCCGTTGTGGCGAGTCAACTTCCTGAATCCCGACGCTGGCATCACCACGATCTCCCCGAGCGATGTGAACGCCAGCGACATCATGCCGGAGATCGGCATTACCAGCACTCCGGTTATCGATGTCGCGAGCAATACTGTCTACGTCGTCGCCGCCACCAAGGAGAATGGCGCCTTCTACCATCGCCTGCACGCCTTGGATATGACTTCGGGAGCGGAGAAGTTTGGCGGGCCGCGCATCATTCAGGCGTCCTATCCCGGCGCGGCTCAGGACGGTAGCGACGGAGTCATCACCTTCTCCTCGCGCTTCCAATTGCAGCGTGCCGCGCTGCTGCTTTCCAAGGGCAAGGTGTTCATCGCCTTCGCATCGAACGCCGACTCTGGTCTCTATCACGGATGGGTGATTGCCTATGACGCGGTCACCATGCGGCAGGTCGGCGCCTGGGTCTCCACCCCCAACGGCTACCAGGGCGGCATCTGGATGAGCGGCTGCGGTCTCTCCGCCGATAGCGCCGGCAATCTATATCTCTCGATCGCCAACGGCCCATTCGATGCTTATGGCGAACAGCCTGGCTCGAACTTCAGCGACAGCATCGTAAGGCTGAGGGCGGATGCCCATGATCTTTCGCTGGCCGATTTCTTTACGCCCTCGGCCCAGGCGAAGATGGCGCAGGACGATCTGGACCTGGGGTCGGCTGGCGTGATGCTGCTTCCTGATCAACCCGGCGCCTTGCCACATCTTGCAATCACCAGCGGAAAGAACGGACACATCTATCTACTGAATCGCGACCATATGGGCGGCTATTTGGCCGGCAGGGGCAATCCGCAGATCGTGCAGGAGGTCTCCGGCCAACTCAGGCAGCAGATGGGAACGCCCGCCTATTGGAATGGTCACCTTTACTTCGGCGCGGGTATCAGCCCTTACAACGATGCCATCAAGTCGTTCACTCTTCACAACGGGACGCTGTCCACTACCCCTGCGTCGCAGTCGGCGGCCATCTATCATCTGACCCGCAGCACAGTAAGCGTCTCGGCAAACGGGAATGGCAACGGCATCGTGTGGGCAGTACACAACGACGCCTACTACAGCACACATCAGGGTCCAGCGGTTTTGCATGCCTACGACGCACGGAATCTGGCGCATGAGTTGTACAACTCCAACCAGCGCTTTGCCCGCGACAATCCGGGCCAAGCCTCGAAGTTCACCGTTCCCACCATCGCCAGCGGCAAAGTCTTCGTCGGCACCGCAAATCAGGTCAGCGTCTACGGCTTATTGCCGGCGGCGGGAAACTAGAAACGCTTGAATCGCAGATAAACGTGCCAGACCGCATGCCCCGCATCGCTCACAATGTCATGATGAAGGCGCCGATTTCCCAGGAGTCCTTGATGCGGTTCCCACGTTCCCTGCTCATCAGCATTCTCTTTCTGATTACATCGGGTTGTCTGTCTGCGCCCCGCTTATCGGCACAGGCTGCCGCAGCGCCGACCCCACAGCGTGCCACCAGCACACCTTATACCGGCGATCTCTCCATATTCGACACACCCGGCCGCGACGACCGCCTTCAAATCAAACAGGTAATGAACGTTCTCGATGTCGTTCCCGGCAAGAACGTGGCTGACATCGGTGCGGGCTCGGGCTGGTTCACCGTGCGCGCGGCAAAACGCGTGACCGACTCCGGAATGATCTATGCCGTCGATATCAACCCGGAAGCACTGCAGTATATCCGCAGTCGCGTTCAGAAGGAGCAGCTAAAGAATGTAAAGACGATACTCGGCAAGCCGGATAATCCGGAACTTCCGCCTGACAGCATCAACTCCGTCCTTTTGTTGAAGACCTATCACGAGGTTGCTGAGCCGGTTGCATTGTTGCGCAACCTGCGAGCGGCATTGCGCCCGGATGCGCGCGTGGGAATCATCGATCGGGATGGCAACGGCGAGGACCACGGCGTCAACAAGAAGGTTGTTCTCCGTGAGGCCCATGAAGCTGGCTACCGGCTGCTCGAAGAGCACGACGATCTCGTTAAGGGAGATAAGATGGACTACTTCCTGGTATTCGCAGCCAAGTAGTCCGCTCGGCAAGTGCAACAAGCAGAACTCACTCAGAGTGCGTCGAATCCTGCTCGCTTTTGTTTTTGGCACACCCAGCTTAGAATGAGCGACCATGAGCGCCGCGGCAACTGGTCTACCCACCGCTGATCCCATCTTCGAGCGCCTTGAGGATCAGATCCGCTGGTACGACCAGAAAAGCACACGCAACATGCGATGGTTCAAGCGGCTGAAGATCACCGAAATCCTCGCCGCTGCCGCCATACCGTTCCTGGCCGTTTCGAACGTCCCCGATTCGAGGTGGATCACCGGCGCCTTGGGCATGCTGATTACGGTTCTCGAAGGAATGCTGCAGCTGAACCAATATCATGAGAACTGGATCGGCTATCGCTCCACTTGTGAATCTTTGAAGCACGAGAAGTTTACTTTCCTGGCGCACGCCGCACCCTACTCGAATGTTTCCGACCCGCGTGCCCTGCTGGCGGAACGAATTGAGTCGCTGGTGTCGCAAGAGCATGCCAAGTGGGCCTCCATTCAGCAACAGGAACCAAGAACGAAACCCGCATAACAAGCCACCTCAGCGGCCGGGAAATAAGCTTTGCGCGCTATCTTTATCAGCTATCGCCGGGACGACTCTGAAGGAGAGGCAGGACGTCTGTTTGACGACCTGGTCAAGCACTTCCACGAGAACACTGTGTTCATGGATGTGTCTGCAATCGAGGCCGGCCGCGACTTTCGCAAGGCCATCGACGAGAGCATTGCCACCTGCGGTGTAGTGCTGGCCATGATTGGTCCGCACTGGCTGGAAGCCAAAGACGCGGCCGGAACTCGCCGCCTGGACGATTCCGGCGATTTCGTGCGCATTGAAACCGCCTCCGCTCTCAAGCGCGACATCCCGGTCATTCCCGTGCTGGTACACGGTGCCCGCATGCCGCGAGCCGAGCAGCTACCCGACGACCTCAAGGACCTTGCTTATCGCAATGCGGTCGAGTTGACTCACGCCCGCTGGCGATCCGATGTCCCGCTTCTCATCAAGGCGCTGACTCCGCTGGTCATAAAGTCGGGCCACGCCAGTGGGGCGTCGAGTGCCGGCCAGCACAGTGGATCGCCGGAATCGCTACCGGCTCCTCCGCCCGACAGGTTCCGGGATCCCGGAAATGTAAGCGGCACGCACTTCCCCCCGGAAGCCCTGCAGCGCATCGCCCTCGAGCTGGCTAACCACATCGGACCGATCGCCGAGATCGTGGTGAAGCGCGCCGCTTCGCGTTGTAGCTCGTTGGAAGATCTCTGCCGCAAGGTCGCGGAAGAGATCGAGTCAGGACCGGAGCGGGAAAAGTTTCTCGCCTCCGTTCGCCGATAATCGCGCAGGTTACGATTCCAGCATCTTGAAGGCTTTCTCCAGGCTCACCTGCATGCGGTTGAACGATCGGGTAACGGCCGCGATCTCGTCGCTTCCTTTCACCGGCAGAGGAGGCAGATTCTTCTCTCCCTTGCTGATGCGGTCAGCCGCCGCAGACATCCTCTGCAACGGTCGAATCACGATGAAATAAACGCCAGCGTCCAGCGCAGCAATGGTCGCGATCATGATGATCATCAGATAGAGCAGCAAGCGATGGAATGCCCGGTTGGCAATCTCCACCGGCAACGACATGGGCACGGAGATGATCTGCGCCGCAACCACCGTGCCCTGCTTCCAACCGAAGCCATGTTTGGAGCCGTACTTGGCGATCATGGACGCCGGCGCAACGGCGGCGCTGCTGTGACATTCCAGGCAGGGAGAATCGGCCGCAATCGGCATCGCCAGATACAACGCGGGGCCCGTGGCAGTTTCGCGCTCTCCGGTCACCTGCTTCAGTTCAGGATGATCGCGCAGATGTCCGATGACATCGGCCTCCCAATCCACGGCTTTGTGCTCTGGATTCGTGGGATTCAACGTCGCTTCGCGATAGGAATAATCAGGATAGTCCTGCTTTACTTCGTCAAACGTGGTGAGCGCGCTGAATGCCGGCACCACTTCAGGCAGAAAGGTCATTTTGTACTTCGGTGTGTCCAGCAGCAGCGGCGCCACATTGGTGGCCGTGTAGTCGCGGATGGAGCGGGCGCCGGCCATCATCAGTTGCGCCTCCTGCAAAACCTCGCGACGCGCGTTGCTGATGAGAAAACTGTAGGCGACCTGCGAAATGATCAGACCACCGGTCCCAAATAACACTAGTAGAATCAAGTTGAACTTGGTCAGCAGCTTCATGGTCGTACCCGAGCCAAAAGGGAATCTGGCACATGAGTTTATCGCAAGGGGGATTGCTGCGGGAGAATCGGGTCGTACAGGCCGCTCAGCAGCAGACTGACCTTAGCGTCATCGCTGGAACTACCGCCCCAACCGACCAACTAAACCTCACTAGATGCATCCGTCCTGTTGACCCGCTGTCGCCAAGCTTATCCAGCATCCATAGTCGAGTGTGTTCCAACGACGAGAATCCAGTCCGCAACGCCGGACGGCTCAGTTTAGCCCAGGACGAAGTCCTGGGTGGCTTTGCCTATGAAATCCCGAGCCCCTTCAGGGGCGGCACACGGATGTCACAGATACAGGCAGCCCCTAGTTGCACCCGTCCGCTACCTTCTTCAGCTTGGTTACCGTCAACGTGGGCGGCTGCTGTGATAAGACGTTCTCCTGCGAGGTATGCGGCGATGGCTCGGTGACGGTGCCGCTCGCCTGTACCATCCGGGCGTTGTAGCGTTTGAACAATGCGGTATCGCCATCGAGAAGATACAGCGTGTCGTTGGAAGCGCCTAATGTATAGCGCCCCTCGTATCCGGTCAAACACCCCACTATAGTCATCGGTTTGCCGGCAGGTGCGAGAGACGTCTTCGGGGTGGAACTGCCTTGATCTTGTCCGACCATAACTGTACAAGCACCCACAGCCAGGGTCGCTATCATCAATAACATTTTCATAGTCCTACCACCGAACGGAATCGCTCATCATCAGCGCAAACAGCAGCGGAAGGTACAAAATTGAATAACGAAATAGCTGGCGAGCACGAACCTTCGACCGAACATCATTCACGGGGAGATTAAGAATGATCAGCCGTGCGGCAAAATACAGAAAAACGACGCCAAGCAGCGCCGCCCCACCAAAATAAATTTTCCCGGTCATGCTTAGAAGAGCCGGTATTAAGCTCGCAGGAACCAGTACCAGACTATAGAGCATGATGCGAAATGATGTCGAACGTCCATCCGGCTCTACTACGGGAAGCATACGAATAGCGCCTTTGGCATAGTCCTCACGATAGAGCCATGCAATTGCAAAAAAATGTGGGAATTGCCATAGAAATAATATGGCAAACAGAATAAGAGCACCCCAATCCAATCGGCCGCGGGCTGCTGTCCACCCAAGGACGGCCGGCATCGCGCCGGGAAATGCGCCTACAAAGGTGCAGATGGGCGACACTCTTTTCAAGGGAGTATAGGCTGCCAGGTAGACAACCGAAGTCAAGAATGTAAGCAGACCCGTAAGCCAGTTGGTAAAGAAGATCAGATAGATGGATCCGCCGATAGTAAATAAGCTTCCCACCACCGTCGCGTGGAGTAGCGACATACGGCCGGCCGGAATGGGACGCCTGGCGGTGCGCCGCATCTTCCTATCCACATCGTGTTCCATCACTTCATTCAGCGCCGCCGTGCCGCTGGATACCAAGGCGATGCCAAGCAGGGCATGAAGCAGCCGCCAACTGATCGCAGGCTCTCCCGCCTGCCTGGCGCCGAAAAAGAAACCGCACCAGGCGGTGATCACGATGAGGGTGGTTATTCGCGACTTGGTAAGCTCGGCGTAGTCGCGGAAAAGTGGCGCAACCTTCAAGCGGCCGAGGGAAAACCCTTCTACGGCAGTGTTCATTGACTGTTGCTCCAGTGAACCGCCACGTTTAGTTTTGGCCGTTGAAGGCCTCCGCGGGATCGCGCCAGCAACGCCGCCAAAATACCTCGTCGGAGAGGTGGCCCGCGCGCCACTGCTGCAGATTGGCTAGAGTTGTAGCCGCCATGCCGCCGTCCTGGGAATCAAAGATCACGACAACGCCGGCAATCGCATTGGCGTCGGCGGGATTACCCGCGTCGGCTCCTCGAAAGACCGACTTCAACAATCCCCACTTGGGTTGGGAACCAAACTGATCCTGGTCACGGGGCTGCACCCAGATAATCTTCACCTGCTTGCCATCCAACGGCTCCCATTTCCCTGGAAACGCGGCGACTTCTTGCTTGGTCTGCCGCACAACATCGCCCTCGTGCGGATTGCCGGCTATGGCCGCAACGCTCACCGTGGCTGCGCCGGGCAGGTCCACATACTCGCGGCGAATCCATCCCCGCGAGATGCCGGAGATCTTGAGATGGACCCAACCTCCGTTGCTGTCCAGCACTTCGAACTCGTCCTCCGCATCCGCCTGGAACATCACCTCGGCCCCGTCTACCGGCTGCACCACCACCGGTGTGTTCGAGCGTTTCACAACCGCCAGGTTGTCCGGATGCGCCTGGTTATGCAGTATCTCCTCCAGGTTTTGCGCCTGCTGCCTCAGTGCCTGCAAGCGCGTGGCCGCAGCCGCGTCGGTAGGCTTCGCCGGCGCTGCTTTAGCCGGGTTCGCTGACGACGGTGCGGTGGTCAAGCGAGTCGTGTTGAAAAACGATCCGCCTCCCGTGGCCGAGGGGCCGTCCGGCAGCACCTTGGACGGGATGCTTGTCGAGGCAGAGGCAGTGCTGGCAGCGTTGGGATTCAACTTGTCGTTGAGCGCATCCAGCAGGTCCGACTCCAACCGGCCACTTGACTTCAGCAAACGGTAGCCGGAGTTCGCCGCAGCCGAAGCGGTATACCAGGCAGTGATCTTCGCGGTCACAACGACCGTAGTCTCGCTCGCAGCGCCGCCTTTGATCTGTACTTCGTATTCGTAATATCCGCGCTTGTAGCTGTCGAGCGAATAATTATCGTTATCGGCAAAGCCTTCCAGCGCTGGAAGCTTTCCTCCGGGATAGGAGGGGATGTCATGCAGCGCCTTCTGCACATCGGCTTTGGAGGCGTGGAAGGTCCGTTGCGGCGGTGGACTCTGAGCCGAGCTCGCACGAACAAACAACAGCAGCCCGCCGCAAAGACCCAGCAAAACACTAACCGAAGCACGACCGAATTTTCTCGCGCCACTCACGGCAGGGACTCCAATTGGCTGTGATGAATCCAGCCGCGGTGGCCATCTTCGGTTTCAACCCCATACCAGTAAGGGCTCACTATAACAATAAGGACCTGGGCTTCCGCAGGCACCGACTCAAGTGTGGCCGCACTGTGGAAGGGGGCCGCTTTCAGTTGTGCTCCCTGCTCCCCGACACGCAACTCCACTTGATGACGGAGAGAGTCGATCTCCTTCTGCAACTCAGGCACGGTCTGCGCCGCTGCAGGGGCGCTGCTGTTTGCCTCCGCTCGCCAGCTTCCCGATGACGTCGCGGGCGCCGGCTGCGGGGCGCTGGCGGCCACGGTTGCCGTACCGTCCAAGGCCTGTCGTCTCTTCGCCTGGATGGTTCGCAGATGCTCCTGAATGGCAGCGTATTCGCTGGACTCGACATTTCCCTCGGAGGCATGGTGCACGTTGCGCGCGTCTACAAATATTGCGTCAATCTGAAGCGTTGCCGCATTGGGTCCGGCGTCCTCCACCACGTAGCGGATGCTGATGGTGCCGATGTCCTCGGTGTCCTTGAAATACCTCGGCGACAGGACATTACCGGCAACTTTGTAGAACACCGTTCCCGATCCCCGCCAAACCCCGAAGGCATGAGCCGTATTGGCGCTGTGCGCTCCGTAAAGGATGCGCTCCTTTTCGTACGAGTAGGTGCCATGGATGATCTGGTCCTGGGTGACCTCCTCTACCGCCTTCATCACATCGGCTGCCGGCGCCTCGATCCGCACCATCATTTTCGGGGTTTCGTCAGCTTTGTTCTTGGGAAGAGGCGTGGATAGACCGAAAACCGCCGCCAGCAGAATGAAACAGATTTGCGAGAACATCGGCCGAAAAGTCGGCCGGCTCTTTCGCTTCACCGCGGTGGGATCTCTGCGCATCGGGGTAACGGGCTGGAGCGGCCCGAGCGTGGAGAGCATAAATATCCCGAACGGAGCCGGGCTGTCAAGCAAAACGTTTCGCCGAACGTTCAGATATTCACAAATGGCTTGTCAATAAATTGTCTCGTTTTTGTAAAAGATTTGCAAAAAAACTTGTTGCAAAGCCGTCGCAACAAGATGTACTATCTCGCCCCGTTTGGGTTTTTGGTTTCAGTTTGCTCACAACTTAAGACGTGCTCCCACGGCGAGGTCGGCCGGCGTCAGCCATGTTCTGACTGCGAGGTAATCGCGATGCAGATTGGCGTTACGACTGTAAGCAACCGCAAGAGATCCTTCGTTCAGTCTCTCTTTGCAACTGTGGCAAGCGCATTCGCGCTGCTGGTTTTTCCACTGATCTTCTTTTCCAGTCCCACGCCAAGCCGGGCATTTCCGGCCTTCGCGCGCAAATACGGATTGCCTTGCTCCGCGTGCCATGAAGCCTGGCCGATGCTGAACACCTTCGGGCAGACCTTCAAGGATAACGGCTACCAGCTCATGAACGATCGCGATTCGCCGATCTGGCAGAATCCGGCGTACTGGCCGGTAACGTTCCGCATCACGCCTAACTGGCACCTGGATAGCGTGAACAAAGTCGCTGTCGATCTGCCAAATGGCGCCCAAGCCGAACAGAACGTGACCGAGAACGGCTTCGATCTGAGCGGTCTCGATATTCTCAGCGGCGGCACACTCTACAAGAACATGTCGTTCTTGCTGGTTCCCTCCTCCGACAATACCGGCGCCTTCCACTTCGAAAGCGCCAATGCCAGAATCGACAACATCGGCCACAGCCCGTGGTTCAACCTGAAGATGGGCAAGTTCGAGTTGGACAACATTATCTCCGAGAAGCGCATTCTCAACTTGTCGAACAATGGGGGCTTCTACGTGCTGTATCACTTCACGCCGCTGGGTGACGACAACTTCTACGGCCAGATTGGAGATAATCAGTTTGGCGCGGAGCTGATGGGGCACTCGCTGAACGATCGGACGCGCTATTCCGTCGCACTGTTGAGCTCGAACGATGGCAACGTCAACTTGACTTCCAAGAACGCCTACAGCACCTTCGTTACCGCCAGTCAGGCCTTCGACGCCGGCTATGAAGGAGGTGTGGACCGAGTCGGCGGATATTTCTTTATCGGCGACGGTCCCACCTACAATCTCACCTCCGGCGGCGTGCCCATTACCGGCATAGGCAACAAGCCGTTTAACCGCGAGGGCGCGTTCGCTCTGATCTACGTGAAGAAGTTGGATTTCTCGCTGTACTTCCAGCATGGCTGGGATAGTGCCTACTTTGGCACAAGCACCGCGTCAAACCAGCCGCTTCCGGCCGGAGCTCGAGGTCCTTCGTGGAACGGCGGATTTGTCGAAACCCATTATGTTTACAGTCCCCAGCTGATCTTCATCCAGCGGGATGAGTTCGTGCGCATGGCGCAACAGGCGCTGGCCACTACGCCGGGAAACTTCGGCAACACGAACGCCTACTCGTTCGCGCTCCGCTACTACCCGTTCATGTTCAGCCGGGCCGGGTTTGCCTATCACGCCGAGTACGCCCTGATTCAACAGCAGGGCGCATCGCCGTTGACCTTTACCCAGCTGAGCAGCTACAGCGTTTTCATGGGATTTGACTTCGACTTCTGAGGGAGGGACGATGCGCACACCAAATCTGCAATCGCGATTGTTGTTGAGTGCCGCGGCGGTCCTGTTCCTCGGGATCGCCAGCTTCGGACAGCAGACAGAATATAGCGAAAACCAGCGGCTCAACATGGAGGCCCACGTCGGCAGCATGACCGGTCACGCTACCGATGGGCAGCCGATTTACAAGCGCTTCTGTATCGGATGCCACGGAGTTCTTGGCGACGGGGAAGGGGAGAACGCGCAATGGATCGATCCCAAGCCGCGCAACTTCACCATCGCCATCTTCCGCTGCCGCTCCACACCCACGGGCACGTTGCCCACCGATACCGATCTGTACGACACGGTCGGGCGCGGTATGCTGAACTCCAACATGCCGCCGTGGCGTCCGCTCACCGACGAGGATCGGGTTAACCTGGTTGCCTATGTGAAGCACTTCTCGCCCCGATGGGTCACGGAGAAACCGGGCACTCCCATCGTGATTCCGCCGGAGCCGCCGGTCACCGCCGACCGAATCCGGGAAGGCCGCGTTCAATTCCAGAAGCTGGAGTGCTGGAAGTGTCACGGTGTGACCGGTCGCGGCAATGGTCCTTCGGCCGATACTTTGACCGACGACCAGAACCGGCCGATCAAGCCCTTCAACTTTCATGACTCACAGCGCTTCAAGTGCGGCTCGACTGATGCGGCGATGTATCAGGACTTCATGACTGGTTTGGATGGCTCGCCCATGCCGTCATTCTCCGATAACGTCACGCCCGATCAAGCTTGGGATCTGGTCATGTATTTACGCACGTTGCAGCCCGACGATACCAAGGAAAAGCAGATCGCCAAGCAGCTCGGGCTGACCCCGATCGATCCTTACGCCCCCCAGCCGAGCAGCGATTCGGGACAGCAGACGCCCGCGCCAGCGCCCAACAATCCCGCGTCTCCACCGGCGCAGACGCCGGCGCCGTCGAATCCGCCAAGCGCGCCGCCACCGCAGTCCAACAATTCAGGAAACCAATGAGCCGTTGCGATAAAGGAGATCACTCGAATGAAAGTTCAGCTGAAAGTTGCGGGAATGCTGGTTGCACTGCTCGTGGTTGCGACTGTAGCTCTCACGCACGGGCCCAAAGTTAGCGCGGCGGCGACTGGCAAAATCACAGGTACGGTAAAGCTTGACGGCGCCCCTCCCCACATGAAGGGCATCGATATGTCGAAGGATCCGTACTGCGCCAAGTATCACGCGAACAGTCCGGCTCAACTGGAACTGGTGGTGGTGGGCAAGAATAGTGGGCTGGAGAATGTCGTTCTCTACCTCTCGCAAGGTTTGCCGGCGGACGCGGCAAGCCAGAAGGCTTCCACCGTACCGGTATTCGACCAGAAAGGCTGCATGTACACTCCGCACGTGATTGCGATGAATCCGGGCGAGGATTACAAGGTAACGACCAGCGATCAGACAGCGCACAACATCCATCCCGAGCCGAATCCAATGACAGGCAACATTCCCTGGAACCGTTCCCAGCCGCCGGGCGCGCCACCGATCGTCCAGAGCTGGAAAACCGAGGAAGTGGCCATCCCCGTGAAGTGCAATATCCATCCCTGGATGCACGGCTATCATGTGGTCGTGAAGGGACCGTATGCAGTCACGGATGACAGTGGCTCGTATACGATCGAAAACGTGCCTCCCGGCAGCTACACCGTTACCGCGTGGCAGGAAACCTACGGAAGCCAGACGCAGAAGGTCACGGTGGCAGGCGGGCAAGCAGCAAGCGCCAACTTTACCTACAAGGCGAAATAAGGAGTCGTACAGCGGTGGTTGTATTGTTGGTCATAATAACTGGCCGGCAGCAACACGCAATCTCAGCTTTCGTTAACCTGGTGAACTGGTATGGCGAAATTGCTTGCGGTGACGATCATAGTGATTGCAATCGCTTCGGCGATTCCCATTGTGCTGCACATCTGGGAGCCTCCTGTCGACATCTCGGTCCACGGTCCCATGATCGACGAGCAGATGTCGGAGACCATGGTGGAGGCGGGCATCTGCTTTCTGATCTCCCAGATCGTTCTGGGCTATTTCATCTGGAGATTCTCCAATCGCCCCCGCAGTGAAAAGATCAAGAGCTTTCCCGGAGGCGCGCGCGGTCTGGTGGCAGCCGCCGTGGTCGTGGTGGGCCTCGAGGTGATGGCTCTGGGAGCCTTTGGGACCCGGGCCTGGGCTGCGATCTACTTCACTCCACCGTCGGCGAACGCGTTGCCGGTCCAAGTGCAGGCCGGACAGTTTGCCTTCTATTTCCGTTACACCGGACCCGACGGGAAGTTCGGTCCTCTTCATCCCGAACAGATCAGCGAAGCGACGGAAAATTTCTTCGGCCTCGACACCACGCACGATGCCGACTCCAAGGATGACATCGTGACCGCCGAAATGGCGGTGCCGGTGAATCGCGAGATCCAACTGCTGATGCACTCCAAGGACGTGGGCCATTCGTTCTTCGTGCGCGAGCTGCGCATTCAGCAGGATTTCGTGCCCGGTCTCGATCTCTCGCTGCATTTCACTCCCACCAAGATCGGCCGGTACGAAATTTTGTGTACCCAGCTTTGCGGCCTGGGTCACTACAACATGAAGGCGTACCTTGAAGTCAAGTCGCAGGAAGATTTCGACAAGTGGCTGAAACAGCAGGCCGCCTTGCAGTAGGTCGTCGAGCCGCTCCGCCCCTGCGGAGGTACTGAGAGGGTCATCTCATGCACGATATGTCCGGGCAGGCTGTTCATCACCATGCTCCACCCACCGGCTTCATCCGGAAGTACGTCTTCAGCCTCGACCACAAGGTCATCGGCGAACAATACTACGCCCTCGCGTTGGTGGCGGTGTACATCGGAATGGTGTTGTCGTGGATCATGAGAATCCACCTCGCGTGGCCGAACTATGCCATCCCTGGAGTTCGCTTCCTGTCCAGCACAGGCGCGCCTGGTGGAATCATGACGCCCGAGTATTACCTGCAACTGATGACCATGCACGGCACCATCATGGTCTTCTTCGTGCTCACCACCGCTCCCTTCGCGGGCTTCGGCAACTATTTCCTGCCCATCCAGGTTGGCGCCGAGGACATGCCCTTTCCGCATATCAACATGATGTCGTTCTGGGTGACGTTTGTTGCGTTCATCGTCGCGGTGTCGGCATTCTTCGTGCCCCAGGGACCGCCGCTTTCCGGCTGGACGGCCTATGCTCCCTTGAGCGCCCTCGGACAGGTTGCCGGACCTGGACAAGGTACGGGTCAGATCCTTTGGGCCGTTTCGATCGGCATCTTCTGTATAGGACAGTTGCTGGGATCGTTGAATTTCATCTCGACTACTCTGGATATGCGTTGCAAGGGCATGAGCCTGATGCGCCTGCCGCTCTCGGTGTGGGCATGGTTCATCACCTCCTGCATCGGCCTGACGGCATTCGCGGTCTTGATGCCGGCTTGCATCCTTCTGATCCTCGACCACGTCGCTGGTACCAGCTTCTTTATCCCCTCCAACCTCGTGGTGAATGACCAGTTGCAGCCGCACGCCGGCGGCTCGACGCTGTTGTGGCAGCACCTGTTCTGGTTCTTCGGACATCCCGAGGTTTACATCGCCATCGTGCCTGCGATGGGCGTTGTCTCGCACGTGCTGATCACCAACATGCGCCGGCCGCTGCTCAGCCATCGCGTGATTATTTACGCGATGGTGTCGATCGCCTTTCTCAGCTATATGGTTTACGGACATCACATGTTCGTAAGCGGCATGAATCCGCTCTCGTCGATCGCGTTTTCCTTCCCCACGCTTGCGATCACGATTCCCGCCACCATCATTGTGCTGATCTGGATTGGCAGTCTCTACGGCTCGAAGCTGCGCATCAACACCGCTTCCCTGTTCGCGCTGGGATTCATTTCCATGTTCATCAGCGGCGGCATCAGCGGCTTCTTCCTGGCTCAGCCGTCGATTGACATCATGTTGCATGCAACCTATTTCGTCGTCGGCCACTTCCATCTGGTGATGGCGGTTGCGGCGCTGTTCGGCATCTTTGCCGGAACCTATTTCTGGTTCTCCAAGGTGACCGGCCGGATGATGAACGAGACGATGGGCAAGATCCACTTCTGGTTCACCTTCGCGGGAGCGTATTGCATCTTCATGCCATTTCACTATCTCGGTATGGCCGGCAACGTCCGCCGCTATCAGGCGTTCGTAGACGATTTCATGGCGCCTCTGATGCCGGTACACAAGTTCATCACCATTGCGGCGCTGATAACCGGCGCGGCGCAACTGCTGTTTCTGTACAACCTGATTCAGAGCCGCTTCTGGGGCAAGCCGGCGCCGCAGAACCCGTGGGAGGGCACGTCACTGGAGTGGTCAATTCCCTCCCCGCCGCCCTTCGATAATTTCGGCGGCAGGTTGCCGGTGGTGTATCACGACCCGTATCAGTACGGCATCGAACGCGCGACGAACGATTACGTAATGCAGGATTCGCCCGAACAGATTAACTCGGTACGGGACGAGAAATGATGCTCAGTTCGAAGGAATTAGGTTTGTATCAGGGCACGACTTCAGTCGTGCCGAACTGAGTTATGTAAACGTCGGGGCTTTAGAGACTGTGTCGCAACCGAAACACGGATTTTTCAGTGGGACAAACGGTATGAATCGCAAGGCAACCAGCCGCGGAGCGGCGACACTGGGTTGCGACACGGTCCCTGAAGGCCGGGTCTTTTTGCCACGACTGCGGCACGTCTAAAGACGTGCCCTGACACAAACCGACTTACGCGATGGCGCTGGCAACACGGGCTTGATTATGGCAACCACACTCCCCGAACCACCGCAAATTAAATCCCCCCAGCCTTCCGACGACGGCGGCTGGCACGACTTTCCCCCTGTTACCGGAAGCGCGCTCGCCATCGACGACAGCTCGCCCGCTTCCCGCACCGGCATCTGGGTTGGCCTCTCCGCCATCACCATGACCTTCGTCGCCTTCACCAGCGCGATGATCGTTCGCCAAGGCGGCTCGACCGACTGGCAGCACTTCACATTACCCGCGATCCTGTATGTCGACACCGTCATACTGTTGGCCAGCAGTGTCGTTCTGGAGATCGCGCGCAAGCGTGTCGCCGCCTTCGTTCATGGCTCGCACACAACCCGTTCGGCTGGCCTGCGGTGGTTGGGTTTGACGCTCGCTCTGGGCTTGCTATTCGTCGGCGGCCAGTACATGGCTTGGCTCCAATTGCGATCGCAGGGGCTGTACCTGGCCACCAACCCGAGCAGTTCGTTCTTCTATCTGTTTACCGCGGCTCACGCGCTGCACGTGCTTGGCGGATTAGCTGGACTGATGTTGGTCATTTGGCGCTTTAGCCGTCCGCTTCCAAGATTGCGGCTGAGCACTCTCAGCACCGTTTCTTATTACTGGCACTTCATGGATGTGCTGTGGATTTACCTACTCTTGCTGTTGTGGATGCGAATCTAGGACTTCGCCGGAGGATCTGCTGTGAGCCATTCCGACCTTACCATGGGCGCCCATCCGGCCGTGCAGGAGCGATCGTCGCCCTTTGCCATCCCGACAAAGAAGCTTGCGATGTGGCTGTTCATCATTGCGGACGCGGCCACCTTCGCTGCCTGCCTGCTGGCGTATGGGTTTCTGCGCAATGGCTCGCTCAACTGGCCCACCCCGTTCAAGTTTTTTCCCACCGTCGTCAACGCCATGGTGATGACGTTCATCCTCATCACCAGCAGCCTCACGATGTTTCTGGGCGTGCGTGACGCGAAAAACGGCAACCGCGACGCCGCATTCCGCTGGACGATGATCACGGCTGTAGGAGGCGTGATCTTCGCGCTTCTGCATCTGCGGGAATGGCTCGGCCTAATTAACGAGGGTGTTCGACTGTTCAAGAATCCGTGGGGTAACGACCTGTTTGGCGCCTCGTTCTTCACCATCACCGGATTACACCTGACCCACGTTACCGTTGGCGTAATCGTTCTGCTGGTAGTCGGAACGCGCTATAAGACTGGCCGCTTCCAAGCGGACGACCTGGAGATTACCGGCCTCTACTGGCATTTCGTCGATCTGGTCTGGATGTTCGTTGTGCCCTTGATTTATCTGCTCAACGTGTCGAAGTAAGGAGCCGAGGACAGATGGAAGAACTTACCAAACAGCAACCTGGTGGGTCGGCATCCTATGCCGGCAAGCTAGGCAAGTATCTGATCGTCTATGTCTGCATCCTGATCCTGGCCGGTCTGCAGTTTGTAATCGCCTACCAGCACGTCGACGTCGGCACCATGATCTTCCGCATGTTCGCCATCGCCTTGCTGGAAGCCGGACTGGCGGTGGTATTCTTCATGCATCTGGGTTCGGAGAATCGGCTGTTTGTTACCTGGGTGGCGATTGTCACATTGTTTGTGTTTGCGGCTTTGCAGTATAGCTGGACCGACAGCTTCCGCATGGAGCGCGACGCTCCACCAAGCTATCAGACGGGAGCTCCGCAATGAAGAGCGCGCATAAAATCTCGGGACCGCTTCTCCGCTATCTGAGTAGCCTTGCTGGCCTGCTATTTCTCTCGCCCATCGCGCTATGGGCTGAAAGCTGCCCTTTCTGCTACGCAAAGGCTGCTTCATCGTCGCCCGGACTTTTTCAGGCCCTGCGCAGCGGCATCATCATCCTTATGATTCCGCCGATGCTAATGTCGGTGGGATTCACAGTTGTAGCCTACCGTCGCCGAAATTCCTTCCATTCGTCGCGATAAAACCCACGGAGTCCCTGGTCTGCTTCGCTAAAGCCTAGATCGTTCTGCGCCCGGAAGCGTCACCCGGAGCAGCGTACCCTAACATTCTCAACCCTTCCTCTCGCTTGTTTAGGGAGGCACGCAATCCGGCTAAGCTGATCAAGTCGTGGTCCGGAGACCGCTGTCACATGTAAAGGTGACCCATGTTCTCGCGGTGCCAAAGCTGAGATGTTACTGTGGCGCTGTGGGTTGGGACATCTTTGGGTTGTCGGCACCTGCCACGCAGAAGCCCCGTGATGTTGATCTCAAGATGCGAGGCCCTTATGACCGAGTGGAGATCGATTTACCGAGAAAAGCTGGTTTCGGCCGAGCGCGCCCTTCAGGCGGTCAACTCCGGAGATCGTGTTGTACTGGGACACGCCTGCGGCGAACCGCCTGTGCTGGTCGCGGCTTTGGTGGCACGCGCACCCGAACTTGCAAATGTCGAAATTGTACATATGGTCGCCATGGGTCCAGCGGCCTTCGCGCAACCTGGTATGGAGCACAGCTTCCGCTTCAATGGATTCTTCCTCGGCACTCCCACCCGGAAAGCTGTGCAGGAAAATCGCGGTACATTCACTCCCTGCTTCTTCTCTGAAGTCCCGCGCCTCTTCAAGCAAAAAATTCTGCCGGTCGACGTAATGCTGCTGCAGGTTACGCCCCCGGATGAACGTGGCTTCTGCAGCTTTGGACTCTCGTGTGATTACACTCACGCCGCTGCCGAATCTGCGCGCATCGTCATCGCACAGATGAACCGGAACTTTCCTCACACCGGGGGTAGCAAGATTCATCTCGACGCTCTTACCTGGATCGTCGAGTGCGATTCTCCCATCGTGGAGTTGGCTCCCCCCAAGCTCGGCGACATCGAGCGGCGCATCGGCGAGCACATCGCCTCGCTCGTCCCCGATGGAGCCACACTCCAGATGGGAATAGGCGCCATACCTGACGCCGCACTCCTCTCGCTCAACAACAAGAAGGACCTCGGCATTCACTCGGAAATGTTTTCCGATAGCGTCGTAACTCTGGCCGAAGCTGGCGTCATCACCAATCAGAAGAAGACCATCAACCGCGGAAAGTTTATTGCGACCTTCCTGATGGGCACCAGCAAGCTCTACAACTTTGTGCACAACAATCCTGATGTCGAATTGCACCCGGTTGACTACGTCAACGATCCCTGCATTATCGGCCAGCACGAAAACATGATTTCCATCAACTCTGCCCTGCAGGTGGACTTGACGGGGCAGGTGAATGCCGAAATGATCGGCACGGTTGAGTTCAGCGGTGTCGGTGGCCAGGTAGATTTTGTGCGCGGTGCCGGCCGTTCCGTCGGCGGCAAGTCGATCATCGCTCTTCCTTCCACCGCTTCCAAAGGCACCATCTCGCGCATCGTCCGCGAACTGGATGCAGGCGCGGCGGTTTCCACCTCGCGCAACGACGTCCACTACGTGGTCACGGAATTTGGCGTCGCCGATCTGCGGGGAAAGACCTTGCAGCAGCGCGCCGAAAGCCTCATCGCGATCGCTCATCCAAAATTTCGTGGCATGTTGCGAGGCAAGCGTCTTCAGGAATCCTGGGTTGACGATCTCGAGCTAGTCGCTGCTCGCTAGCCGCGCAGCTGGATCCTCGGTCGAGGTATCGACCAGTGCGGATCTGGTCGCGCAAGATCCATTCTTCAGAACACTCTACCTGTCTAAACGCGCGCACGCTATTGTGACCGGCCTCACTGCAACGCCATTCCCGCCGGAGCGACAATCCCATCATGGCCCACAGCACTGTTGTATGTACTAAACAGGAAATAACGAGTTTCGCCGAACTTCGACTCCGTGCTCAGGCCCTTGGTCCCAAGCGGGTCGCAGTCGTTGTTGCGGACGACGATGTTGCCCTCACCGCAGCCGATGGCGCGCTGCACCTCGGCATTGCCGTTCCCATACTGATTGGCGACGAGCCAAAGATCCGGGTCAAGGCGGAGGCACTCGGACTTTTTGATTTGATCGCCCGGGCGCGTTTCGTGAACGCAGAGGATGGTGCGACCGTCGCGACTCGGATGGCGCGAGAGGGCGAGGTGGACCTGCTACTGAAAGGACACCTCCGCACCGATGAACTCTTGCGAGCTGCGCTGGACAAGCAAGCCGGGCTGCGGACGGGACATCTGTTAAGCGACGTGCTCCTTTATGAGGACGTCCTGAGCGGACATGTCCGCCTGGTTGGCATTACCGACGGCGGCCTGAATGTCGCACCCGACCTCGAGCAGAAAAAACAGATCGTGCAGAACGTGATCGAGGTGATGCGCTCCCTAGGACTGGCGCGGCCTAAGATCGCGCTCATGAGCGCCACGGAAGCAGTCAGCGAGTCGGTGCCCTCGAGTGTGGACGCCAGGAAGCTTAGTGAAATGGGCGAAGCCGGCCAGTTCGGAGATGTCGAGATGTTTGGGCCACTTGCCCTGGACTGTGCCCTTCTGGAGTCCGCGGCGGAGGCGAAGGGCATTCAGCATCCCGTGGCTGGCCACGCCGACTGCATGGTCGTTCCCAACATCGAGGCGGGCAATCTTCTGGGAAAGTCTGTGAAATACCTGGGTGGCTCGCAGTGCGCGCACGTAGTCGCCGGAGCCAAGGTGCCGATGCTGATTCCATCGCGCGTCGAGAGCGTGGATGACAAGGTGAATTCCATCGCGCTGGGGGTGATCTTTGCTGCCCGATAGCTTCAGGATTCTCGCGATTAATCCCGGCTCCACATCCACCAAGATTGCTCTCTACCTGAACGAGAGCCCGGAACTGGTCAAGAACATCCGCCACTCCGACGCCGAGATGGAGCAATTCCGCGGACGTCCGATTCTCGATCAACGGCAATTCCGCTCCGCGCAGATTGAAACCGTATTGCGCGAGGCGAGCCTCGATGTCAGCCACCTTAATGCTGTGGTGGGACGTGGCGGCCTGTTGCCCGCTCTCGCCAGCGGCACCTATGTTGTGAATGAAGAAATGCTCGAAGAGTTGCGCCTGGCCAGGCGCGGTGAGCATGCCGCCAATCTTGGTGCGTTTCTGGCATCGGACGTCGCCCAAAAGGCCGGCGTACCAGCCTACATCGTCGATCCGGTCAGCGTTGACGAGTGGCCGGAGTGTGCGCGCCTCTCCGGATCGGCGCTGCTGGAGCGGCAATGTCTGTCGCACGCTTTGAACTCCAAGGCGGTAGCCAAGCGTTACGCCGGCGAGCACGGACAATCGTACGACTCGCTGCGTCTGATTGTGGCGCACTTGGGCAGCGGCATTTCAGTTTCCGCTCACGAAAATGGCCTCATGGTGGACGTGACCAATTCGCGCGAGGAGGGTGCCTTTTCCACCGAACGCGCGGGCGGAGTGCCGGCGATGCAGTTGGTGAGTCTCTGCTTCAGCGGCAAGTACACGCAAAAAGAAGTGGAAGCACTGCTCTTCCGCGATGGCGGGCTCTACTCGTATCTGGGCACGAAAGACCTGCAGGAGGTGGAGCGTCGCACCGCGGACGGCGACACCCAGGCCAAAACCGCCTTCAATGCGATGATCCTCCAGATCGCAAAAGAGATCGGAGCGACGGCGGCCGTCCTGCACGGGCGTGTGGACGCGCTCCTGTTCACCGGAGGCATGGCACATTCGCAGCGCCTGGTCTCGACGCTGACGGACTACGTCAGTTGGATCGCCCCCATTACGGTGTATCCGGGCGAAGACGAACTGCGGGCGCTTACCGAAGGCGCACTGCGAGTCCTGCGTCGCCAGGAGCGGTCAAGAACTCTGGCGCCCGGCTGCATTGCCGTTATTGAGGTTTAGGGCCAGGTTTTCAAAGATCAGAATCTTAGGCCCGCCATCGATCACCTTTGACAGAATTTTCAACACTTGTGGGTAGACGTTGGCATTGTAGGCGTCGGCATTGCTCTTGTTCTCCCACAGGCTGATGGAAATCCGTTCCAGACTGCCCGGATTCGACAACGTAATCTCGCCTTTGAAGCCTTCCTGCCGGCGCAGTAAAGGAATTACTTCGTTCTGCAATGTCAGGGTAAACTCACCAGCCAAGTCGAGCGACTTCACGCGGAAATGGGCATTACGTGCAAACATCTTGAACCTCTCTTTGGGAACAGCAACGAAGACTGCACGGCCGCAGCGACGGGCAATCTCTCGGGGTATTCGACTGGTTGCTTCTTCTGCCTCGCCGCAGCCTTCCGAGCCGCTGTTCCACGACGAATGGGAGCACTCTGACTGTAAGTCTCCACAGCAGACGCACTGCCGCGCAGTGACCCTCATCTCATGCCACTGTGACAGTCGCAGCCTCTGCTCCAGCGCGGTAGGCGGCACGGCGAGACCGCTGTCCCATCTCATGGCTCGCCAGCAGACCTCACAAGAATCATCAACCCCGTGGTAGCTGCTGGTCTGTAGATCTGGGAATCGCGAATGCGATTTCCAAGGCCGGTCTTTAGCCAGGCGTCTGCAGGCCGTCCTACATATTCCGTTACCAGCGCCACCTCATTTCCGTTTTCATCTTCCGGGAGACGCCTCAACTGGCGCTACCAGTATCTTCATTTGCGGACCAGAAATCCTCGTTCACTCTGCGGACGTGGATACAGGACGGCCTGCGCTACGTCATCATAGGCGATGCCAAGGCAGGCACAATTCAGCAGTTGACTGAGCTATTGCGAAGCGCTCTTTGATCGCTGCTTCGTTCAGTTTTTCTTCCCACGTGACTGGCGGAGTTCCCGGACTCAACCTTGACCAGGGTGGGCGTAACTCGATCTCTCTGGGCCAGGTGCATCAGGTTGAGGGG
>JBARGS010000462.1:0-2964 GCA_049798495.1 Candidatus Korobacteraceae bacterium | reverse complement strand
GGTCTCGCTGATGCAGAAGGACATGAAGAAGCTGGTGGCCTACTCCTCGGTCAGCCATCTGGGCTTCTGCACCCTCGGCATCTTCGCTTGCAGCCCGCTGGGCCTGAGCGGCTCGGTCCTGCAGCAGATCAACCACGGTATCTCCACCGGCGCGCTCTTCCTGATCGTCGGCATTCTTTACGAGCGACGGCACACGCGCGAGATCTCCGAGTACGGCGGCATCTCCAACGTCATGCCGGTGTACGCGACGATCACGCTGATCATGTTTATGTCGTCGATGGGCCTGCCGCTGCTGAACGGCTTCGTCGGCGAGTTCACCATCCTGCAAGGCACGTTCATGGAGAACAAGGTCTGGGCCGCATGGGCGGTGCCGGGCGTGATCCTTGCCGCTGCCTACCTGCTGTGGCTCTATCAGCGAGTCTTCTTTGGTAAGGTGAACAACCCGAAGAACGAGGGCCTTCTTGATCTGTCGGGCCGCGAGTTGGCGACGTTTATACCTCTGGTAATCATCGCCTTCTGGATTGGCTTGTATCCCAAACCGTTCTTCCAGATTCTCTCCACGCCGGTGAACAATCTGGTAGCGACCGTGCGACCGGATTATCCCGGATTGCAGAAGCCGGTGCTGGCGACGCAGCCGGCGGCGACACCCACTGTAGCTCCTGCCGCGGTTCCGCCAGCGACGACGGTTCCCGAAGCACAGGAACGTCGTTCGCTCAGCTCTGTGGAACGTTTCCAAAGTGTCATCCCGACCGAGGACTTTAGTCCGAGTGAAGAGCCTGCCCCGAGCTTGCCGAAGGGGACCTGCTGTTCGACAGCAGCTCACCGGAGCTCGACGGGAAAGCAGGTCCTTCGACTGCGCGTCCGCCCGGCCCGCAAAACCGGCGAGCCGGAAAGGCAAGGCGGACGCTCCGCTCAGGATGACACAACGGTAAAGACTAACGCGGCCGCATCTATGAACACGGCGAACGCTCAACTGGCTCTCGCCGCCGGCAAGTGAGGACCTCGTGACCACCTCGCTCACACAATATTTTTCGGGCACCGATTACCTGCTGGCTCTGCCCATGCTTCTGCTGACGCTGTTCGCGCTCGGCATCCTCATGATCGACCTTCTGCTGCCCAAGCAGTGGAAGCGCGTCAACGCCTTCACCGCGCTGGTCGGCTTGGCATTCTCAGCGGCGGCAGTAGGGAAGCTGCATTGGGCGTACCACCTGGCGCAATCGCGCGGCCTGGGATTTGTCGATACTGGCTTCATGGGAACGTTGCTGGTCGATCCCTTTGCCCTCTACTTCTTCTATCTTTTCCTCGTTGGCGGCGCCATCGCCGTCTTGATGTCGATCCGCTACCTCGAAATCGAGCATGAAAACCACGGCGAATTCTACGCTTTGATGCTGTTCTCCATCGTCGGCATGATGTGTATGGCCGCAGGCTACGACATCGTGCTGATCTTCATTGGCCTGGAGCTGATGGCAATTTCGACCTACGTGCTCGTCGGCTTCCTCCGCCGCGACAAACGCTCCAACGAAGCCGCGTTGAAATATCTCCTGCTCGGCGCATTCTCGTCGGGCATCTTCGCCTACGGCCTATCGCTGTTCTACGGACTCACCGGCAGTACCAACTTGGGGAAGATTGCACAAGGCCTGCAACAGATCGTCGCGACCCGTCCCAACGATCCCATCGTCATCTTCGCTCTACTGGCAACCGCGACTGGCCTACTTTTCAAGATTGCGGCCGTACCATTCCATCAATGGGCGCCCGACGCCTACGAAGGGGCGCCTACCAGCATCACCGGCTTCATGTCGGTCGCCGTCAAGTCCGCGGGCTGGGCGATGCTGCTGCGCATCTTCCTCTTTGGCCTTTATCCGCTGCGCTCGATGTACGTGCCGCTGCTGGTCTTCGTCGCCATCGCCACCATGACCGGCGGCAACCTGGCAGCCATCACCCAGACCAACCTGAAGCGGCTGCTGGCCTACTCGTCCATTGCGCATGTCGGCTACATGCTGCTCGGTTTGATTGCCAGCGACGGCCAAACCAACTCCACCGGCATCATGGCGATTCTGATCTACTTGCTGGTCTATACCTTTATGAACCTGGGCGCGTTTGCGGTGATCGCCTCGCTGCGCCGCCGCAACATTATCGGCGACGAGATCGACGACATCGCCGGCCTATACTTCAAGGCGCCGGTAGAAGCCATCCTAATGCTGGTATTCCTGCTTTCGCTGGCGGGAATTCCGCCGCTGGCCGGCTTCTGGGGCAAGTACTTCATCTTCCTCAGCCTCATCCAGACGGGGCATTACGCGCTGGCATCGCTTGCCGTTCTCTACGCCGTGATTGGCATGTACTACTACATGCGCATCGCCAACGCCATGTTGATGCGTTTGCCGTTGGAGCCGGAGATGGTAAAGATTGCTCCCTCTATGCGTCTGGCGCTGATCATCACCGCGGTCGCCACGATTGGTATTGGCCTGTTCCCCAACTTCTTCATCAACGCCGCAAACTGGTCGCTGGGCATCGCCACCGGCTCGCAACATATGGCAGCGCTGCTGCGGTAAATGTCGTCGCGGGCTGATGTCCGCCGAACCGAATGCGCGCGTGTTGTGTCTCTCTGCGTTCCCCGCCCGAGGTCGCACCTTGCCTGTATAATCGTGGGTTTGCACACGACATCCAAGGAGCCTTTCGTTGCAGCAGGCGGAAATCGGCATCATCGGTGGCAGCGGTTTGTATTCCATGCCCGGCTTCAGTGACATCCACGAACTGCCGCTAGAAACCCCGTTCGGCACGCCTTCCGACCCCTATGTCCTCGGCACGCTGGAAGGTCGCAAGGTCGCCTTCCTCTCGCGTCACGGACGCGGTCACCGCTTCATGCCTACCGAGATCAACTATCGCGCCAACATTCACGGCATGAAGCAGCTTGGCGTCGAGCGCATTCTTTCGCTCTCGGCAGTCGGCTCGCTGAAGGAAGAGCAT
>JBARGS010000461.1:0-25532 GCA_049798495.1 Candidatus Korobacteraceae bacterium | reverse complement strand
CAGGAAAAGAGCGCCTCCCGCCAGTAAGAAGCGCATGCCCGCGAGCAGAAAGGGCGGGACCTCACATACGCCGACACGAATGGCAAGAAAGGTTGAGCCCCAAACAAAGTAAATGATGCTGAAGGCGAGGAGAATTTTCCAGGTGGATGGGCGATTTGCGGAATCCATCGGAGCCTCCGCACGGGCGATTGGAGTCGGGCCCGTGCTGTATGAATAGATCGCAGGTGGCGCGACTTGGACGCGCCGTTCATCATTGAAAATGTTTATGACGTGGAAAGATTTTGGTTATCGGCGGGATATGAGCTGTTTGGTTCTGTCGCCGTTCCAACAATCTGCTGGAGAAGTAGTAAGAGCAGATCCCTCGTCGGCCTAAAGGCCTCGTCGGGATGACAAAATGAGGGGACTGGCGACGGCGCACCCGTTCGACAAGCTCAGGGCAGGGCTAAAGCTGCGCCCCTTCAAACCCTTCATGGGCTCGCCAGGAAAAATGTAAAGCCGCGTGGGGCGCTCTCGTCACTTCGCCGGCGGTGGCGTGTACTTGATCCCCAGCTGATCGAAGAGAAAGCTGAAGACGTCGGCGCCCTGGTCTATCTCCTCATCCAATGCCGTGCCGATACCGTGTCCTGCGTTGGAAGAAGTCCGCAGCAGTATGGGATGGTCGGAGCCGTTCGCCGCTTGCAGCCGAGCCGTCATCTTGCGCGAGTTCATGGGATTGACGCGATGGTCGTTTTCGCCGGTCAGGAAGAGCACGGCGGGATAGTTCGCGCCATCTTCAACGTGATGGTAGGGCGAGTAGGCATACAGCGCCTTGAACTGCTCGGCATCCTTCACCGTGCCGTATTCCGTGGTGTTGAAGGCGCCGTTGGGATCGAGCTCGACGCGCAGCATGTCGTAGATGCCCACGAAGGAAACCACGGCGCGGAATAAGTCAGGCCGTTGCGTGAGCACTGCACCCATCAGCAGGCCGCCATTGCTGCCGCCCATGATGGCCAGGTGCGGCGGCGAGGTGTAGCCGCGCTGGATGAGATGTTCGGCGCAGGCGACGAAGTCGTCAAAGACATTCTGCTTGTGAGTCAGCTTGCCGGCTGAGTGCCACTCTTCGCCATACTCGCTTCCGCCTCGCAGATTGGCAATTGCGTATACCCCGCCCTGATCCAGCCACACTCGTCCGAACACTCCGATAAAGCCTGGAGACATGCTGATGTTGTAGCCGCCGTAGCCCTCCAGCAGGGTGGGATTCTTGCCGTCCAGTTTCGTGTCTTTGCGGCGGAGGATATTCACAGGCACGCGAGTTCCATCTTTGGAGACTGCGAACTCGCGGACTACCTCGACATCGTCAAACTTGATCGGCGAAGTGGCCGACATCGCCGTACGTTCCGCCTTTCCGGAAGAGCCGAAGTTGTACCAGGTCGCTGGTTCGAGGTAGCTGGAGACTTCATAGAGCACATTGTCGTCGTTGGTCTGCGCTACTTCTCCGACGGCCGAAACGGGAGGCGTAGGCAGCATCCCGACCTGGTGGCCCTGGTGATCGAAGATGCGAACCCGCGACGGGCCGCCGATCAGGTCGCGCACGTAGAGGCGCGTCGCCGTTGGAGTGAGGCTGTTAATTGAGGCGTGTGAATTGTCGTCCGTACCGGCTCCGGAACTTTGCGGGACAATAAGCTTGGCGTTGGCGAGCGAAAGATTGGTGAGCGGCAGGCGCAAGACTTTGCCACGGGGCGCATCTTTGCGGGAAAGCAGATATAAAGCTTGGTCGCCATTGGCGCCCAGTTTGGCAGAGACAATCGCGTCGTCGAAATACGTTACCTGAACCCAGCGGCCCGACGAGTTCATCAGGTAATGCGCAAACTGGCCGCCATCGCCGTTAGCCACCGAGGCCAGCAGCCAGAAGCCATCCTCGCCGGTGTGCAACTGGATTTCGGCGATGCGAGGAAAATCCTTGCCGATGACGTAAGTATCTTCGGTGCTCTTCGTTCCCAGCTTGTGAAAGTAGACCTGCTGATAGAAGTTCGCGTCCTCGCCCGGGCGTTCCTTCCCCTGCGGATAACGCGTGTAATAGAAACCGGTGGCATCCTTATTCCAGTCGAGGCTGCCGCCAGCGGTAGCAAAGTTGACGCGCGGCACCGCATCCGGCAGTTCCCTGCCCGTGGCTACTTCGAAAACGTGCGCCGTGCCGTCTTCCGAACCGCCTTGCGAGAGCGACACCGCGACCAGCCTGCCATCGAGTGAGGGTACGTAGAAATCAATCGCCATCGAGCCCCTCGTCGCCATGGCATTAGGATCGACAATAGCCCTCTCGCTGTCGGGCTTATCCGGCGAACGTAGCACTACAAGGAAGGCCTGCTGCTTGGGTGGCTGCGTCTTCATGGCGAACAAAACCCCACCGCGTTCGCGCGCGTCGAAGTACTCTCCCGAGTTGGCGGTAGTCATGTTCTGCAACTGCTGCTTGATGGCCGGGCGCGACGGCAGGCGATCGAGATACTCCCGGGTGCGGGCGTTCTGGGCGGCGCTCCATTGCTTGACGGCGGGATCGTTCCAATTCTCCAGCCAGCGATAGTCGTCCACCACGGTGACGCCCTGATAGGTGTCGGTGACGGGACGTTTTGGCGTTGCGGGCGGGGCGGGAATGACCGGCGCCTGCGCCCTCGTGAGAGCTGACAGCAGGGCGACTGCGCAGACGGTGACAAGACGGCGCGACGAAAACCCGAGCCTCATTTGAGACGCCTTTCCAAATAAGGTAGTGTGCGGTCATGAATTATATGCTGCTGATTCAGAAGTTTCGCCGTAGGGGTGCAGCCTGCGGCAGACCCAAGCAGATACAAAACTTAACCCTTCCACGGGTTTGCGTGGCATCCATATAGAATGAGAAAGCGAAACAGCTTGGCCGATTCCGGGTTTAAGCAGATGTCGGCCAAGAAGTCTAGCGGGCCGCGGTGGAAGTTCGCCTCGAAGACTGGGACGCGTAGTGACGGCCTGAGGCGATGGGAGATTCAAAATGAAGTCGTGGCAGCGGTGGCAAGGGATGTTGATGGTGCTGCTGTTGGTTGTCATGTCGGCAGGAGCGGTCTTTGCTCAGGACCAGAACGACGCTCCGCCTCCAGCTAACGTGCCTGTACAGCAAGGCGATCCCGGGCAGGGAGCGCAACAGCAGGATCCTCCCGGCCGGGTGGCGCGCGTGCAGTTCATGTCGGGCCAAGTCTCGATGCAGCCCGGCGGTGTGAACGACTGGATCGCCGCCAGCATGAATCGGCCACTTACCACGTCGGACCGCGTCTGGACCGACAAGGATTCCAAGGCGGAACTGAACGTCGGTGACGGGTTCATCCGCATGAACTCCGAGACCAGCCTGACGCTGACCAACGTTAGCGATAACACCGTTCAGATAGAACTCGACCAGGGCACGTTGAGCGTGACAGTGAAACACCTGGAGCGCGGCGAGATTTACGAAGTCGATACGCCCAACTACGCCTTCACGGTGATGAAGAGCGGCGTCTACCGCTTTGACGTGTACCCCAGCCAGGATCAAAGCTGGGTAACGGTGCGCAGCGGCTACGGTGAGGCGACGGGCAAAGGCGCGGCAGTTCGAGTGAACTCCGGCATGCAGGTCCGCTTCACTTCCGATCAGTCGCTGCAACACACCGCGTATCAAGCGCCGGCTCGCGATGGGTTTGACGACTGGGCGCAGGTGCGCGACAAGCGGCTGGACGATTCCGTTTCCGCGCGCTATGTCTCGCCGGGCGTAATCGGCTATCAGGATCTGGATGCCAACGGTCAGTGGGTTCAGGCGCCTACTTATGGCGCGGTCTGGGTTCCGTCCTCGGTTCCCGCGGGATGGGCGCCGTATCGCTACGGACACTGGGTGTGGATCGCACCATGGGGCTGGACGTGGGTTGACGATCAGCCTTGGGGATTTGCGCCGTTCCACTACGGCCGCTGGGTTTCCTACGGCGGCGGCTGGGGCTGGGCGCCTGGCCCTTACGGCGGTTACTGGAATCCCTACTACGCTCCTGCCTTGGTGGGCTGGATTGGCGGGCCCGGCTTCGGCGTTGGCTTTGGATGGGGCGGAGGCTGGGGCGGCTTTGGGATCGGCATCAACTTTGGATGGTTCCCCCTGGGTTGGGGTGAGCCGTTCTTCCCGCGCTATTGCGGGTGGGGACGGGGTGGGTGGTATCGCGGCGGAGGATTCGTCACCGGCAATTACTTCCGCAACGTTAACAGCTACAACACGCACATTACCAACATCAACAATTTCAGCAATAACTATTTCCACGGCAATATCAACAACACGCATTACGGATTCCGCAATACCGCCGGAGCGGTCACGGCGGCGCCGAGATCGGCATTCACTTCAGGCGCGGCCATTAACCGGGTGGGCGGAGCGGTGCCGAAGTCGGAACTCGGCAAAGGCAGCATGCTGCGCGGCGTCGATGCGAATCCCACGCGTGAATCGGTGCTGGGAGGCCGCAGTCCGCAGACGCGCGGCACACCGCCAGCTTCGGCCTTCGGACGGAGCGTGGTTACGCGCTCGCAACCGCCTGCTCGACCGGCAAGCGTCGAGGGTAATCAGTCCGCAATAGCGCGAGGCAACAACACGCCTTCCGCGAATCACGGAATGAATGCTGAGACTTCACGCGCTGGCTCGGCAAATCTGGGTGCTACTCGTCCGCAGACTGGCGGGAATGAAGGCGCCCGCACTGCGAGTCCGGCCAGCGCCGCGGCTGGACATAACGTACCGAGACCGCCGTCGGCGGGAGGAATGAACGCTTCGCGAGTGGGTTCTCCGGCGAATAACGCAGCCGGCATGGCGACGCACAACGTCCCGCGACCGCCCACAAGCGACGACAGCTTTGCGCGTGGCAATAGCAACACCTTGAGCAATCGTCAGCCGACGAACCTGGCGCAGGGCCATAATCCTCCTGAGGGAAGCGCTCAGCGCTCGGGAACGAATGGCTGGACGCCGCAGCCCAAGGAGTGGAGTCAGACCAGTCGCCCGGGTGGAACGCAGCCGTCCTCGGCTCCGTCGCGTTCGGCGGGATCGTACTCGACACCTCAGGGCAATAACCGTGGTGGAGCCGGTGCATCGTCGGTGCCGCGGCCACCGGCGGGATATTCGTATCATGCCGCCCCGGCTTATTCGGGCTCATCGGCATACGGCGCCAGAAGTCCGTGGGCGAGCCCCAGTGGCGGAAGCAGCCGCAGTTCGTATCCCAGCTCGGGCTACAGTAACCGCAGCTCGTACCCCAGCTCCGGATCGAGCGCCTATAACGGACGCAGTTCGTATCCGTCTGCCGGGTATGGCGCGGGCCGGTCTTACTCGCCGGCTCCCAACTACTCGGCCAGCCGGAGTTACGGCTCAATGCCTTCGTACTCGGGACATAGCGCAGGATCGTACTCGGCACCGCACAATTCCGGCGGCGGAGGCGGCTCGCATGCCTCCGGCGGCAGCTACCACGGTGGCGGCGGAGGTTCCCACGGAGGAGGCGGCGGAGGCCACTCCGGCGGAGGCGGGCACGGCAGATAGCAAGTAAACCAGCGAATCGAAGATGTAATTCTCGGCGGCCGGCAACGGCCGCCCTTTTTCGTCTGTGCTTGTCGACCGCTACCTTTGTGACGGGCGAACATCGAAGATGGTAATGGCAGCTTATAATCGAAGTGTGACTCTGTCCGTCATTAAGAAAGTAGCCGAGGCCAACTTCCCCACCCGCTGGGGACAGTTCCGCATCTATGGCTTTCAGGCCGAGGTTCAGGATTCGCCCGTCGGGAACAACGGTTCCGGCAAGCACGAAACCCGCAAAGAAGAAGCTGTCGCGCTGGTCATGGGCGACATTCATTCCCTTCCTCCGCTGGTCCGTATTCATTCGCAATGTCTCACCGGCGATGTCTTCCACTCGATGCGCTGCGACTGCCGGCAGCAGCTCGAGCTGGCGCTCTCCATGATCACCCAGGCAGGCGCAGGCGTACTGATCTATGAGCAGCAGGAGGGCCGCGGCATCGGCTTGATGGCGAAGCTTCAGGCTTACGAGCTGCAGGACAACGGGCTCGACACGGTTGAGGCCAACAACGAGCTTGGCTACGATAACGACTATCGCGAGTACAAGCTGCCCGCCGAAATGCTACGGCAGCTCGGGGTGAAGCAGGTTCGGCTGATCTCCAACAATCCGGACAAAGTCGCTGCCCTGGAGAACGCCGGGATCAAGGTGGTGGAGCGGGTCTCGGCCGAGGTCGAGGCCTACGAGCACTCGGAGAACTACCTGCGTACGAAAAAAGAGAAGATGGGGCACCTCTTCTCTAGCTGGTAGGAGCAGCGTTATGCGAAATCATAGGCTCTCCAGTCCTAACAACTGCAAGCGGTGATTCAGCAATTGCCGGTCTACGTAGACGTCATTTTCTATGAGCCGCTGGAAGGCTGCTCGCAAATCCCCCAGATAACCCTGTCTGTACGCGATCTCCAACGACCCGATGCTGCCACGAAGCTCGAATCCCTCTGCTCGGGCCAATTTTCGCGCGCTATGGTCGACTAGCAGGACGAGGTCGGCACCGATTTCCCTGGCAAGAACGATCGAGCTTAACTCGCCAAGTCCAAGGGCAGACTTTTGCTGTCTCAGAGCGAGGCTACTTGGATCCCTGACGATTGCAACCTCGATCCAATCAGCTTGCTCAATCTCCTGCGAGCCGGGAAGTCCCGCGCCAGCCACAACGACCTCGTGATATACCTCGGCTGAAATGTAAAGGCGGGAGTAGAGCTTCTCGAGAAGATCGAAACATGACAGCTTGGCCAACACGATCAGGGGTGAAGAGTCTGCGACAACGATCACGCGCCAAGCCGCTCGGATGAGCGGTGTTCTTGATTCAATTCCTCATGGGTATATTGTAACGGCGGAACAGCATGCCTCGCAGCAAAATCCATGAAAGCCGCAAGCGGGGTTTGGCAGAGTTCAGCGGCTCGCCCCAGCGAAACCTTCTGTTCGCGATACAGCTCGAGCGCCAGGAGCCGAGCGGCCTCCTGGGATAATTCGCCCTGTTCCAGGTCAGCTGCTCTAAGAAGCGCCGCAGGTAATTGGATCTGTACTGTCTCCATGCAGCAAAGTTAGCCGATTTCGAGCTATCTGTCACGCGATCCCATTCCAATGCTGATGACATCATCCCTGCCAAGCTTAACCAGCTTGGGAAAGGCGGCCCGTCAGCGATTCAGTTCTTTGTCTAGATCTGAGCGGTTTTTCACCGGTAAATTCTGTAGTGCAACCTTCGCCAGCGCGACGTAGACTTCTCTCGCTTGCGGCAGGGTCTCTAACTCGGACAAATGTTTGCCTACCGTGGCCACATCTCCCCGCACCAACGGGCCGCTGAATGCCGATGCCGCATCGTGCTTCAGATAGTTGCTAAGCGTCTGCCATAACAATGGCACCATCACCGGCTTAATGTCCTGTTTGCGAATGCCGGCGGCCCGCGCTACCTCCTCCAGAGTCGCCATCAGGGCGATCACCAGAGGCGAAGCGAAGCTGCCAAAGACGTGATACAGCACCTTGTTCCGCTTCTTGATCGGGAGCGCGGTGGCGTCCAGACTTTCGACGATTCTCCGGGCGAGGCGAACCGCCGCAGCGTCGCCCTCCACGGCGAAGGAGACACCCGCCATCTGCGGCACCACGCCGCGAACGAATGTCATCATGGGATGCACAGACGCGACCTGTGCGCCCTTCTCGCGCAGTGGAGCAAGCTCGTCGCTGGTGAGCGCTCCGCTGGAATGAAAGGCGAAGCGGCCTTTCCACTGCTGTGCCCGCGCCAGGGTTTTCGCCACTTCGGGGATTGCATCGTCCGGCACAGTGATCCAGACCAGATCTGTCTCGAGTGGCTGCTTGCCGAACTCGACCAGGCGCGCCTTAACCTTCCGGGCCAAAGTCCTGGCATGAGACGACGCAGTCGCCTTGCGCGTGACGAGGAACTCTACCTGGTAGCCGGCGGATGGCAAGGTCAAGGCCAGGGCGGTTCCAAGATTTCCGGGGCCGACAATGCTGATCGTCAGCGGACGATTCGGTGGCGCGGATTTGGGCACGGCGGGAGAATAGCAGATTTGCGGAATTCCGATGGCGGGCCTTGTTCTGCCTTATATTGATGGTCATGGCATCGAAGAAACGTAGCGCTCGCAAGAGTGAATCCGCAAAGCGAACCCCTGTTTCCAGGAAGCGTCCGGAGCTGGAGGTTCTCTCCTCGAAAGTCGCGTACCAGGGTCCTGTCTTCAGCGTGAGCTCCGACCGGGTCAAGGAGCCTAACGGCATCGTCGCACGGCGTGACGTCGTCCGGCACTCCGGTTCGGTCGTGATACTGGCGGTGGATGAAAGTGCCGTCGAGCCACTTGTCGTTCTGGAGCGCCAGTACCGCTACGCCGCGCAGGCTTATCTGTGGGAACTCCCGGCGGGACGGATCGATCCGGGCGAGAGCGCGCTGACCGGCGCCAAACGGGAGCTGCTGGAAGAAACCGGCTACCGTGCCCGGGAGTGGAAACGCGCACTGTTCTTCTATGCCAGCCCCGGCTTCCTCGACGAGACCATGACCATTTATCTGGCGCGAGGCCTCACCGCCGGCAGAGCTCAGCCAGAAGATGACGAGTCGATCGAGTGCAAGCTGACCCCTTTAACCAAGGCGATGGAGATGGTCCTTTCCGGCGCTATCCGCGACGGCAAGACGATCGCGGGGGTGCTATGGCTGGCGGAGTGGATAAGGCACGCTTGATGCCAAGCGATGTCGAAAAACCCAACAAAACTGCGGGTGCTGGCTATATACTCTATTGACAACACCACTAAACGGTAGCAGACTTGAGACACGCAGTTCAGGCAGGCTCCGACCACCGTGCCAAGTTCGCGTAGGCTACTGCCCTTTCCAGACTTTGGCTTCTGGGCTCAACCTGATGGACGCAATTCAAGACCCGCGCCCTCGGCGTAAGGGTGCGGTTGGGCTCGGCCCGGAGGAAGAAAGAAAGTGAGAATGAAAGGAACCGTAAAGTGGTTCAACAATGCGAAAGGCTTCGGCTTTATCGGCCGTGAGGATGGCAGTTCGGATGTGTTCGTGCATTACAGCGCGATCAACACCGAAGGATACAAAAGCTTGCAGGAAGGCGATCAGGTAGAGTTCGAGATCGTCGACGGCCAAAAGGGGCCGCAAGCCGGAAATGTGACCAGACTTCAGTAGGAGATTGCAAACTTGCGATCAAGCCCAGCCGCTGGCTGGGCTTTTCCTTGCGACCGGTAGCTGCGCCGTTGATTTATGCTGGTCAAAACATGCCCCCGCCGCCAAGCAGCATTGCCATTCGCAAAGCAATCATTACAGATGCGTCGGGCATTCTCCATTGCCTGGGCGCTGCTTTTGAACCGTATCGCTCCGCGTACACTCCGGGCGCCTACCTCGACACGGTGCTTACACCGGAGACAGTCGGCGAGCGACTCCAATCCATGTGCGTCTTTGTCGCCGTGAGCGCCGCGGACGACACGATTGTCGGAACGATCGCGTGTGCGATGACGGGGGCGAATGAAGGTCATCTGCGCGGCATGGCTGTGCTTCCGGACTGGCAGGGATCCGGCGTGGCGGCGAGGCTGTTACATGCTGCCGAGGAGGAGCTTGTAAGACGACAGTGCTCTCGCATCACGCTCGACACGACGGAACCACTGGAGCGCGCGATGCGCTTCTACGAAAAATACGGTTATCGACGCTCGGGCAAGACTTCCAACTTCTTTGGCATGCCGCTGCACGAATACCAGAAGGATCTTTGAGAGCGTCGATGGCTCGCGCGGACGCTATCTCCAGAGCGGGATGCTTGTGACTCCCGTGAGGCAATAGTAGGGATCGCCGGAGTCCGCGAGTCCGGTCTGCGGATCGCAATACGTCGCAGCTCCTGTCCAGCCGTAAGGATCGACCGGCACGCAGTCATAGCCGACCCCGAGCACACCATCCACACATGCGTCGGCAGTCCTTGCGCCAAAGCGATTGAACACCATGAAGCTGGGGACTACGCGCTGCACTTCGAGGTGCAGGTGCGGCATGAAGTTGTAGATGGGCGGAGCGGCTTTGCCGGAGAGCGCGACCAGGCATCCGGCCTGCACATGCGTGCCTTCATTCAGCGGAAGGTACACGGTCGCGGGACATCCCGGCAACGGATCGGGATCGTTGATTGGAATCTGCTGCTGACCCACATAGGTATCGAGATGCAGATAGTAGATGAGATACGGCGGCACGCTGCCCTGCGCGTGATCGGGGACGATCTCCATCACGTGATAAGCGGGAGCAGGATAGCCTAGGCCGACGATTCGGGACGGGTAGTGAATGGTGCCGCTCAGTGCGGCGTAGACCTGGGTGTCCATTGCCGCCTGGTAGTCGATGCCGGGGTGGCCATCATAGAACAGGTATTTCGCGTCCGCCCATCCCCAGTAGTACATGTTGGGGGCGAGGGAGATGGGCGGCGGATTCAAAATGTTGAGAACCTTGTAGCCGTCGTTGCAACCCGGCGTGATGATGGGAATACCCGGACCGAAGCGAGCGACAGTGCCGGTGAAGGCGACAACCACATCGTCGCAGCCATAGATGCTATACAGCGTACGCGAGTCGAGCATCGAGTGATCGAAGACGGAATTGGCCTTGGCTGTGGAGGAAGTGAGGTGCTGGTCCTGGTTCTTGACGTCGGCCTTCAGCGGGAAGGTGAGGATGGGGAGCGAGGCGCCCTGAGCAAACGAGCATGGGGCGCCAGATACGATCAGAAGCAGGAAAACGATCAGATGCGGGATGCGAAGCTGACGTCGCATCGGTAAATCTGTCAAGCGGTCTGGCTGACTCACGGTCAAACAGTAGTACGGATCTCTCGAATCAGCCAGTAGTTTGCAGATGGCAGACTGTCGCCGCTCCCTTCCCGCCAAAGGGTCAATTGGAACCGGCCATCTCCCCTGCCGTGCAGTTCCACCCCCGCCTCACGGCGTGATCTCCCAAACGACGCCGTAACTGTTGGCTCCTCCCCCTGAGGTCGTGCCGTACAGATTTCCATCCGCATCGATAGCAACGGTGCTAGTGGGATTCAAACCGTCGTACCCTTGAAACTCATGCAGAATGGTGTAAATCCAGCCTCCGTTGGTGGGAGTCAGCTTGAAGACACTGCCGGGGTTGCGGAATGTGGTGCCGTAGAGATTGCCGGCCGCATCCATGGTTAGGCCAGCCTGAGGCCAGCCGTCTCCATTGGACAGGTCGAAGGAATGGAGCACAGTCTCAGTCCAGCCGCCATTCGCAGGCGAAACCGCGGAAACCGTACCGCACCCATAAGACCCGCAACTCATACTGCTCCCTCCGTAATAGGTGGTGCTGTACACATTGCCGGCTGGATCTACGACGACTCCGCCGAGCGCAGTAGCGCCGTCTGGGCTGCCAAGAAAACTCCATAGGAGCGTTTCATTCCACCTCGATGGCGAGGGCGACATCTGAAAGACCGTACCCTGGTTCGCCGTTCCGCCCTGTTCGGTTGTGCCGTACAGATTTCCGGCGTCGTCGAGGATGACAGGCGCTTGCGGGTAGAATCCGTCGCCCAGCTGACCAAATGCATGGAGGACGTTAAACGCCCAAGTGCCGCCGGCGTGACTCAGTTCGTATGCGACGCCGCAGCAATAATTGTTGTCGCCGCCGTAAAAGGTGGTCCCATAGAGATTGCCGGCCAGATCGAAGATCACAGCAGCCCTGGGATCGAAGCCGTCGCTGCCACCCCCGAACGTGTAAAGTACGGTCGCCGGCCACGGACAGTTAAGGTCGGCGCAGAATCGCGCCGGGGGACTGAGCTTGAAGACGGTTCCGCAACCATTTGTTCCGCAGCCCATGCCGCCGCCCAGAGCGTTTGCGCCGTAAACATTTCCGTCAGGGCCAATGGTGATTCCCGCAGGCTGAACTCCCTCGGTGCGAACAAAGTTGTGGATTGGCGTGAAGATCCAGGAGGAACCCCGACGGCTCATCTTAAACACCACGCCGCCGTAGTTGTTCGTGCCACCCTGGGATATCCCATACAGATTTCCGGCGCGATCAATGGCCACACCCGTTGCGGGCCAATATCCATCCGCGCCCTGGGTGAAGTTGTGCAGAACCTGGAAGGTCTGGGCATGGGCTGCCGGGACTAGGCCGATCACCATCGTCGCGGCTGATAAGGCGACAACCAAGACGCACATGCCTGCGCGGACACTGCGCCGAAGAATCGCAACTACACTTCGTTGCTGTGCAGACATCGTAATTCCCTCCTAAGCCTTCGGTCAGCGGCATCGCTTGGAACGTCCCCTGAGCGAACTCGCGGTTGTTGGGCAACAAGGGTTCGACTCGTCACGGGCGCTGAAGCTGCGCTACGCCGCTGGGAAGCGGATCTCCGTGATCCAATCTGGACTACTCTCGGTCACCGAGTGGAAAAAGTCGAGTTACTATTGGCTTACGGTGCATCGTGCTCATCGAAGGGACTTTGCCTCGCTTGAAGAGCAGCCCATGGAAGTAGGAGTTCTGAGAGCGGCTGGTTCTACGCGCCGTCTGCATAGAAAAAAACCCCGAAGATCAGGCAAAAGCGAAGAGCGAAAGGCGAATTGCGAAAAGCGGCTTTCTATGCCCCGCAGCACTTCTTGTACTTCTTGCCGCTGCCGCAGGGACAGGGATCGTTGCGGCCCACTTTGTCTCCCCGCACCACCTGCTGCACGGTTCCTGCTTCGCCGGCACCCGCCATGCGCGCCTGCTCCAGTTCGCGACGCTTGCGGCGCTGGAAGGCTTCCTCCATGTCGTCCATGGAAGTGGTGGCGCGACCACGCGCGCCGGTGCTGAACACGGCATCCGTCTCGGCGGCATTGAAGTCGCCGCCCGCGCTGACCCGTTGCGGTGCAGGACGTGGCGCTTCGATTACCTGCATGAGGTACAGGTAGCGGACGGTCTCTTCCTCGAAGCGCTCCATCATGGCTTCGAACATGTCGAACGATTCGCGCTTGTACTCCACCAGTGGATCGTGCTGCCCGTAGCCGCGCAGGCCGATGCCTTCGCGGAGGTGGTCCATCGAGAGCAGGTGATCCTTCCACTGCTGGTCCAGCACGCTCAACATGATGATGCGCTCATGGTGGCGCATGGCATCAGGGCCGATGAGCGCCTCCTTGGCTTCGTAGCGCTCCTTGAGCTTGTCGAAGATTGTGTCGCCAAGTTCGCCGCGGTTAAGCTTTTCGGCTTCGATGCCTTCCGCCGTCAGGTCCACGCCGAAGCGCGTGAAGATCTGGTTCTTCAGGCTCTTGGTATCCCAATCTTCCGCGCGAGTTTCTTTCCCGCAGTACTTGTCGAGCAGGCCGCCGAGGATATCGCGCACGTAGTCCTCGAGGATCAGCTCTTTCTGGTCGAGTCCTTCCAGCAGCTGCCGGCGCAGCCCGTAGACCGCCTGGCGCTGCTTGTTCATCACGTCGTCATACTCGAGCAGGTGTTTGCGGGCCTCGAAGTTCTGGCCTTCGACCGCCTTCTGTGCGGCCTCGATCCGGCGCGTGATCAGCTTGGACTCGATCGGCACGCCCTCTTCCATGCCCAGCCGCTGTAGCAGGTTGGACACCCATTCCTTGGCGAAGATGCGCATCAGGTCATCTTCCAGCGACAGGTAGAAGCGCGAAGCGCCGGGATCGCCTTGGCGGCCGGCGCGGCCTCGTAGCTGGTTATCGATGCGGCGCGCCTCGTGACGTTCGGTGCCGAAGATGAACAGGCCGCCGAGACGGATGACTTCATCGTGCTCAGCGTCGGTGGATTCCTTGTAGCGCTGGAACATCTCGTTCCACTTCGCCGTGTCGACCTTGTACTCGACGCCACCGTAGTAGAAGTAGGAAACCGTGGGATCGTCGGGCTTGGCCGACACTTCCCCGGCAACCGTCTTCAGCGCCTGCGCCAGGCCTTTCTTCAGGCACTCCTGCTTGGCCATGAACTCGGGATTGCCGCCCAGCAGAATGTCGGTACCGCGGCCGGCCATGTTGGTGGCGATGGTGATCGCGCCCTTGCGGCCTGCCTGCGCGACGATCTCGGCTTCCTTCTCGTGGTACTTGGCGTTCAGCACAACGTGCCGGATGCCCTTCTTTTTCAGCAGCTCGGAAAGCCGCTCCGACTTCTCGACCGAGGTGGTGCCGACCAGCACCGGCTGCCCGGTCTCCGCCAGCTTTTGGATTTCATCGGCGGAGGCAAAGAACTTTTCTTTCTCCGTGCGGTAGACAATGTCGGAGTTCTCCACGCGCAACAGCGGTTTGTTGGTCGGGATCACGACAACTTCGAGCCTATAGATCTTGTCGAACTCGGCCGCCTCGGTTTCGGCTGTACCGGTCATGCCGGCCAGCTTCTTATACATGCGGAAGTAGTTCTGGAAGGTGACCGTCGCAAGCGTCTGATTCTCGCGCTCGATCTTGACGTTTTCCTTGGCTTCGACCGCCTGGTGCAAACCGTCGGACCAGCGGCGTCCCGGCATGAGGCGGCCGGTGAACTCGTCGACGATGAGAACTTCGCCATCCTTCACTACGTACTCGACGTCGCGGCGATAGAGCGCGTGCGCCTTAAGGCCGGTCTCGACGTGGTGTTTCAGATCCCAGTTTTCCGGATCGGCGATGTTGCCGATGCCCAGCAGACGCTCGACTTTTTCCCAGCCGGGATCGGTGACGGTGATGGTGCGATGTTTTTCGTCGACTACGAAATCGCCAGTAAGGACTTTGTCCTCGCCCATGCCGCGATCGATTTCCTCGCCTAGCTCCAGTTGCGGGATGATGCGATTGACCTTGTAATACTTGTCGGTCGACTCTTCACTTTGTCCGCTAATGATGAGCGGGGTGCGGGCCTCGTCGATCAGGATCGAGTCCACTTCGTCGACGATGGAGAAGTTGTGGCCGCGCTGCACGCAATCCTTCAGGTCGAACTTCATGTTGTCGCGCAGGTAGTCGAACCCGAACTCGTTGTTGGTGCCGTAGGTGACGTCGGAGCCGTAAGCCTCGCGGCGCTGGACGTCGTCAAGGTCGTGCACGATGACGCCGACGGTCAAGCCGAGGAAGGTGTAGAGCTTACCCATCCACTCCGAGTCGCGCTTGGCCAGGTAGTCGTTGACGGTAACGACGTGAACACCGCGACCGGAGAGCGCATTCAGATATACCGGCAAAGTCGCGACCAGCGTTTTCCCTTCACCGGTCTTCATTTCGGCGATCTTGCCCTGGTGCAGCACGACGCCTCCGACCAGTTGCACATCGAAGTGCCGCATCTGGAGCACGCGCCAGCCCGCTTCGCGGACGACGGCAAAGGCCTCCGGCAAAATCTCGTCAAGGGCGGCCTTCAGCTCCTGATCCTTCGCGTCCATATCCTCGACGGGGTCCACGCGCTCACGAATACGCTGGCGAAACTCGTCGGTCTTGGCGCGGAGCTGCTCATCGCTGAGCTGCTTCATGGCCGGCTCGAACGAGTTAATCTGCTCCACCAGCGGCAGAATGCGCTTGATTTCCCGTTCGTTACTGGTGCCAAAGATCTTGGCGGCGAATTTGTTGAACAATGCTGTATTCCTTGAGAAGCGGTCGTTTGCGACTGCCGGCCCGCGAGCCGAAATCTCCTCCGGCCAGAGACACCTCACCCGTTAAAAGGCTACCACATTGGATGCCCCGCAGATTAAGGAGTCGCACGACTCCACGCTTCAACTTCCGGTAAACTAGAAGGTTGTGCGCATCCTGACCCGCTACATCCTGAAGGAAGTGACCTCGCATGCGCTGCTGGGCGTGGCGCTGTTTACCTTCATCATCTTCATGCGCGATTTGGGGCGGTTGCTGGAGTTGATCGTCCGCAACAGCGCTCCCCTGCCAAGTGTCGCGGAGATTTTTCTATACACTCTGCCAACCACGTTCACCATCACGTTGCCGATGGGCGTGCTGGTGGGCATTCTGGTTGGACTCAGCCGGCTGGCGGCCGACAGCGAAGTGACCGCCATACGCGCCAGTGGCATGGGCGTGAGCATGTTTATCCGCGCCATCGCCATCTTTGCCGTTGCTGCCTGGTCTCTGGGCCTGTTGAACAGCATGGTCATAGCCCCCGAAGCTGCCGTCGCTCTCGATCATCTGCAGGACCGCTTGAAGACATCGCAAGCGTCGTTCGAAGTGCAGCCGCGGGTATTCTACGAAGACTTCAAGAACATTGTCCTGTATGTACAGGATGCGATTCCTTCCAACGGGAAGGCATTGTGGCGCGGCATCTTCATGGCCGATATCAGCGATCCCGCGTCGCCCAAGATCACCCTGGCACAGCGCGGCGCATTGATCAGCGACTCGCCCCGCAATCTGCGCTTCCATCTGGAAGACGGCACGCAGCAGGAACTCGTATCCAAGGCGAAGGATCAATACTCGATCACCACCTTCGACAATACGGAAATTCCGATCACGCTCCCCAGCGACGAGCGGCCCCACAATCTGCTTCCGGTTCCGGAGCTAAGCCTGCATAGCCTGCTTCGTAACGCCGCTCGCGAACGCAGTGCGGCAGAGACAGTACGCGTCTCCGATCCCGGCAGCTACACCTACGATCTGATCAAGGCGCGCTATTACGAAATCGAGTTCCATCGCAGGTTTGCGCTGCCCACCGCCTGCCTGGTGCTGGCCATGGTCGGCATTCCGCTGGGCCTGTCGGCGCGCAAGGGCGGCAAGAGTACGGGCTTTGTGCTGACCATCCTGCTGGTAGTGGTCTACTACTTCTTTTCCATGATCGGCGTGCAGATGGCGCGCCAAGGCAGGATGTCTCCCTGGTTCGGCGCCTGGATGGGCAACATCTTCTTCTTTCTCTCCGGTCTGATTCTGCTGTGGCGCGTCGATCGCATGCCCATTGAGATCGCCAACCTCACTGCGGGATGGAAGTTGCTGCTGCAAAAGCTGCAAGCGCTCGGAAGCGAGCGCAGAAGCGGCCGCCGGGTTTTGTCGGAGTCGTCACAACATCGGCGGCGCTTCAGCGCACGTTTTCCGCTGATCCTCGATGACATGATCCTGCGCGATTATGCTTTGTATCTGACGATGATCCTGACCACCTTTCTGGTCCTCGCGCTGGTGTTCACGTTCTTCGAGCTGCTTACCGACATCGTCCGGAATAAAGTTCCCGTGGTCATGCTGGCGGAGTATCTCTGGAATCTGAGCCCATCGTTGATCTACCTGATGGCGCCGATGGCCGTGTTGCTGGCGGTGCTGATCACCTTCGGCCTGATGGAGAAGTCGAGCGAACTGATTGCGATGAAAGCGAGCGGCTTCAGTATTTATCGCGCCACCCTGCCGGTGATTGTCATCAGTGGAGTGTTCGCGGGCGGGCTGTTCATCTTCGATCAGCTCTACATTCCGCGCACCAACCGGCAACAGGAGATTTTGCGCAACGAGATCAAAGGCAAGCCGCCGCAGACCTACCTGCAGGCCGATCGCAAGTGGATTTTTGGGCAGAACAACGAAATTTATTACTACCGCGTCTTCGATCCCGATCTGAACGTCTTTGGAGGGATTTCGATTTTCGAGTTTGACCCGAATACATTTCAGTTGACGCGCCGCATCTATGCCGAGCACGCGCGCTGGGAAAATCGGCTGCAGAAATGGGTCTTCGAGGAAGGCTGGGAGCGCAGCTTGCACGGGGCTTCCATCCAGGATTACCGCACCTTCGACGTCGCTACCTTCAACGAGCTGCACGAAGATCCCAGCTACTTCAAGAAGGAGGTGAAGCAGTCGTCGGAGATGAATTACGACGAACTGCGCCGCTACATTGAGGATCTACAGCAAAGCGGTTTCGACACCGTGCGGCTGAAAGTGCAATTGCAGAAGAAGATCGCTTTCCCGCTGATCACTCTGGTGATGGCGATTCTGGCGATTCCCTTCGCTGCCTCCGGACGTCGCGGCGGAGCACTGGTAGGCGTGGCCGTGGCGCTGGCGATCGCGGTGATGTATTGGGTGACAGCCGGTCTGTTCGAAGCCATGGGCAACGCCAATCAGCTTCCCGCTATGCTGGCGGCGTGGGCTCCGGATTTCATCTTCGCCTTCGCGGGTGGATATATGCTGCTGCGGGTGGCGACGTAAAGAGCCGTCAGCTATCAGCCGTCAGCTTGAATCAAAGGCTCTCGTTGATACGCGAATCGGTGCGAATGCGTTTAGCATCGAAATCGCTCTGGTACGGTATCCGCGTTGATCGCCAGATGCCGCGTGCCCGGGCGCTAACAAGCTGAGAGCTGACGCCTGATAGCTGACAGCTGAAGACCATGTTCACAAACTTCCGTCCACTGCTTCCCTACCTCCGCAGGTACCGCGCGACCTTTTGCATTGGCGCGCTGTGCGTGCTGTGCAATAACGGGATTTGGATTCTCTTCCCGTTAGTGATTCGCCGGGCCATCGATGACCTCAACCGCGGCGTCACGCAGCATAAGTTGTTGACGTACTCCCTCGAACTGCTTGCCGTGGCGGGGGCGAAGGCAATTTTCCAATACCTGACGCGCTGGATTCTGATCGGCGTCTCGCGCGAAATCGAGTTCGATCTGCGCAACGATCTGTTTACTCATCTCGAGCGGCTCTCCTACAGCTTCTATCAACGCACCCGAACCGGCGACATCATGGCGCGCGCCACCAACGATCTCAACGCTGTCCGCATGCTGGTCGGGCCGGGCATCATGTACACCGCCAACACGATCGTCTTCACGGCCGGCGCCCTGATCTTTATGCTGAGCATCAGTCCCAGGCTCACCATCTTTGCCTTCGCGCCGCTGCCGATTTTCAGCATCGTCGTGCAATACTTCGGTCGCAGGATTCACGAGCGTTTCGAGCGCATCCAGGCAATGTTCTCCGACATCTCGGCGCGGGCGCAGGAAAACTTCTCCGGCGCACGGCTGATTCGCGCCTACGTGCAGGAAGAAGCCGAGATTGACAACTTCGAGCGCGACAATACCGAGTACATCTCCCGCAGTCTGAAGCTGGTGCGGCTGATGGGCATGCTGTGGCCCACGCTGGAGACTTTGCTCGGCGTGGCAATCGTGATTGTGCTGTGGGTTGGCGGTCGCGAGGTCCTGCTGCATCGCATCACCCTGGGCAGCTTCGTCGCGTTCAATACTTACATGGTGCAGCTGACCTGGCCGATCATCGCGCTGGGATGGGTCATCAACATCTTCCAACGTGGTACCGCGTCCATGGGGCGCATCCAGAATATTCTTTCCGAACAGCCGGAAATTGCCGATGCCGGCGTGGGTGCCCCATCCTCGTCGCCCGCAGCTGGCGACAGGGTGGGCACAGTCGCTCCGCGCGAAGTGCGCGGCGACATCGAGTTCCGCAATCTCAGCTTCCATTATGGCAATACCTTGCTGGCGGCCGAGCGCGGCAACGGAAGGGTTCACGGCGACGAGAGCGTGCTGACCGGCGTCAATCTGAAGATTCCCGCCGGCACTAGTCTGGCGATCGTCGGCCCGACCGGATCGGGTAAGTCGACGCTGGTGTCGCTGATTCCACGCATCTACGACGCGGAGCCGGGTACGGTGCTGCTCGACGGCCGGCCTATCCGCGAATTCCCGCTGGAAGTCTTGCGCCGCAACATCGGCTTTGTGCCGCAGGAGACATTTCTCTTCAGCGACACGATCCGCGAGAACATTGCCTTCGGCGCCGAACACGCCACCGACAGCGACGTGCGTCGCGCCGCCGAGGCCGCCAGCATCGCCGCGGAGATCGAGGCTTTTCCCGACGGCTACAAAACGCTGGTGGGAGAGCGCGGCCTGACTTTGTCGGGCGGACAGAAGCAGCGAACGGCAATTGCTCGCGCTGTGATTCGCAGCCCGCGCATTCTGATCCTCGATGATGCGCTCGCCAGCGTCGATACCCAGACCGAAGACCGCATCCTGAATCATCTGCGCGAGATCATGAAAGGTCGCACCACGATCTTCATCTCGCATCGCGTCTCCACCGTACGCAACGCCGACCGCATCGCCGTGCTGCACGACGGCCAGATCGTCGAGTACGGCACGCATGACGAGTTGATCGAGCGCGACGGCTACTATACCGGGCTGTACAACAAGCAATTGCTGGAAGAGGAACTGGAGACGGTGTGAAGTAACCTGGTGCATGAATTATGGAGCGCCCGATCCAACGCAGGATCTTGCAAGCAACCACCACATTGCACTGACAACTGACAACCGACAACTGGCAACTGTCTTTCATGTTCACCGACTCTCACTGTCATCTCGAGAACAAACGCTTCGATACCGATCGCGCCGACGTGTTTAGCCGTGCTAAAGACGCAGGCGTCACTACCCTGCTCGCCATCGGCAACGGCGATGGCCCTGGAACGGGCACGCTCGACTGCGCCATCAAGCTCGCCCATCAGTACGATCATGTCTATGCGACTGTCGGCATTCATCCTCACGAAGCTGCGCTCGCCAAACAGGCTGACTTCGACGAACTCGAACAATTGGCGCGTGATCCCAACGTCATCGCCTGGGGCGAGATTGGCCTCGACTACTTCTACGATCACTCGCCGCGCGACATTCAGCAGAGTGTCTTTGTTCGGCAGATAGAGATGGCCCGGGCGGCCAAGCTGCCTATCGTCATTCACTGCCGTCCCTCGGACAATAGCGAGAACGCCTGGGACGACCTGTTGTGGCTGATTCGCGAGCACTGGCATTCCAGCGGTCTGGGTGGTGTGTTGCACTGCTTCACCGGCACGGTCGAACACGCGCGCGCGGCGCTCGACCTCGGATTCACGCTCTCCTTTGCCGGCAACATCACTTATCCGAAGGCGCAGAACATCCGCGACGCCGCGTCCATGGCGCCGCTCGACCGCATCTTCATCGAGACCGATTCTCCTTACCTCGCTCCCGTTCCGCACCGCGGCAAGCGCAACGAGCCGGCATTCGTGATCGAGGCCGCGCGCAAGATCGGCGAACTGCGAGGCCTGGCGATGGAAGACGTTGGCCGCCAGACTACGCAAAACTTCTACCGCTTTTTCCAGCTTCCCCAGCAGGAATAAAGTGCCACGCTCCACCTACCCGATAGTGAGCCGTACTGCCTGAAATTGCGGGGTAGCCCACATCTCTTGTTACACTGAAGTTTATGGCTGAATCATTCGATGTGGTCAGTAAGGTGGACTTGCAAGAAGTCTCCAACGCCATCCAGCAGGCGCTAAAGGAAATCCACACGCGCTACGACTTGAAAGACTCCAAGTCCGACATTCAGATGGATGACAAGGAAGCGCTGGTACTCACCTCGGCGGACGAATTCAAGCTGAAGGCCGTTAACGACGTCTTGCAAAGCAAGCTGGTGAAACGCAGCGTGCCGCTAAAAGCGTTGACCTACGGAAGCATCGAGGCGGCCGCGGGCTCGACCGTGCGACAACGCATCACCATGCAACAAGGCATTCCCATCGAGAAGGCACGCGAGATCGTGAAGCTCATCAAGAACTCCAAGAAGAAAGTGCAGGCTGCCATTCAGGGTGATTTGGTTCGCGTCAGCGGCAAGGACCGCGATACACTGCAGGAAATCATCGCGCTTCTGAAGCAAAGCGATTTCGGCATCGACATGCAGTTCACGAACTACCGATCCAACTGACGGGGAGCAGGGGTCCCGGCGAGCGCCGCTTTTGCGCTGGGCTGGGATGGAGGCGAACGAGCTTGAACACAGCAACCCGCAACGCCAAGGAAGTTTTTGACTTGTTGCACGACGACCTCGCCGCCATCGAGCGCGAGTTCGGGCGCGACACGGTCTCCGGCGTGCGAGCCATCACAGAAATCGGCGAGTATCTGCGCGCCGGCGGCGGCAAGCGCCTGCGTCCGGCGTTGCTACTTCTCTCCTGCAAGCTGATGAACTACACCGGCCAGGGCGCCATCAAGCTGGGCGCGGTGGTCGAGATCATCCACACCGCGACCCTGGTCCACGACGACATCATCGATGAAGCCCAGACCCGCCGCGGCCGTCCCGCGGCCAACACGCAATGGGGCAATGCCAAGTGCGTGCTGGCCGGCGATTGGCTCTACATGCAGGCGTTTAAGATCGCCGTCCAGGAGCGCAACTTTGCGATTCTCGACGCGCTCATCGATCTCACCCAGGCCATGGTCGAGGGCGAGCTGCTGCAGATCGAGCGGCTGGGCAAGACCATCTCCATCGATGAATATTTCGAGCTCATCCATCGCAAGACCGCATGCCTGTTTTCGGTATGCATGAAGTTGGGCGGAATCCTGGCCAATGCCAGCGCAGGCGACCAGCAGCGCTTGGCCGAGTACGGCCGCAATCTGGGCATGGCCTTCCAGATTGTCGACGACGTGCTCGATCTCACCGCCTCGGAGGAAGTACTGGGCAAGCCCGTGGCCAGCGATCTGCGTGAAGGCAAGGCCACCATGGCGGTGCTGCACGCCCTCGAGCATTGCACTGAGGCCGAGCGCGAGACCATCGATTCGGTGTTGAGCAACGGCGGCTTCAACGGCATCACTCCCGCCGACATCGTCGCCATTCTGAACCGGCACGGCTCCATCGACGCCGCCTACGCGCGGGCCATCGATTTCTCCAACAAAGCGCGCGAGTCCATCTGCACCTTCCCCGATTCGGAGATCAAGCGCGTCCTGCTGTGGGTGCCGGAGTTCGTGGTGGAGCGGGAGAGCTAGCTGTCAGCTTTCAGCTCTCAGCCATCAGCTTTGTATCTTGCAACCTGAATAGCTCCCCATTGGATGGCCCAGTCGACTCTTCGACTGACGGCTGATAGCTGACGGCTGACAGCTTGCTTTACACTCTTCCCATGGCCACACCGCAAGAAGTCGAAATCAAGTTTCTCGTCTCTGATCTGAAAGCGCTTGCGCAGAGGCTGTGCGATCTGGGATTTCGCGAGGAAACTCCCTCCACACACGAAGTCAATACGCTCTACGACCTGCCAGGACAGAAGCTGCGCCGCAAAGGCGAACTGTTGCGCCTGCGCAACTATGGTGGCCACTGGAAGCTCACTCACAAGGCCAAGGGAAAAATGGGGCGGCACAAATCGCGTGGCGAACTGGAAACTGAAGTTTCCGACGGCAAGCACATGGATGCCCTGCTGCGCGCGCTCGGCTTCTCACCCTCGCTCGTATACGAAAAGTTTCGTTCCGAATGGAGCGACGGCGAGGGCCATATAGTTCTCGATCACACACCGATCGGCGACCTTGCCGAGATCGAAGGCAAGTCACGCTGGATCGACCGCACCGCGCGCACCCTGGGATTACCCGGCGAGAACTACATCACCAAATCCTATGCTGAACTTTTCTTCGACTGGAAACGTAAAACGAAGAGTAGGGCAGAGAACATGACATTCCGCGAGTGCAGGAAAACAGGGGCTAGTGGTTAGGGGATAGTGGATCGTTCCGGATGTCAACGCACTTAATGTACTTTCCGCGGAAGCCTGCCGCCGGCTCCGGGGTTTAGACCTTGCCGGGCCTGAACCGGAGCCGGTAGTGGTGCAACGAAGACCGTATCGTCCGGATGACCTACCGCCGATACGTCGCAGGCTCCGGACCCTTCTCCAGCGTTTCGCGATTCCAGGTCAGCCCCTCGCGGGTGTAGTTCGCCATCTCAAAGTCCTGCGTCAACTCCAGGGCATCCACCGGACAGGCATCCTCGCATAGTCCGCAAAACATGCAGCGGCTCAAGTCGTAGGTAAATTCCGTCAGCTCCTTGCGCCGCGTCTTCTCATTGCGCTGGCTGCCCACGATGATCAGATTTTCCGGGCAGGCCAATGCGCAAAGATCGCAGGCGATGCACAGGGTTTCATTGGTGTCGGGATTATTGTTGAGCCGCGGCGCACCGCGATACCGTTCGGCCACCTGCGGTCGCTGCAACGGGTACTGTTCGGTATACACGTTCTTTGGATCCTGATTGCGGAAGGTAACCTTCATTCCCTTCATCAGGTCCAGAAATAACATCTTTCGCAGAACGCTATTCATCCCCTACCTCAATTGTGGGGAGTGTAGCACAAGCGCGCGAGTGAAACTGATCTCGCTAGGCGCTTTGTATCAGGGCACGGCTTCAGCCTTGCCGCAGCAGTACTACCAAACTCAGGCTTCAGCCCCTGCGGATGTTATTTCTGTTCAAGCTAAAGACAGTCTGCCGCAAACGTTCCGTCACTCTGCCCCTCGAATTGATTTTCCACTTGACCGGGGCCTCACCGCGTTACGCACTAGCCTTTGTCCGGCGGCGTGTTCTCTGCCGGCGGTGGCGCGGAGCCGTCCCGCTGTGGCCGGCAACTGCTGGCGATATCGCGAACGTTGGAGACCTGGAAACTGCTTGGGGACTGAGCCACGCTCTCGTCCGCCTCGGCCTGGCTCTCCGATCCGGTGATCTCGATCTCGTGCCCCACCTTGCCCTCCAGAGCGTTTACGTCGCCCAGCAGTCTGAACTGCATGCCATTCTGATCGGTGATGGTGAAGTTGCCGGCCGAGCCGCTCAGGCAGCCGCGAACGACGCTTGCATTCTGCTGGGTTGCGGATTCACGGTTTTGCCAGCTCCGGTCGGGAGCGGCAGGACTCTGTCCAGCAGCCACGGCCAACGCCAGCAAAACAAACGCGATCAGCCAAAATGCTCGCTTCATAGACTCGCCTCCTTCTGTTTCCTTTATTAGTTTGAGGTGGATTCATGCCGCCAGGGTTTCCCAGAAGAGGTGAAATGAGGATGGTACTACCTGCGATAATTCGGCGCATCCCGCCGAATCCGCTCAGCCTGGGATTGAGTTCGGAAGCCGTCGTGCTTCAAACTCCCAGTTTTCGTGTGTCGGCCAGCATTCGCTCGCGAAGGATGCGATTCGCGCGCGTCTGATATCCCTTCCCTGATGCTTTCAGCCAGTGCACTACGTCCGCATCCAACCGCAACGAGACGGCTTGCTTGACCGGACGATAAAATCGGCCACGAATGGCGTTTTCCCAGGCCCCAGGCGGTAGTTCAGGAATATCGGAGGTGTCAATCTGGTCGTCGGGCAGCTTCGCTAGAGCGGCCAATTCGCGCGCTTGCGTGGTCCAGCGAGACCCTTTAGCTACTGGCACCGGACGTTTGCTTCTAGACGTCTTGGGCATAGAGCCGGCGCTCTTGTGGCGTGGCCTTTCGCGCCGAGATAATACGGACGACTTCTTCATCCTCAGACTCCAATACAGTATGCGCCACCAGCAGAATTTGTATGCCCCTCACCATTCCAATCGTCTGCCATCTCAATTCGCCGTCAATCTCACGATCCGCAACAGATATGTGAAACGGATCGTCGAAGACCTGGATTGCGGTTTCAAACCGGAGGCCATGATTGCGCTGGTTGGTTCGGTTTTTTCGTTCGTCCCAGGTGAATCGCAACTACAATCCTAGCTGGACGTTGCTGTATATACAATAACGCCACTCGCGTTTGCTGACAACACTGCATTGCGGAATTGTTGCCGGGGGCGCCATAGGTGGGCCTGAAGAGACTGTGTCGCAACCCAGTGTCGCCGCTCCGCGGCTCTCTGTTTATCCCACTTGCCCGCGGGCTTACGCCCGCGGCTAACACAAATGTCGCCGCTGCGCGGCTGGTTGCCTTGCGAT
>JBARGS010000460.1:0-2097 GCA_049798495.1 Candidatus Korobacteraceae bacterium | reverse complement strand
CCTGGCATGCGACGGCTGGTAAAACAGAATCATCGTCTTAGCCTAAGGAAAGGGCTTCTAACCGTTTCCCGCTGCGTGGAGTGAACCAACGCATCGGGCTGCTCGATTACCCGCAAAACCCACAAACACAAAATGCAAAAGAAATGCTTCGGGTGTAGTTTTCACGCCGGAAGGAAGCCGACGTGTTCTCGTCTGCAAGCGAACTCGCCATCAAGCTGCGCGCGGCACGCTACATCATCGATCCAGTCACGCTGGAGGTGGTGTATCTGGCGGCCCGTATGCGCAAGCCACTGCTGGTGGAAGGTCCGCCGGGATGTGGCAAGACCGAACTCGCATACGCCGTAGCTGCGGCGGCCAATACGGTGGTTGAGCGCCTTCAGTGCTATGTGGGAATCACGGAAGAGAAGGTCATCGGGAAATTTGATGAAGCGCTGCAGAAGCTCTTCCTAGACACTCAAGCCGTCAACCTCGACCGGGACTGGAACCAGATCCGGGGCCGGCTGCACTCACTGGACTTCTTTGCGGAAGGGCCACTATTGCGCGCGCTGCGCTACGAAACCCAGCCGTGCGTGCTGTTGGTCGACGAACTCGACAAGGTCGATCACAACATCGAAGCCCTGCTGTTGGAGATACTGAGCGCCTGGCAGGTAACGGTGCCTAAGCTAGGAACGATTGGAGCATCGACCATTCCCTTTGTTGTTCTGAGTTCGAACGAAGAACGACGTTTGGGCGACCCTTTACGGCGACGCTGCTTTTATCTGCGGTTTGAATATCCATCGGTCGAGCGCGAGAGAGAAATCCTGGCGATCCGAAGCAGCAGTGAAAGCTTGCGCCTGCGGGGGCAACTGGCTGGGCTGGCACACGCCCTGCGCGGCTGGAACATGGAAAAGCCGCCCTCGATCGCCGAAATGCTGGACCTCGCTCAGGCGCTGGAGATCCTGGACGTCGAAGAGATATCACACGAGCAACGAGACTTGTTGTTACCGCTCTTGGCAAAAACCGAAGCCGATCGTAAACGCTTGCTATTGCGTGCCGGGTTTGAAGGTCTAGTCGCCGATTCGAAGCGCTATCGCGACGAACTTATGGCAGTGGTGGAAGACGGCTCGCCGGCGGCGACTGTGGAGGCTGCAGCGTGAAGTGGGCCAAGGCGTGTTTTCTTGTGCTGTTGGTGGGAACCGCAAGAGCGCAAGCGCCTGACGCACGCCCACCACGAGACGTGTCAGCAAGGTGGGCTGAGTATTACGCCGCTGTCTACCAGGTGCCGGTTGAGTTGGTGGCAGCGATTATCGACGAAGAGTCGGGATGGAATCCGTACGCGGTATCGAACAAGGGGGCGGCGGGGATCATGCAATTGATGCCAGCAACGGCTGTGCGGTTCGGCGTTCGCGATCGGTTTCTGGTGCAAGAGAACATTCGCGGTGGAGTCGCATATCTTGCCTGGCTCAAGCAGAAGTTCAACGGGGATCTCCGATTGATCACCGCAGCCTACTACGTCGGCGAGTACCCGATCTCTTCGAGGGGGCTGGAGTATTCCTCGCGTGATGTCCAGAGCTATGTGAAACGGGTCGCGCATCGGTATCGCGTGAGACGAGTGCTTAGGGCACAGAGCGAGTTGGTGCGGCAGAAGCAAGAGTTGAGGTGACGGATGAGAAACGCTCTAGTTTTCGGCTGGCTCTCGCTGTCGGTACTAACCGCGACGGCGACGGCACAACAAACAACCATCGATCCGCAGGTTCGCACCAAACCCACGGCGGACAGCAAGATCACGGCGATCGAACTTGCGGCACATTTTGTAACCACGATCCGGGTGCCGGAGCCGGTGAACTCAGTCGTGGTGGGAGACCCGGCACTGTTTCAGGTGGAGCATTCCGAACATGAGCCAGAGCTGGTGTTCGTCAAGGCCTTAACCAACGAACATGCCGAGAGTAACTTGCTGATTTCCACCGCGAAAGGACGTCAGATCAGCTTTCTCCTGGTTAGCCGTGGCGACGGGCCGAACTCAGCGAAGGTTGATTTCCTATTGCGATATCAGCCATCCGGTGGTTTTCTGGTCGAGCCCGACGCCGTTCCTTCCACATTGGTGGCTCAGACTGCGAG
>JBARGS010000459.1:0-2386 GCA_049798495.1 Candidatus Korobacteraceae bacterium | reverse complement strand
ACCTGGTCGGGCTCAATCTGAACATCCCCATTCGCAATCGCGTGGCCAAGGCCGATCAGTACCGCTCCGAGTTGGAGTACCGGCAGGCCGAATTGCGCGAGCAGCAACTGAAGAAGCAGATCCGCATCGAAGTACGCAACGCCGAATACGCGTTGGAGCAGGGGCGAGCCCGCGTGGATGCGGCCCGCAAGGGTCGCGATCTCGCCCAGAAGACATTTGCCATCATGCAGCAAGAGCAGAATCTGGGCGCAGGATCGAGCTTCCAGACCCTGACCGCGCAGCGTGACCTGGCGCTGGCGCAATTGGATCTGGTGAATGCCAGCACCGCATATCAGAAGTCGAAGCTGGAATTGCAGCGGGCGACAGGCACCACCCTGGAAGAAAATCGCATTCAAGTCCAGAGCGCAGTGGACGGCGTCGCTCGTTGAGGGAGAACACTTTGCCGCGGACACCGACTCAAAGCAGTACGGCAACAACGAAGGATTCGCTCAGCGAAGCGCGGGCTCGCCAGCGCACCGGACGCATTCTTGCCGCCGACGATCAGGCGCACATCCTGGAAGCCCTCGAACTGCTGCTGCGGCCCGCGGGCTTCGAGGTCGATACCGCCAAGTCTCCCGCGGCAGTACGCCAGGCGCTCGCCAGCGAGTTCTATGACGCCGTCCTCATCGACTTGAACTACACTCGCGACACCACCTCCGGACAGGAAGGTTTGGACCTGCTTTCAGAAATCGTGGCGCTTGACAGCAGCATGCCCGTGATCGTGATGACTGCCTGGGGCAATGTGGGCCTCGCCGTCGAAGCCATGCGCCGCGGCGCCCGCGACTTCATTCAGAAGCCTTGGGAGAACGAGCGGCTGCTGGCAATCCTGCACACTCAGGTCGAGCTGCATCGCGCCCTGCAGCGCACCCAGCAACTCGAAGCGGAAGCCCGCTTGCTCCGCGCCGAAGGCCGTCCGGACTTCATCGCCGCCGCGCCTGCCATGCAGCCCGTCCTCCAGACCATCGCGCGCATCGGGCCTTCCGATGCCAATGTGCTGGTCACCGGCGAACACGGGACTGGCAAGGAAGTAGTCGCGCAGACGCTGCACGCGCTGTCGGCGCGGGCCTCGATGCCGCTGGTCGCCGTCAATACAGGAGCGCTTCCCGAAGGAACTTTCGAAAGCGAGCTCTTCGGCCACGTCAAAGGCGCTTTCACTGACGCGCGCACCGACCGCATCGGGCGCTTCGAACTCGCCGACAACGGCACCATCTTCCTCGACGAGATCGGCAACGTGCCGATTCGCCAACAGGCTAAACTCTTGCGCGTGCTGGAGACGGGCGAGATCGAGCGGGTCGGCTCCTCGCGCACCAAGCGCGTCAACGTGCGCGTCATCTCGGCGACGAACATCAGCCTGCAGGAAGCCATTGCCGCCGGCCAGTTCCGCGAGGACCTGCTATTTCGCCTGAACACCGTCGAGATTCATATCCCCGCGCTGCGCGAACGCCGGGAGGACATCCCGGCGCTTGCCGCGCACTTCCTGTCGCGCTATGCTGCGCGCTACCGGGTTCCGGTTGCCGGCTTTGCCGCGCCGGCGCTTCAGGCCATGATGCAATATGCCTGGCCGGGCAACGTGCGCGAGCTGGAACACACCCTGGAGCGCGCCGTGCTGATGTGTCACACCGACGAGATCCAGGTGTCGGACCTCGGGCTGAACGTACAGCAGCGGGCGCAAGGGCAGAATCTGGAGGAGCTCAGCATCGAAGAGGTCGAGGGCATTCTGGTTCGCAAGGCTTTGCAGCGCTTCCACGGCAACGTGAGCCAGGCGGCCGAGGCGCTCGGCCTCAGCCGCGGCGCACTGTATCGCCGGATGGAACGCTATGGAATCTAGCTCTGGCGACGATCCCCGCTCGATCGCAGTCATCACTCCAGCAGCGTCCCTTGATTCCGACTCTGCGCCGCGAATTTCTCGCCCTCGCAAGCGGCGCTACAAGCTCCTCTACGAGAAACGCATTGCACTCTTCGCCATCCTGGCCGCGCTGCCGGGAGTTGTCTTCGGCACCGTTCTCATCTGGACGCACAATTGGACGCAGGACGTAAAAGTTTCCCTCACCATCCTGGAGTTTTTTCTGTGGCTGGTGCTCACGCTGGCGCTGCTCGACCAGGTCGTGCGTCCTCTGCAAACTCTGACCAACGTAGTCGGCGCGCTGCGCGAGGAAGATTATTCCTTCCGCGCGCGCGGCGCAGCTCCTAACGACGCTCTCGGCGAGCTGGCCCTGGAGATCAACGCCCTCGCCGATATCCTTACCGAGCAACGCATCCAGACCATCGAAGCGACGGCGCTGCTGCGTCGCGTGGTGGAAGAGATTGACGCGCCGCTCTTCACCTTCGATCCCCACCACATCCTGCG
>JBARGS010000458.1:0-11209 GCA_049798495.1 Candidatus Korobacteraceae bacterium | reverse complement strand
AGACGCTTATCGGCACGACTGAAGTGTTTGCGTGAGAACCTCTGTCGTCCCTACGGGACTCGGACCAATTTTCCACCTGACCCAGGACTCCGCCTTCGGCTACGTCCTGGGCTGAACTGAGTCGTCCTTCCGGACGGGATTCTTGGATCATCTATCCCAGCCACAAATCCAAAAGTTAGTTCTCACGCAAACTCTGAAGTCGTGCCCTGACACAAAGCGTCCGAAACCCGAGTTTTTCCGCAGCCTGTGAGGCTGTGCCCTTTCAAAACCGATTTTTGAGATGGCTTCTTGAAACTGGAAACTGGAAACTGCCTCTACCACGTCCCCATTCGCAGAACCAAGCCGCCGCTGAGCTGAACCGCATTGTGGTAGTTGAAGCCGTTGAGATCGTTGGTCCAGGAGTGGGCATACTCCAGGTTCGCCAGGCGCAGCGCCAGCGCGTTGTTGAACTTGTAATCCACGCCCGCTCCGGCCGCGACGCGGAAGCCGGCGCTCTCCCAGTCGGTGTTGTAATAGTTGTGCTTGGCGGCGCGTCCCTCATCGTTGACGGTGTGCCAGTTGGCGACTTGGGCCTCCAGGATGGGATTGTTATACTCCTGCGTCACCTTGGTCCCGCCGACCAGCGCCTGCAAATGCGGTGACCAGTGGCCTGAGGTCTCCGGGGTCCAGCGCGGTCCGACCATATAAGTCAGAGAGTCGCCGCTCCAGTTCTCGCGAAAGTCGAGCATTTTGCAGCCACTGACGTCCAGCACCATCTGCCATTCCGACGCCAGCCGGAAGCCGGCGGTGCCGCCGCCACCCATGCATGGTCCCGCTTTGCCGCTGTCCACGTAGTCGATGAACGTGGCGTGGAAGGTAAAGTCGAAGGGGGGCACTCCCGGCGGAGGATTGACCGGCTTGCTCTCCACCCGCCTGGCATTTTCAGCGGCCCAGAGCGCGCTCTCGGGGAAGGGCTTGAAGACGCCGGGACGGTCATCGCGATGCCATGGCAGGTTGCCGCCCATCACATTCGCGAAAGAGCGGGCGGGATTCAAGGTGCTGCGGAACGCCAGTCGCACCCAGGGATTCGCTACTTTCTCCTCCACCCGCTGAATAATCATGCGGTCGATCGCATCCTCGGCGATAGCCCAGCCGGTGCCAACCGTCGGAGTGATCACGTGGTCCACGAATCCGAGCTGCGGATAAAAGCTTTGAATATGACCGATGGAGGCTTCGCTGATGGGGCCGATCTCAAATTGCACGCTGTAGACATAGGCGAAAGCCATGCCTCGCATTTTTTCCTTCCAGTACCTGCGATTGCGGCCGAACTCGACAGTGCGATAGGCGCGGTCATCATGCTGCCACATGAATCCACTGACCGCCCCCTGCATGGGATGACCCACATAGTTGACGAGGAAGGGATCGCCATCTGCCCAGCCGTGCAAGTTGGAGACCGAAGCAAAATAACCGGGAAAGAACGGCTTGTCCAACTGCCGCCGGGTGGTGGCTTCGGTGGAATAGCGGAAGGTGTGGGACACTGCCAGGAAGCCCAGCGAACTGGCGACGAGATGGCCCCAATCGACGCCCGTCTGCGCTTTTGGCGGCGGCGAGACGATATACATGTTGGCCGCAGAGGCCGAGCCGGCATCATCGCCCAGGTTGGCCGAGGATGGCGAAAGGTCGGTTGGCGTCCGTCCGCGGGAAGAGGATTCCCCCGGGGTCGTCGACGAAGGTGGGTCCGCGACATCGACCCCGCCACCAGGCTGCAGGGCGCTCTGCGCGCAAGCCACAACCTCGACGCTGCATGCGAGCAGGACCAGCAGAATGACGGAGAGAACTTTCCTTCTGACTATGATCACTCCAGCCCAACCTGACGGTGCAGTTTTAGAAGAGGTGCTCATAGAATGCCCTGATTTGCGCGGCATTGTAAAGAGATATTGACCGTGTCAAATAAAAGCCGGCGTGAGAAGGGATATTTTTTCCCAGATTAGGCAGAGACGAGTCCCGAGAATCCTAGGGCCCCAGGCCTAGCCGTAGCACTATGGGTGCGCCGAACCGTCGTCGGGTTCCACGCGACCTCTTGATCGCGGAACCACTAAAGGAAGCTCTGCATAACTTGCCGCAGGGGCTAAAGCCCCGTTGATTTTGCGATGCTTGCGGCACGGCTGAAGCCGTGCCCTTTCAAAACCGGGAGTTAATCAGAGGCTCCCTAACGGATGTCGATATCCCCGGAGCCGGTAGAAACCTGCACATTGGGGCCGCCGCCGCGCACCGCGCCCTTCAAGGAGCGGTTGCCCAGCGATCCTTGCACCGTAATGGGCAGATCGGAGTGAATCGAGCCGGAGCCGGTGTGCACATCGAGGTTGAAGTTGCTGTTGGAGCCGAACGCCAGACGAATGTTGCCCGAGCCACTGTGCAACTCCCACGAGCCCGTCACATCGCCATCGGCCTCGATGTTGCCGCTGCCGGTATGCGCCAGGATTCCGCCCCTGATGCCACGCACCTGGATCGTCCCCGAGCCGGTGTGGACATCCACATCGCCGGGTCCGCTGAGGGCGGCCTCAATGTCGCCGCTGCCGGTATGAGCATAGAACGGCGCGGCGGAGTTTTCGGCTCTGATGTTTCCACTGCCTGTTTGCAGATGCACACGCCCGCCGAGATCGCGCACGCGAATATCGCCCGAGCCGGTTTGCGCCTGCGCGTCGGAGCGAACCCCGGCGACCTCGATATTGCCCGAACCGCTATGCGCATCCAGCGTCGTGTTCACGGGCACGGTGACTTCGTAATCGATGGAGACGCGACGCTTCACATCTTCGGCGAGATTGTAGCCAATGCGAATGCTGTTGCCGCTCTGCTGAATGGGCGGATTCGATTCGACCTGCTGCACGGCGCCGCTGTCGCCAAACACCCAGTTGTTGCTGTGGACGCGTCCGTGCACGATGACCTGGTTGGAGGCGCCGGTCTTCACGCTGATGTCGCCTGAGCCGGTCGTCAGGTCAAGGTTGACCGCGCCCGACACGGACAAGGTGCGATCGAAGGTCGCTTCGCTGCGCGCATGAAGCAGAAGGGGGAGGAAGAGAAAGCTGAGGAGAACGGCTGTGTAACGTTTGTTCATAACGCCTCGCCGGATGATGTAAGTCAGAACAGTTTCAAACAGGCATTGGGTGGAGCACTGCGCTAGCGGTGCAAACGATTACTCGCTGAAAAAGTCGAAAAAGCAGATTCCTCGCGGGCTAAAGCCCACTCCGAATAAATAAAAATAAACGGCTTGTCGGCACGACTGAAGTCGTGCCCTGATACAAAGCATCCGAAAACCGAGTTTTTCAGCAGCCTGTGAAGTCGTGCCCTGAAAACTCTGTCGTCCCTACGGGACTCAGCAATTTTTTCCGCCGTACCCAGCGCTGAAGCGCTGGGCTAAGTTCTTCCGCCCTTCGGGGCTCGATCTGCGGCGAGGCTGCCGATTTTTCCCGCAACCTGTTTCCGGCGTGCAGCTTTCCCAGCGGGTACAAAGCATCCAAAACCCGAGTTTTCAGCAGCCTTCGAAGTCGTGCCCTGATACAAAGTATCCGAAATCCGAGCTTTTCAGCAGCCTGTTTAGCCGCAGCTGAAGCTGCGCCTCTTCAAAGCCTACTGCTGCAGCACCACCTGCTGCCCTTGGTTGAGACCCGAGACCAGCTCCGTCTTCACGCCATTCGAGATGCCGATCGTGACCGGGACTTTCTTCATCCCATCCTTGGCGCTCGGATTAGGGACATTGACCGACGCGTTCTTGTCCTTGTCGTACATCAGCGCGGCCTCGGGAACGGTCAGCACGTTCTTGTGTTCGTCGAGAATGATCTCGGCATTGGCCGTCATCTCGGCCTTCAGCTCGCCGCCAGGATTGTTGATCGAGACGCGCACTTCAAAGGTCGTGACATTGTCCTTTTCGACGCCCATGGGAGAAATCTTGGTGACGTGTCCGGTGAAGGTCTTGTCCTTGAAGGTCTCAACACGAATGCGGGCGGGCTGCCCAAGATACACGTGGCCGATATCGCTCTCGTCGACCTTGCCCTTCACATAGACTTCGCTGGTATCGCCCAGCGTCATGACCAGCGTGGCGCCTGAGCCGAGCACCAGGATCGAGCTCACCGCATCGCCCATCTCCACGTCGCGCGATAGCACCACGCCGTCGATGGGAGCGGTGATGGTGGTGTAGCTGAGCTGCTCCTCGAATTGCGACAGGTCGGCCTCATCCTTCTTCACCTGCGCCTGGGCCTGCGCCACTTTCGCTTTGTTCACGGTGAGCTGCGCCCGCGCCACATCGCGCTTATTAACCGCCATGATGTAACCGCGCTCGGCATCGTCCATCGTTGCCTGCGAGACGACGCCGTCCTTGGACATTTCTTTGGCGCGCTCATAGGCGCGTTGCAGCGTGGGAATATCGACGCCCTGGGCATCCACTTCGGCGCGCTTCTCGTCAGCCTCGGCGCTCTTCAGGTTGGCCTCCGACGACAGCAGCTGCGCCCGCGCCGAATTCACCTGCGCCTCAATCTCAGCCCGGTCAAGCTCAGCCAGAACCTGCCCCTGCTTCACTCGGTCGCCGCTATCGACGTAGAGCTTCTTTACGATGCCGCTGGCCTTGGACTTGATCTCGACTTTGGTAATAGGCGTGATCTTGCCGGTGGCGACGACGCTCTTGGTCACATCGCCCCGTTCGACTTTCCCCAGCTTGGTAGGATCGATCTTGGTGCCGCCTCGGGTTGCAGCTACGGCGACGATCACCAGCGCCACCACCGCAACTGTGACCACCGTGATGACGATCCACCGCTTTTTCTTGTTCTTTCCGTTAGCCACTGCTTCCTCCGCTGCTGGGCTCCTGGTGTCTGATACGTGCGAGGCGCAAAGTTAGTTCCGTGAAGAAGGAGACGGTCGTCTCCCATATGTAATTAGACCCCGTATGGGCCTGAATCGGTAGCAGATTTGGCCCAAACGGGATGAACGAGGCCTAATCTGGGATTGCTGACAGAGCGCTCAGCGGAGCAGGCGGGGAATCACTGCCGGGACTCTCTGGCGATATTCACGGTATTGATTGCCGAAGCGCGACTCCAGTTCGCGATCTTCGATGCGAATCATGATTGTTCCCGTGATGATGGCAAATACGGCGAGAGCATACAGCGGCATAAGTCCTGTACCGATGCACCATCCCAGGATCTCGCAGAGATGCCCGAGGTAAATGGGATGGCGCACTCGCGCGCGGATCCCGGTGGTCACCAATTGCTGCCGGTGCCGCTCGGGTTCGAGTTCGGCCAGGCCGGAAACCTGGGTGTGATGGAAGCTCCGGAACGCGGCCGAGTAAATTGAGAAGCCTGTCCAAAAGAGGAATATCGCCGGTACCCAGGTGGACCAGGTCGTGTAAAAGTAAGCGATCCGGTGAGGCCACATGGTGAGAAACGCAATCGCGATGAAGACCGCCCAGACTGGTAGGATTAACGCATAAGCTCGGCGGCCGCGCCTGCGCCAGCGCTCAATAAAAGGATGGACCACCAGCCAGAACAGGGGGATGGTGCCGTAGACCGAGCACGCAAGTAACGCGAGGGTGTCGATCGCTTTGCGCAGGGTCACTTCAGCGTTCATTTGGAGATGCCGACGGTCGAGATTGATTGCCGGTCTAGGAAAGCAGGTCCCTCCGCGCGGACTGAAGTCCTTGGTCGGGATGACACATCAAGTCACAGACCAGTACAGATCTTTCTTCTTGAGATTTCCTCATCGATTCGCGGGCACATTGACCACGATCTTCGCGATGCCCATGTTGTCGAAGCGGTCGTAAGCGCGAACCACGATGGTGTATTCCCCGCCGGCGGCCGCAGCTTTCCCGGAAGCGCTGGTCTCGCTGGGCGGCGGAATGGGCACGCGCACATCATAGTTCTCCGTCTTCGAGTCCGAGATCTGGCCTACGGGCTCGATCACCTGCCAGTCGCCTGCATCGATGGAGTACTCGGCGTGGCTGATGGGAGAGAACGAATCGACCGCGCGAAACTTCAGGCGAACCTGATCGCCGTCCACAGTTCCTTGGAGTCCTTCGACCGCAGGCGGTGTGTTGTCGACCTCAAAGCGCGAACTGACGGCTTCGCCGGCTAGCGTGTCCTCGGCCGCGTGCGACGGCGAATCGGAGGCGACGACGCGAACCGTATAGCCGCCATCGGGGAAGAGGTCGGAGTCGAGATTCACGAAGCGGTCGTCTACATCGTCGCGCAGCAGCTTCCAGCGAGTCTCGCCGTCGCCGCGATAGTAAACGTCGTACACCAGCATGTCATCGTTATCGTCGTGCGCCTTCCACTTCACGGCAATGGAACGCTTGTCCTTGATGGTGGGAATCGGTACTTCGTAGCTATTCGCAGATGAGCTTTCCGGCTCGCTGCGCGCTCCCGCGGGAATGCGCGAGCCGACCATCACCGTAACGTCATCCACTTCAGGCGCTACGTTTTTGGGCAAATAGTTGACGACGACGCTGTCGATTACCGGCCCGCGGCTGCCGGGCTGCAACACCGCTTTCCACTGGATGAAGCGCGCCGGCGGAGCGTCGATCGGCATATCGCGCTGGAGATCGACCTTCTTCCACGCGCTCCAGTTGCGGTCGGGATTGTCGACGTTACCGCTGCGCGCGAAGATCTCGAAGCTGCCGCTGCCGCGGACCTCGACGCGTCCCCACTTGGAGAAATTCCTGGCGTCGAAGACGTCGCTCTCGTAAGTGCCGTCGCTTACGGGATTCGGGCCGAAAAGAAAAATTTTGCCGAGATTCGCGGTGGCGGCGTAGAGGCCGCCTTTGGGCGCGCGCGCGAAAGCCGTAACCTGGTTGGCGCTGGCCTCAGCGAGATCGATGTACTGATTGCCTGCGATGACGTAGATCTTTCCGCGATTGCCGGTGCCCGCCAGCAGACGGCCTTGATTATCGAAGGCCAGCGCGTAGACGAGATCGTCGTGCGACGACCACATCATTTTGGGCGAGCCGTCGGGCGAGATGCGATAGACCTCCGAGCCGCCAAGGTTGGCCATGTTGGGGGCGGCAGCGATGGCGGGCGGCGCGGCCGGACCCGTTGGAGATGAGGGGCTCGTCTGCGGTCCCACCGGCACGGTTGGCACGATGACCGTAGCGCCAGGACCGGACGCCGGCGGACCGCCGCGCTTTTCGCCGTCTCCGGCGGCGTAGATGTTGCCTTGCTGATCGACGGCGAGCGCGGTGATCTCCTTCTTGGGCGCGCTGTAGAGAACGAACGCCTCGCCCTGCGGCGAGATGCGGTAGATCAGCCCGCTGCCGTCGGTGCCGGCGATGAGGTTGCCGTGGTTGTCGAAGTCGAGAGCGCGAATCTGCGCTTCGTCGCTCTGGAAGAAGAGTGCGCCATTGCCGCTGCGGTCGACGCGGAAGAGCTGGCCGCGATCGCCGGTGCCGATGTAGAGCCGGCCTTCGCGATCGAGCGCCAGCGCCCAGATGTACTTCGTCTTGGGATCGAAGAAGACGGTGGCACTGTAGCTGGAGTCGACGGCGACGGAGGTCGAGGGATTCTCGCCAGAAGGCCCGGGCTTCGCGCCCTCCTGCGCCGCGGCAACTTCGGCCGTAGTGTGCGAGCCCTCGGGAGCCTTGCCCGGCGCGGGGCCGCCGTGGACGATCTTGTAGACCTTGCCGTCTGGCGAAGTCGCGGCATAGATCGCGCCGCTGTCATCGATCGCCAGCGCCTGCACCTGGAGCTCCTGCGGCGCGAAGATGATGCGCGCCTTGCCGTCAGGCGTGAGCTTATAGACGCGCGCCGGCGATCCCGCGGCAGCATAGACATTGCCTTGCGCGTCGGCCGCCAGGTCCCATAGATAGGTAGAAGGCGAGGTGTAGAGCGCGGTGAACGAGGGCGCTAGCGTCAAGTTGCCATCGCTGCTGATGGCGACGCCGCGCGCCGTACCCTTCTCGAAGTCGTCGTACTTGGTCTGTTCCCAGGTGCGCGTCGCCTGCGCAACGCTTGTTGTAAGGAATGAGAGGCAGACGAGCGGAACTCCCACCCAAGCAAAGGCGGCTTGGAGCCTGCCCTGAGCTCGCCGAAGGGTGGGGCTCCCGCACAAGAACGCCAGTCGAAGAAAGTTCATTATGGGTCCTGAAGATGGAAGCAGGAAAGAAAAGCGTAGCACAGGGCAGACGCGGCGGTTGAGTTTGTCGAGGACAGAGCAAGGCGACTTTTGTGATTGGAGAGGTCTGCCGAGTGCGCTATCATCCGGCGCAGCATGGCGCTGCGCGTCTTCATCAGTTATAGCCACGACAGCCAGGAGCATATGGACGCCGTTTGGGAGTTGTCCGAGCGGCTGCGGGGCGACGGTGTGGACTGCCGCATCGATCAGCATGAGGAGTCGCCCGCTGAAGGCTGGCCGCGCTGGTGCAGGAACCAGGTGCAGGAGGCGCAGTTCGTCTTGGTCGCCTGTACGGAGACATATAAGCGGCGGTATGAAGGCAAAGAAGCCGCTGGAGTTGGGCGAGGCGGACAGTGGGAAGGCTTTGTCATTACTGAGGAGCTGTACGAGGCCGAAGGGAAAAACGAGAAGTTCATTCCCATTGTCTTTTCTCCTACTGACAAGCCGCACATTCCTATGGAACTGCGGGCGTTCACTTACTACGAGCCTGCCGGAGATGGCGGCTATCAAAAACTCTTCCGTCGCATTACGGGGCAGCCGGAGAAAATACCGTCACCTGTGGCGGCCGGAGTTCGCGTCGCGCCGCCTGTGGGAGTGCACCCGAAGGCAGGGCTAGAAACGACGCCTGTGCCGGCGCTGGAACGTAAATCACCATCGGCTAAGCCGCAGCAGATCTTCACCGTCCCTCTTCCGGAAAACCCGTTCTTCACCGGACGGGAAGAAGCGCTGGATGGAGTGAAGGCCAGCCTGGAAGAGCGCGGCATCGCTGCCTTGACTGGCATGGGCGGGGTGGGCAAGACACAGACGGCAGCGCAGTACGCACACCGTCATCGCAACGAGTATCCGGCGGTGCTGTGGGTGAGAGCGGAAAGTCTGGAGACGCTGTTTGCCGATCTGACGCAGTTGGCCGGGCGGTTGGAATTGCCCGAGCGGGAGGCGAAGGAGCAGAGCCTGGTGCTGGACGCGGTCAAGCGCTGGCTCGATGAGCAGGAGCGTTGGCTGGTGGTGCTCGACAACGTGGAGGACTACGGAATTGTCCGCGACCTGACGGGCAAGGCTGGTCCCGGCGGACATCATGTCGTAGTCACGACCCAGATGCAGCCGACGGGAACGGTTGCGCGACACAGATTGTCTCCCATGCAGCGCGATCAGGGAGCTCTGCTGCTTCTGCGAAGGGCGAACCGGCTGGCGGCAGGTGCGGGCTTATCGGATACCGACCCGCAACAGGCTACGTTAGCTCGCGAGATCTCCGACGAGGTGCAAGGTTTGCCGCTCGCGCTGGACCAGGCGGGAGCGTACATCGAGGAGACGAGTTGCGGGCTGCAGGATTATTTGACGCTACTGCGGAGACGCTCCGGGGAACTGTTGGACAGGCGCGGCGGACTTGACCCGGAACATTCCGACCATGTCTCCGTCTCTAAAACACTCGTGATCTCCTTCGAAAAGCTACGGAAGCTCAATCCGGCGTCGGCTGAGCTGTTGCAGGCGATGGCATTTCTTCCGCCTGATGAAATTCCCGAGGAGATCTTCACGGAAGGGGCAGCGGAGTTTAGCGTAGAGCTGAGCGCCGCGGCAGCCGATGAGCTGAAGTGGAATGGAGCGATTGGGGCTACGCTGAAGTATTCGTTGGTGGAGCGCAATCCGGAGAAGAAGCTGCTGGCGGTGCACCGCACAGTGCAGGTCGTGCTTAAGGCACGAATGAGTGCCGAGGAGCGGAAGCAGTGCGCAGAGCAGGCAGTTCGGGCGGTGAATGCCGTATTTCCTCGTGTTGAGTTTTCAACCTGGCCCAAGTGCGAGCGGCTGACGCCGAGCGCGCAGGTTTGCGCAGGGCTGGTCGAGGAGTACGACTTGTCGATGCCCGAAGCTGCGCGACTCCTGAATCAGGCGGGGGTCTATCTGAAGGAACGAGCGCGATATTCCGAGGCGGAGCCTCTCTATCGGCGGGCGCTGATAATTACTGAGAAGGCGCTGGGACTGGACCATCCCAAGGTGGCGATACGCCTCATCAATCTGGCCGCGTTGCTACAGGACACGAATCGGCTGGGCGAGGCGGAGCCACTGAAGAGGCGGGCGCTGGAGATCGATGAGAAAGCCTACGGCCCCAACCATCCTGAAGTGGCAACCGACATCAACAATCTGGCACTGTTGCTGAAGGCCACGAATCGGCTGGGGGAGGCGGAGCCGCTGATGAAGCGGGTCATAGAGATCTTCGAGAAGGCATACGGGCAGGATCATCCCAAGGTCGCGACCAGCCTCAACAATCTGGCCCAGCTGCTGAAGGCGACGAATCGGCTGGCGGAGGCGGAGCCGCTGATGAGGCGGGCGCTGGAAATTGATCAGAAGGCGCTGGGGCCGGACCATCCTAATGTGGCGATACGCCTCAACAACCTGGCCCAGTTGCTGCAGGCCACGCATCGGCTGGGGGAGGCGGAGCCACTGCTGAGGCGGGCGCTGGAAATCGATGAGAAGAGCTATGGCCCCGACCATCCCGATGTCGCAAGAGACCTCAACAATCTGGCCGGCTTGCTGTATGCCACGAATCGGGTGGCGGAGGCGGAGCCGCTGATGAGGCGGGCGCTGGCGATTGATGAGAAAGCCTATGGCCCCGACCATCCCGATGTGGCAATCGACCTCAACAACCTGGCCCAGTTGCTGCGCGCCACGAATCGGCTGGTGGAGGCGGAGCCGCTCATGAGGCGGGCGCTGAAAATTGATGAAAAGGCCTATGGCCGGGTGCCCCACTCATTCCTGGCGTTGGAATGAGTGGGAGGAACGGTCGTAATGGCCACTCGCAGTGGAATGCTCCAAACAATTCAGGTCTCCCACACATTCGAAAGGCGCGAATGTGTGGGGCACCCGCACCCGGCGGGTCGAAAGGAGCTTCCCATAGTACCCAGGTATAATTTTACTTACTTTAGCAAAGAGTAAGTAAAGTAAGATTTTCATCAATTGTCTTACATGTAAGAAAATGTGCAGGGTATACCGGGTTTGGTCTCGCCGGGTGGCCCTCCCTTTCAGCGTGAATCCCAATCAGGGGTGCCCCACTCAGTCCTGGCGTTGGAATGAGTGGGAGGAACTATCG
>JBARGS010000457.1:0-14914 GCA_049798495.1 Candidatus Korobacteraceae bacterium | reverse complement strand
AAGTACGTTCCGCCGAAGATCGGAACACGCAGAGGCCCAATCTGGTGAAGCGTTACCGGAATTTCCGTGATGCCTTCCAGGCGACGGATCTCCGTGCCAAACTCCGGCCAGCCATACAGCGGATTCTTGGCCGCCAGCACTGAACTGGAATAATGAAAGCCAAGCGATTTCAGCACGCCATAAGCCCATTGCGTTGCCGGCGTGAGCGAGAAGATGGGAGCGCGAAATCCCACCACAGAAGATGCCCCCGCTGCAGCTAGACTTTCGACGTTGCGTTCAAGGTTGGCGCGAAACGTTTCGGGCGTGAGACGGTCCAAGGCATCATGCGTGTCGGTATGGCAGCCCACCTCGTGACCTTCGTCCACAACGCGGCGAATGAGCTCAGGATACTTTCTGGCCACCGATCCCACCACGAAGAACGTGGCCTGCATCTGGCGGCGGCGAAGCAGTTGGAGGTAGCTCTCCAATAATTCCGACATGGCGGTGCATCGAAAGTTGCGCTGAGGATTGGCGGCAACGAACTCCTCGAAATCGATACTGAAGAGAAATGTCTTCATTCACTACGACCCGGACTAGACGTAATCATGATCAAACCACGTTACATGCCACGATGCAAAATCGCTGTTGTCCAGTGGAGTTGATCCCTTGGGCTGGTGCACCATCAACTCGAACGACTCCGGAGTGCGCAGAAATCCCGCGCGGCGCACGACGGGATAGAGCGGGCTGCCCGGCGAGATCAAGCAGCTGGCAAGTTCAACTCCGAGAGCAACCGCCGTACGATGAGCTGCCCGCAGCAGGGCCGCACCAACCTCCGACCGGCGAGGATCATGGAACAGGTCGACTACAGCCAGAGTTCGGAACTCACCCATCGGCATGTCGCGCAACACAATGTAGCCGACCGGCTCTCCCTGGTCGCGGGCCACGAATAGCACATAACCGCGAGGAGCAAACCCGAAGCGCCAGTTCAACACTTGAACCCTGCGCTCCGCCGCGAATTCGAAGCAGCGTTGCGTCCTCGTCAGAAATGGTTCGAGCTCTTCCGAAAACCTCGATGCCTGTTGCACGGCGATCTTGCCGCCGGCAAAAGTCCACGACCGGCGCAGCGCCCACTCCGCCGGCAATCGCACAACGGAAGCCAGGGGAGCAAACGATCCCAGCGCCCGTCGCGCAATGGCGCCCAAGCGGTAAGGCCGGGCGAGAACACCAATGGTTCCGATGGAGCGAAAGCCCAGCGCATAGTGAGCCTTCAGATCATTGCGCGCCGTGCAATAGAGAAACTCGATCCCCGATGCTTGATACGAAGCCAGGAAGCGCGACTCCAATCGAAGAAACAACATGCTCTTGCGAAAGCGTTCATGCACAACCAGTTTGCCCGGGAGCGCCGCGGCAACGGTACGGCCTTGGCGCACGAGGCGCATCGGTACGAAACCTTCATGTCCAACGATTTTGCCCTCGACATCGACGGCGACCAGCGCCTCGCCGGCTCCAATTGGATTGCTGGCGAACTGCCACTCATAAAGCTTTCGCACAGCCTCTTCACTCGATCCGTCGGCGTATTCATACGGCTTCAGGAGAGCAGCGATGCCACGCACATCCTCGGGAGTAGCTTTGCGCAAAGAGAAAGGAGGGGAAGAGAGCTTCGACCCGGTTGTGCCCGGCCGATCAGAAGCGGACACCGAGGTCCTCGAGCGCACGTTTCAGGAGCGGGTAGCTGGTGGCCTCGGCCATCTGATCTTCGCTGAAGCGCACATCGAACTGTTCTTCCAGCGCCAATACCAGGTTCAGATGCCCGGTGGAGTCCCAGCGCTCAATGCTGTCGAGCGTGGAAGAGTTGTTGATGGAGTCGGCCGGTACTCCGAACACGTCCGCCATCACCTGCTTGAGCTTGTCGTCGTTGCTGCCGTTGCTATCGTTCATCAAATCTCCAGATCAATTCTGCGAAAAAGGTACGCGACATGGATCAGGACGCGGCTGCCGAAGTGCGCTTCGCGCGAAGCGCCGCTTCGCTGATGATAACTTTCATCCAATGCGGAAAGGGAGCGGCTTGCTTGCCGAGCCGTCGCTTCCAGTCGCTGCCGGCTTCGTCAGTGCGGAGGCACTGAAATCCAACCTTCCCATAAAATTCCGCGACCTGCATATTCTTGCGCGTCGCTTCATAGTGGGCCACTAGACGGGAACAGCCGTTGGCCTGCGCGGCGTTAACCAGGAAGGCCGCCAGCGCATTCTCCACCCCCCGGCCCAAAGCCCGGCAGCTCATCAGTAAGGTGTCAACCATCGCCGTGTCGTCATGGTAACGCAGGATGCCTGCGCCGATGATTCCGAGATCGGCGACCCGGTCCGACAGTCGAATGTAAAAGACGTCGCTGTCCGCGCCATCCGTCAAAGACTGGATCTGCCCCGCGGTGTAACGAATCGTGGTTAGGTTGAACTGATTCGTTTTCTGGGTAAGTTGTGCCACCCGCGCCAGGGTTGATCGATCGGGGACATCGATGTGCGCCACCAGTTGCAGCTTCGCGAGATAGTCTTCGAGCGATCCCGCATCCTGCATGATCTTCTGGCGTTCCGAGTCGGCGCGATACATCCGGGTACGCTCGCGATCTTCCCGCGAAATTGTCAGCGTCTCGAAAAGGCCGCGCGCCAGCAACGCCGTGCGAAACGCCGAAGGATCATTGGGGAGTTCGATTACTTCCACCTCCGGCAATTGTTCGCGAACGAAGCCGCATTCCAGCGGATTGTCATCCACGAAGACCAGGCTGTCCAAGCCGATGTTGAGTTGCTGCGCAATGCGGCGCAGGTTCGTCACCTTGTCGTCCCAATTGATCTGGTGGCAGGCGAAATGCTCTTCGCGAAGGACCTGCGACGGATGCCGCCGCAGAGCTTCCAGAACGTCCTCCTCGTTGTTCTTGCTACACAAGGCAAGAATCACGCCGCGATCGTGAAGGTTAAGGATCTCCTGCTGGAACTCAACGTACCAGGAACCAGGATGGGTTGCGCCCAGCTTGATGCCATCAAGTCCGTCTTCGCCGAGAATGCCACCCCACAACGTATTGTCACAGTCGAGCACCAGGCACTTGCGGCTCTTGCCGCGCAGGGCGCGGATAAACTTGCCGTACTCCTGTCCGATTGGCACCAGCGCGTGACGGCTGAAAGGCGTACGGCTCATGTGCCAGTCGCGAGCGGAAAATCCCTGAGCGCTTCCGATATGTGCGAAAAGCTGGAGGAAATCGACAATCAAAACATCCGGTACTCTGCCGGCAATCTCCTTTAGCCCACCGTTCAGACGCTGAATCATTTCCGACTGTGATTGCTTGCTGTTGGCGTCCAGAATGCCGAGCGTCGTAAAGTCGGGAAGCGGGAAGTTATTGATCAGGATGGTCGCGTTCGTGAACTTGCGCGCCGCGGCGAGGTGCCGCTCGATGTCTTCCAGAATCGTGGTGCTGGCAGCTTCCACCTCCGCTGGCGACAAGGAGATGAAACGTCGCGCGAGGTGGAAATTCAGCGCCTCGAGCCAGTGGGTCAAGAAAATGAGATCTGGTTTGAACTGATACAGGGCACTGGCCGGATCAAGAACCTCGCTGGCGATCGCGTCAAAGCCCCCGACATAGATCTGTGGTCTGGCGCCGGTAAGGGCAATTTCTGCCTTTACGACCGGGATCAGAGGCTCGACTGTGATGTCTCGCAGCCACGCGACCTTGTACTCCGGCAACTCCTCGCCCGCTGCTTCGACGGCGTTCGCGGCCGCCGCATACGCGGTGTAGCTCCATTCCCTGCGAAGCCGTTGCAGTGCACCGGAAAGTTGGGAACTGCTCATTCCGCCGCGCGCTCCTGCGGGAAGACCCATGCCGCGTAGTTAACGGTCACGCGCGACGATTCCCAGCGCTCTTCCGGAACCTCCTCGGCGGGCAGCTTCAACTCGCGCCCAATGGTCAGCCCGGCCTCTTCGATCATCTCGTGGATCTCATCCACATTGTGGAAGTGATACACATGGTCGGTCGCGGGACAATTCGCACAGGTCGTCAGAAACATGCGGCCATCGTTGGCCAGCAATTGCCGGCCGCGGCGAAGGAAGGTTGGGGCATCATCGACATGCTCCAAGATCTCGCCCATGACCAGGAGATCAAAGCTGTGTTCTGGCAAGTCGACTGTGTTGAAATCGCCGTTGATGATCTTTGGCTGATTAGGATCGAGCCCAAATGTCTGCAGGATCCGTTTGGCCAGATTGATCGACGTTTCGCTGATGTCCACCAGGGTCAGCGGAACTCCCGGCCAGGCCCTCATCTGCTCAACCACGAACAATCCGTGACCAATCCCCACCTCGCAGTACGACTTGGGGCGCTGGCGGCGAAGTTCGCTGCGGTAAAGATCCATGATGCGGACGTGATTCGGCCACAGCAGGTACGACAACATCAGGCCGACCATGTAGGACTGCATTACCTCGGGCTGACTGTAGACCTCCGCATTGGCTTCGCTGGCGTTGGCACGCGGATAGAGCCCGGTTTTCTGAAATTGCACCTGCTCCCAAACGGTGTGCTTGCAGAGACGGTTGTAGGCTTCAGCCGCATCGCTCCAGTTGCGCTGATCCACCAGGAATGAGCTGGTCAGGTTGGAGACCATCTCCTCCGCGGTTTCGAAGTAAGCCGTCCCCTGCCGGCTTAGAAAGCGATCGATACTTTTCCGCTGCATGGGGTTCTTCGCACTGATCAACTCGATCATCTGCGTAAATAACGGCGTCTGAGGTCTGGTGGACATCCACTTCTCCGGTTTATTTCGCCTGTTCCACGAATTCAACGATGTCGCGCTGGGGCGTGTACAGAAAGGCCACGCGCCTTCCCCCGAAAGCTACCGCCGGCTTAGGAGGGCTGATAACCAGACAACCCTTCTCGCGAAATCGCTGGATCTCCTGCTCCATGTCCTCCACGGAGTAACAAAGATGATAGAGACCACCGCGCTTGGCCTTGAGAATCTTGCGGACCGGGCTGTCCGGCGCCGCCGGCTCGATCAGTTCAACCCGGCCGTGGCCAGGGAAGTCCACGAATGCGACCCGCACGCCTTGCAACGGATCTTCCACCGTTTCCCCGACCTGGGAGCCGGGAAAAAGTGGGAGCAGGAAGCTTTCTACGTACTCCGCAATGCTCTCCACTGCGTAACCGATATGATCGAAGTAGAGCATTCGCAGGGTTCATGGCCCCGCTGTTTTGGGGGCTTTCTACTACTATACAAAATTGTCACAGCGCTGGCTGGCTAGGGACAGGGAGAGCGAATCGCCGGGCCTCGGTGATCGCGGTGTTCTCCGTGTCCGGCAGCGGACAGAAAACCGCAATGCGCAACTCATTGCGCGCACTTCTTAGAGAAAAATTCATCCAGCGCCGCAACCGCGCCACCAGCCAAAAATAGGTATTCGTGATGCAACGTGACCAACACCTCGTATTCAGGGTTTAGCAGCGGAACTATGTCCCTCTGCTTACGGTACATTCGAGTGACTCGATTGTCTAATGACTGTAGCTGTATAGCTATGTTCGGAGTTGACGAAGATGTGCGGAGCTATCGAGGCAAACCGGCCCACCAGGTGACGCAATCATGAATGCGGTTGTCCGGAAATGCGTTGTCAGGGCCGTAGAATGGGCATCAGCATTGACATAGCTCAGAGGAGCTACAGTAGAAATGGCAACCTCAATGTTAGTGCAGCCGTCACCTGCCACGTTGGGCGGCATAAGGGTGGTCCTGTGCGACCCCGATGGTGACACTCGAACACAGCTAAGGTCGTTCCTCGATCAGGATCCCCTCCTGCGATTGGTTGGGGAAACCGTCTCTTGGGCGCAATGCGAACTGGTTTTGGAAGAACTCGCTCCCGAGCTCCTGATTGTGCGCGCTGAACTGCTTCCGGCTGATTGGACACACCGCAATGTCCCAAACGCTTTTCTGCCGGTGGTGATCGAACTGCAGGCCTTCATGGGGCCTATGGTAAGAGCACCCCTTCACAGCATTCTTCCTACTCCCTTAACTCCGGATGCCGTCCGCAAATGTTTGAATCACGCGCTGACACGTATCTACGATAAGAAGGCCAAGGAGCTTCTCTACCTGGTTGACCGATACATCGCGGCGTCGGGTCCGGTGTCCTCGTATAGGTCAAGGATCGTTGTCGAGCAAGGTGGTCAGCTTATCGAGCTGCGGGCCGACACCATTTTGTCGATCGTAGCCGCGCGAAAGTGCGTCACCATTCATACCCTTAGTGGGCATTTTCTCCTGCGTGAACCTTTGCATTCCTTTCTGGCGAAGCTAGACCCGCACGTTTTCCTGCGAATTCACCGCTCAATCATTATTAACAGGATCCATCTGGAAAAAACCATATCCATTACCGCAAAGACCCTCTCCGTCGTCTTAGTGAATGGCTCAAGATATCCCATAGGTCCAAACTACCGGCATGTGCTCGCCGAACTTGCTGATGATGCGATCTCTAACGCCGTGCAATGACGTTGCGGATCTCAGCTGGATCTAGCTTCACACTAGACTTCGCTGACCATGACTTAATCATAAGTTTCGGGGCTAAGAGCCTCGACTCTTCCTCTTAATCTTCCAACTTGAGAGCCAGCACTCCTGGGAGAAGGGCTGCGGTCCTTAGCGGCTTGGGCTCATTTATTGCTTAACCCAGCACTCCGCCTCCGGCCGCGAGCTGGGCTAAGATATGCCGCGCCCACGCCGCTCGACTACAGAGATTCTCGCTCCTCCGGCGAAATGCGGGGTTCGGTTCCTGTGTCTCGAAAGCCGCACGTTTACAAAGCATGCGCAAGCGTGGCAACAGGACGTCAATAAAGACACGCAGACGCAGCTCGTACCGCTCGAAATACTTCGTACCGCTCGAAATGACTAGGAATAGTCAGCTCAGAATCTATTTCGATTTGTGCGTGAGCTTGTGCGAACCGGAAAAACTGTAACTCAACCCTGTTTCTACCCTGTCCACCCTTATACCAAAGCGCGACATCCTTGCCGATTGCAAATCGTGCTGAAGGGAGAAGCACGTGCTCCTACATGCCCGGGTACGCAAGCAGATGGATGGCGGAGTCCCGTAAGCATTGCTTGCCCAATGTTCGCAGTTGAACAGTAGGAGAACAACAGTGAGAAAACTGGAGATCGGAATTCTTCTCGCCGTTCTGGTAATCGCTTCAGCGATGACGCCGCTGTTGATGGCGCAGTCGTTGGTTTCCGGCGACCTTACCGGGACGGTGACGGACCCCAGTGGAGCGGTCGTGCCTAATGCCGCGGTGGCTTTGAAGAGCAACGGCACGGGCGAAACCCGCAACACAACAACTAACGCCAACGGAGGCTATCGCTTCTCGTTGTTACGCCCGGGTAGCTATACCGTTAGCGTAACCGCGCCGGGCTTTAGCAAAGCCGACGCCACGGTCAGCGTTAACGTCGGACAAGCCGCCATCGACGACGTAAAGATGGCGGTGGGTGCCAGCACGCAAACCGTGGAGGTCACCTCCGCCGCTCCGCTGGTTCAGGCCGACAATGCCGACCTGTCCACCAACTTCAACCAAACCATGATTGCCAACCAGCCGAACGGTGGCAATGACATTACCTACGTCGCCCAAACCGCGCCTGGAGTCTCGATGAACACCGGCGGCGGTTATGGCAACTTCAGTAGCTATGGTCTTCCCGCCACCTCGAACCTGTTTACGGTGAATGGCGAGAACGACATGGATCCTTACTTGAACCTGAACAACTCCGGTGCTACCAACCTGACTCTGGGCAAGAACGACATTCAGGAAGCGACGGTAGTCAACAACGCTTACTCTGGCCAGTACGGCCAGCAAGCTGGCGCTCAGGTTTCCTACGTCACCAAGTCGGGCACCAACCAGTATCACGGCAATGTCGAATACTGGTGGACCGGTAGCTCCATGGATGCTAACGACTGGTTCAATAACCTGAACGGGACCCCGCGTCCCTTTGCCAACAATAACGAGTGGGCGGCTTCTATCGGCGGTCCGATCAAGAAGGACAAAGTCTTCTTCTTCGCCGACAACGAAGGTATCCGCTACATCGTACCTTCCACCACACCCGTCTATGTGCCATCACCGACCTTCATCAGTCAGACCCTGACTAACCTGTCAGCGACTGCGCCGAACGAGGTTGGACTTTATCAAAGACTCTTCAACCTCTACAGTTCAGCCCCTGGGTACAACGGCACCAACTATATTGCAGGTAGTTGCGGGGGAGTCCTGGGGACAATCAACTCGGCATTCGCCTCGAACAACAATTGCTTCTCCACCTACCAGGCGAATCCTGCGTTGCCGGGCACGGAGTACATCATCAGCGGACGAGTGGATGTAAACTTCTCCGACAAAGACCATGCCTTCTGGCGCGTGCGTATGGATCACGGCACCCAGGCGACACTGGCCGACCCGTTCAGCAGCGCCCTCAGCTCCGCCAGTTACCAGCCGGCTTATGACGGCCAGGGGCAGTGGAATCACGTATTCAGTCCCAATGCCACCAACCAGTTCGTCTACGCCGGCAGCTACTACCGGGCGCTGTTCACTCAGAACGATCCAGGTTCCTTCCCCTACTCGATCATTTCGACGGGGTTTAACCTGGGACAACCGAACGGCATCACCAACAACGCGTTCAACTTCCCGCAAGGACGTAACGTCACCCAGTACCAGCTGGTCGACGACTTCTCCTGGACGCGGGGCGCGCATGCGTTCAAGTTCGGAGCGAACTTCCGCCGTTACGATGTCAGCGACTATACCTTCAGCGTGCTCAACAATCCCGAAGTCCTGCTGGGCGACATCTCCGGTAACGGTGATGGCGGCCAGACCGACTTCTACAACGGTCTCGCTCTGCAAACCCGTCAGCGCTTCCCCTCGCAGACCAGCGAACCGGTCGCGCTGTGGGGGCTCGGCGTTTATGCGCAGGATGAGTGGCGGGTCAACAAGAGCCTGAAACTCACCTTGGCTCTGCGCGCGGAACACAACTCCAACCCGGTCTGCCAGACCAATTGCGCCGCATTGCTGACGGGCGACTTCAGCACCATGCTGGCGAACGGACAGATCACTCCCGATACGCCTTATAGCCAGATGATCGAGGCCAATCGCCATCAGATCTACCGTGCGACCGACGCGTTGAATTGGTCGCCACGCGTGGGATTTGCGTGGTCCCCGGGTGGCAGCGATCGAACCGTTGTTCGTGGCGGCTTCGGTATCTTCTACGATGCCCTTGCCGGAGTCATCGGCGACCAGTTCATGTTGAACCTGCCCAATGTAGTCACGGTATACAGCACCGGCGTGCCTTGGGGCGACACCAGCGCCTCAGGTCCGTATGTGCAGGGTCAGCAATCCGCCTCGGCGATCATGTCGGGATTTGCCGGCGGCGCAACCTACAACAGTCTTAAGGCGCAGTTGGGAAGCGCCTTCAGGACGCCCACCTTCAACAACCAGGTCGGCACCTTCCATACTCCTTATTACGAGCAGTGGAGCTTTGGAATCCAGCAGGCAATTGGAGATAAGAGCTCTCTGTCGTTGGGATACGTTGGCAATCACGGCGTTCACGTTCCGGTCTACAACCAGGGTCTGAATGCCTTCATGAATGACAACACGTCGGGCTTCAACATTCCGCCGTTCCCCGTGACCCCGCCGACAGGCTGCGGCAATGCGGCTTGCACGAGCTCGGCGATCTTCGCCAACGTGCAGCAGTTCGGCACCAGTGCGATTTCCAACTATAACGGTCTGACCGCCAGCTTCAGTCAGCGCTTGACCTACGGCTTCACCGTCCAGGCCAGCTACACCTGGAGCCATGCGATGGACGAAGTCTCCAACAGCGGCGTCGCCCAAGCGCCGTACAATGTCAACACTTCGCTCGACTATCAGATCAACCCCGCATGTCTGGCTTGCAATAACTACGGCAACGCCGACTACGACATCCGCAGCTACTTCAGCGCCAGCTACGTTTGGCAGACACCGTTTAAGTTCAGCAACAAGTACGTAAACGGCGCACTGGGCGGCTGGACTCTCTCGCAAAACTTCTTCGCCCGTACGGGATTGCCAACCACCATCCTGGATGGCAACTCCTTCATCGCCAACTGGACGCCGAGCGTCGGCAACAACATTGCCGGGATCGTACCGGGAGTCGTCGCTCAGGGTGGGTGCAGCAACGGCTTCAGCCAGTGCCTGAATCCGTCGGCGTTCGTTACGGCAACCACAAGCTTCCCCAACCAGACACGCAATCAGTTCCGCGGGCCGGGATTCTTCGATTCCGACTTCACCATCAACAAGAACTTCAAGCTGACGGAGAGGTTCGCGTTAGGTGTTGGCGCGAACTTCTACAACATCTTCAACCATCCCAACTTCACCAACCCGGACAGCAACCTGGCTGACAGCACCTTCGGCCAGACCACCACCACTACGGCTCCCCCAACCGGACCCTATGGTGCCTTCTTCGCCGGATTGCCTTCAGGACGAATTATTCAGTTCCAAGGCAAGCTGGTGTTCTAGACTGTTCCACTTCGGTTAGGCGGCCTCCCTCAGGGGCCGCCTTTTTTACTGAAACCGATGTTTCCTTACCAAAAATTGATGTGACTTCCTCAGCTATCTTCGCCGTAAACAACAGAATTCCAATTAGTTAACCACTCATCAACCGCCTTTTCCTGGTTGGTTACTGAAGTAATCACTACTCGTTACCTTCGTACGCGATAGGTGTACTTAGCCCTTGTGGGGTAGGGATCAACCGAATATTCAGGGAGCAGGGGGGAACTCGCGGAGCTGTTCGTCACGAGTTTCACTTTATGTTCTGGCGCCAGCAGGAGAGTTAGATGGCTTGCTCCCGAATCGTCTCCCGGCGGTCCTTTATTCGAGTCCTTCAAACCTTGGCGATCGCGTTCTCCCTGGTCGCCGTGCTGCTTCCTGGTTTGGCGGCGGCTCAAGAGCCGGTTCCGGAACTCCCTCGCGTCTACATCGATACCACCTGGAATCCACCAACCGGAAAGACATGGCACGTCACTTCCAGTCCCAACTTGCAGCTGGTGCTGAATGTTGCGCAGCCCGGCGACACTATCATCTTGAGCAATGGCTCAACGTATTCGGGCAATTTCACTTTGCCGGCTAAGGCGAATCCCAACAACCTCTGGATTTACATTGAGAGTTCCGGCCTTGCCAATTTGCCTCCCGCAGGTTCAAGGGTAAGTCCATCCGACGCTCCCAACATGGCGAAGATCGTGACGCCCAACGTGAGTCCAGCAATCACCATTAATCCGGGGGCAAACCATTACAGGTTGGTAGGGCTTGAGATCACCACCACTTCGAACCAGGGCTGCGATCTACAGAACAATCCGCCGGTAAACTGCTTCAGCTGGTTCCTAATCGACCCACCCACCTCCGTCGGCGGACAATTAGCTGACTCGATAACGATCGATCGCAGCTACATTCATGGATCCCCCACGCAGGATACACGGCAGGGCGTGACCGCCAACGGCACCAACTTCGCGATCATCGACAGCTACATTTCCGACATTCACCAGAGCACCTCCGACTCGCAGGCAATTCTGGCTTACTGGACCCCTGGACCGATCAAGATCGTGAACAACTATCTTTCGGCCACCACCGAAGATGTCATGTTTGGCGGAGCGGGCGACTACTACAACCCCTACGTTCCATCCGACATCGAGATTCGCAATAACCACTTCTACAAGCCTTTATCGTGGGACCAGGTCGGCATCACTGTGCCGCCTAATAACATTTGGGTGGAAAAGGACAATCTGGAACTCAAGAGCGCACAGCGTGTACTCATCTCCGGCAACACGCTGGAGAACACCTGGGTCAGCGGCCAGTTGGGTTTTTCCGTCGATCTCACCGTCCGGACCAGCCAGAGCGGCAATCTTGCCGTGGTCGATGACATCACCTTTGAAAACAATCTTCTTACCAACGTCGATGCCGGCTGGAGCATGATCTCCTACGACGAGTTGTGCAACGCACAGGATGGCTATCCCAACTGCACCAATCCGGGCGAAGCCAAGCGCTGGAAAATTTACGACAACCTTCTGCTGATGAGCACGGCCAACGACGGCTCGCATCATTGGGCGTTCTCCGTCGGTCCCAACCAGACTGACGCCGTAATCCAGCACAACACAGTGCTGATGCAAGACCAGTCGACCTGCGGAGAGGCGTTCTACTTCAACTCTCTGCAAAGCTGGGGCTGGCCACCGCCGCAGTCTTATACCCACAATCTCTGGATTCTGGACAACGCATTGTGCCGCCAGCCCACCGGCGACAACGGAGGTCAGGGCACCGACGGAATGACTTACTACATGGGCGATCCCGCGCCGCTAGCCACGCGCTACTGGGGCAACGTGATGTTCGTACCCAGTGGTGACCGGGTGCAAAGCTGGCCTGCGCACAACTACGCCACGACCGTTCCGTTCGTCTACCAGAACCCCGCGAATGGCGACTACATCTTGCAGTCTCCCTATTGGACGGACACTACTGACGGCAAAGAGTCAGGTATCGACTGGCCGTCGCTGTTGGAAGCCAGCACGACCGTGCTGCTGTCCGGACAGAGCAGTCTTTATCCGACGCAGTCCACGACCCTGACGGCGACGGTGAGCGTGTCCGGTTCATCAGGAGCGCCGACGGGCACCGTAACCTTCATGCTGGGCAACACGCAACTGGGCACAGGGACGCTGACGGCGATCGATGGCGCGGACGCATCGGCCAGCATGCTGTTGCAAGGCTCAGTGCTCAGCCTGGGACCGAACAGCATTACGGCGGTGTATTCGGGAGATAGCAACTACCTGGGATCCACCTCGCCGGCAATCACCGTGACGCTGCTGAGTTCGGACGATGGCTTCGGGCCGGTAAACGTGGGAACGCCGGCGCCGGTGCAGACCTTGACCTACACGTTCTCCAACAATGCACAGCTGACGGCGATCAACATTCTCACCATGGGAGCGCCCAATCTGGACTTCCAGGACGGGGGCAGCAGCACGTGCCACGTGGGAATTCCATACATGGCCGGGCAGAGCTGCAATGTGATGGTCGAGTTCACGCCCGCCGCGCCAGGCTCGCGATCCGGAGCAGTCACGCTGTTTGCCCAGGGCAGCAATTTGCCGCTGATGACCTGGTACCTGAGCGGGATGGGGGAGTCGCCCGCAGTGACGATCGATCCCGGGACGCAGACCACGCTGGGGACGATCACCAACGCGACGACCTATGGTTCCGCAGTGGATGGCGCCGGCAACGTGTACGTGGCAGACAAAGCGAACGGGCAGGTAGTGAAGTTTGCGGCGGGTACCGACGTCCAGACCGTGACGGTCAGCCATTTGAGCGCGCCGACTTCAGTGACGCTTGACGGGGCCGGGAACCTGTACGTTGCCGAGAGCAGCGGCGTGGTTATGGTGCCGAATGAGAACGGGACGCTGAATGCCGCGGACTTGCAGACGGTACAGATCGCCGGCCTGGGACTGGCGCAGGGAATTGCGGAGGACGGCAACGGGAATCTCTACGTGGCCGACAGTGGCACAGGGACGGTGATCGAGGTGCCAGGCGGATCGGGAACGCCGGAGACAATCGCCACGGGCCTGACGAATCCGCACGGAGTCGCGGTGGACGCGGCGGGCAATGTGTACGTCTCCAGCGATAACCAGGTGAGCGAGTATCCGGTGGGCGGCGGTACGCCGATCCCGATGGGAAGCGGTTACCTGAGGCCGCAGGCCGCGGCAGTGGACGCATCCGGAACCGTGTACGTGGCGGACACGGGCCATGCACAGATTGTGAAGGTTGCACCAGGGGGTGAGTCGCAATCCGTGATTTCGGTGACGGGTTTGACAGGGCCGCACGGAGTGACAGTGGACGCCGCCGGAGACCTGTATGTCTCCGACAGCAGCAACGTGTACGAAGTCAATCGAGTGCAGGCAGCACAGCTGAACTTCGGTAATGTGCCGGTGGGCAACACGAGCCCGGCGCAGACCTTGCAAGTATCGAATGTTGGCAATCAGCAGCTGACGGTGAGCAGTCTGGCAATCACGGCGAACTATCAGCAGCAGCCGTCGGGAGGAAGCGATTGCAGCGGGAGTTCGCAACTGAGTGCCGGTACTGCTTGCGCGATCGCGGCGGCGTTCTCGCCGACGACGACTGGGGTGCTGAACGGCACGGTAACGCTGACGGACAACGCGCTGAACAACGCGTCGAGCCAGCAAACAGTAAGCATGACGGGCACGGGCGTCTCGCAACAACAGCAGCAGACCATTACGTTCCCCAATCCAGGGACGCAGACGTACGGGGTGCCGCCGATCACGCTGACCGCGACCGCGTCCTCAGGGCTGCCGGTGAGCTATACCGTGATCTCGGGACCAGCTACGGTGAGCGGCAACGCGTTGACGATCACGGGAGCAGGATCGGTGACGGTACAGGCGAACCAGGCGGGTAACAGCCAGTGGCTACCCGCGCCACCGGTGAACGACACCTTCACCGTGAATCCTGCGGTGCTGACAGTGACGGCCAACAATGCAACCATCACCGAAGGCAGCCAGCTGCCGACATTCACCGCGAGCTACAGCGGATTCGTGAATGGCGACGGGCAGGGTGTGCTCAGCGGGTCGCCGAGCCTGACTACGACCGCCCCCCAGAACCCGCCGGTGGGAACTTATCCCATCATTGCAGCCCGAGGCACGCTGTCGGCCCAGAACTACACCTTCACTTTTGTGAACGGCACGCTAACGGTGACGCCTGCGGTGGCGCAGATCACCTCGCCACCGAAGAACTCTACACTGACGGGCAGTTCGGCAACGTTTACCTGGACCCACGAGACGGGTGCGACGTCGTATCAACTGTGGCTGGGTCACAGCGCTGGGGCGCACGACATCGCTTCCATTGGGACCAGCGGTCTGTCGGTGACGGCGACGAATCTTCCGACCGACGGCAGCCAGATC
>JBARGS010000456.1:0-2100 GCA_049798495.1 Candidatus Korobacteraceae bacterium | reverse complement strand
CGCGGTGCAGCACTCGGGAACCGTTTCATCCCGTTCGACTCACGTCAACGGGCTGTCTTTTCCAGCTGCCCTGCGGAACGAAGCGAGGTACTTCTCCGGCAGCGGAATACGCTTGAATTGATCGTCGACGACAATGTGGATGGTTTCGCCCTCGGCGAGCAGAACGCCGTCGGCGGTGCGCACGACTTCGTAGGCGAAGTGCAGCAGGGAATCGCGGGCATTCAGCAGCTGGGTGCGGACGGCGATGATTTCGTCGTAGCGAGCGGGAGCCTTAAACCGGCAGCGTATATCCACCACCGGGAAGTGCGTTCCATCCTGCTTTTCCATCTCGCTGTAGGTGAAGCCGAGCTGGCGTAACATCTCGACCCGTCCCACCTCGAACCAGATGATGTAGTTGGAGTGATAGACGACGCCCATCTGGTCGGTCTCCGCATAGCGGACCCGCAGGCTGGTTTCGTAGACCTCGGGCTGGATGGGCATGAGTTTCGACTGCGGGCTTTCGATTTTCAAACGAGGCGCTCACCCGGCAAGAAGGGCGCGCCTGCCGGAACTCGCAGCGCGCCCACGGAATACCTTATTACTTACTTTTTGGCATCGGTCGCCGGCTTGCTGGCAGCGTTCTTCTTGGCGTCGCCAGCCGGCTTGGCTGCGGGTGTTGTGGACGCGCCGGTTGCAGGATTGCCGTTCTTCACGAACTCGCCCTTCGTGGGTTCACCGACTACCACCGGTTTGCCGTCGGAGATGTAGTCATTAAACTGCGCCGGCACTAATACGCCGCCGCCCTTCTGCAGTTCGAAGTGCAGGTGGGGAGCCGGGGACGCGCCGCTGTTGCCGCATTGGGCCAGCACGTCGCCTTGCTTCACCTTGTCGCCAATCTTCACCTTGAGGCTGTTTTGCTTGAGGTGGTTCATCATCACAAGCTCGCCATCGCCGAAGGAAACCTCGACCACGTTGCCATCGGGGGCGTCGCCGCTCGGCTTGCCCGGATCATTATCGTTGTAGCCGGCTTCTGCCTTGACCACAGTTCCATCGGCCGGAGCCAGGATAGGCTGGCCAAAGCAATAGTAGTCGCTGGGCTTGCTGCCGTAACCGCCCGCGCCGGAGAACATGCGCCCGTCCTTGGTGTAGACGAAATCCATGGCGAAGCGCAATTCGTCGGAACCAGCATAAAGATTGTCAAAAGGCCTGCGTCCACCCTGATAAACCAGCCACTCGGTGCCGAAGGGGAGGTGCAGTTTGGTGGCGTCGGTGTAACCGGCGAAGCGACCCTCAGCGATGGGATATTCCGGGCCCACGCTGAAGGAGTCCACCTGTCCGCGCTGATTAATGGTAATGGCGGTAATGACTGGAACCTTGACGCCGGAGAACTCCGACAGCCGGGTATAGATTGTATCGGGGGACAGAGCAAACGGAACAATGACTTCCTTGATGACCTTGGTTTCGCTGCCCATGCGCTCGCGCAATTTCTTGGTGCCCTCGGCATACTTCGCTTCGCTGACCGAGCGCTTTCTCAGTCCTGCAGACAGGGAAGCCCAAAACTCGCTGGTCTGCACATGGTTGAACATCTGGAACAGCTGGCGCGCGCGATCCTCGGCGGCCTTGCTCATGACCGGATAAGGACCGCTCAACACCGGCGCTATAGGGCCTTCCTGTGTGAGCTCGGATGACGGGGCAGCCTGAGAGGAAGCATCGTTCGACGGGGGTGAGGCCGGCTGCTGGGCCAGCGCCAGCCCCGGTAACAGCAATATTGCAATCAGGATTGCAACTATGGAATGCAGACCAAATCTCATCATTTTCTCCCTGTGTTCGCTGCGGTTTGCCCTTATCCTAAGCGCCCCGCGTTCGTAGATGTGTTGTTTGCAAAACCGGCAGTTTTCTGGGACAGCCGCAGCATCCTGTCGAGCTCGACCAGCAATATTGCTCGAAGAGAGGAATTGTACCAAGAGAAGCATCCATGCTGCTGAGGATAACGGGCGAGTATCCCCGAAGCTCACCGTTTCCGGTCTCGCTTCCCACTACGGTCAGCGCGCTCACAGGTGACTGACGCCGACTACTTTCCGCTCCAATGTGGGCTGCGCTTCTCCAGAAATGAACTCACGC
>JBARGS010000455.1:0-7697 GCA_049798495.1 Candidatus Korobacteraceae bacterium | reverse complement strand
AGATTCGGGTTGTCGGCCATGGTGAAGTGGTTGGACCACAGAATCTTCTTGGCTCTCAGCTCCGGGTTGTCGAGGTATTCCGCCTTGAGCCAGTGGTAGGGGCTATCGGGATTGGTCGTACCGTACAACCGTGCGCCCTCAGGCGACATGCGGCTGAGCAGCATCTGAAAGAAGCTCTGCGGCATGAGGCTGACCTCGTCACAGATAGCAACACCCACGGTCAGACCCCGAATGTAGCGTTCCGATCCCTCGTCCTTGGCGCCGATGACCAGCCAATCTGCCCCGCAGAGCTTGAGCTGCCCGGTGTTGCGGTTATAGCTGTAGTGCCGCGGTCCCACCAGGTCGAACAGGTCGGTGAGAACGTTGTTGTAGACGCTCTGCTTAGAGACACCGGTCAACAGCTTGCGGCCACCGATCTTGTAATCGGAGCAGTACAGTATTTTGGAATGCAGGCACCAGGTCTTACCGCTGCGGACTGCTCCTTCCAGAATATTGATCGGACAGTCCTGCTCGGGCGGACGCATGGCAAAGCGTTCGGTCCGTGGCCCAAAGTTGAGCTCAACCATTGCGCTTATCCTGGCGACGCGAGGGTTATCGCGTCGCCATCATCACGGCCGGGAATCTGTCGAAACCCGACGTCGAGGTTAGGACTCATCGGTCGCAAGCTGAGCATTGCGCGTACGAAACTGCTGCAACAATTCGGCCAGATTGTCGAGCTCGGTTTGTTTCAACGAGGCAAATCGGTTTAAAAGCAAAGCACCGGCCTTTAGGTCGCCCTTCATCGTCGCGTGGATGAAGAGCTTGATGATGGCCCCGAGCACGGAGGTCCTGCGCCGCCTACCTCCCTGGGCAACGCAGATACTGGCCAGCAACTCCTTGGTCAGAGTCTCCTCCAGAGTGGCGTTCTTTCTGGGTCGGCCCTTGGGGTTGCCGGACTTACCGGGTTTGAACTGCGTGTGGCGCGCCGGCTTCTTGTAGCCGACGGTGTAGTCCGAAGTGGTGTCGTCAGACATGATGGGTCTCCGAGACGTTATTCATCGTAGTTCCGAACCTTTGTTTAATGGGATTTGACTAAAGTGGCGCCGGTCTGGGCCCTCACAATATTAGACTTACAATTTTACATAAAGTATCATGTTATCGTAAGTTATCCTTAACTGACGAATTCTGAGGGAGACGACCCATGAATCGCATGATCAAAAAGCTGGCTGACGAACGAGGACAGCGGTTGGCTCTATTCTTAAATGCCACCGACGGAATACCGAAACAGCGCTACGTGCTTAGAGTTATCGATATCTGCCACAGGCTCTTGGCCGTGATGTGGAGGTCGCAACCAAACGTGGAGGAGCCAGACGTCATGAAGGTTGAGATAAGACGAGGCATTTTAGAGGGCGAGCTCAATGACGCTCTACGTCAGTATCGCTTTCGACCCAGCGTTTCGGCCTTCTATCAATTCAGCGTCCACTGGTTACCCGACGTTCGGCCAACAATGACGAAGCTCGAAATCGAACGGTGGAAAACTGCCGGGCAGCTTCCGATCGGCGAAGTAGGCGCAATCCAGATCGTGCTCGACCTTGCTTCCTTAGGATTGCTTGACCGCATCCGTCGCTGTGAGGTGCCCTACAGCAAGGGCCCAGAGCTTTGCGGAAATTGGTTCATGGCCATAAACAATAAGAAGCGTGTTTGCGGCGACAACTGCCGAGTTAGGAAAGGTCAGTACGGCGACGGGTTCAAGCAGAAACGCAGGAGCTACATGCGCAAGTATAATTTCTCGAACAAACCGGACCGGAGAAAATAGCCGCCGAGCACTGTCGCTGCGGTTTGCAGCGCTTTTCTCCAAGGCCTCTATTGGCAGTTCGGTTTCAATAACCCATTCAGGCGAATGCTAAGCGATCACAAACCGAATGCGGGGCGAAGGCAGACTTGACTTCTTCGCTCGAACGCTTAAGCGGCTTGGGGGCTAACCTGCCCGGCTGCCGGAGGGCAGCCGGATTAGCAGGATTTCTTGTTAGCAGGTTCTCGATTCAACATCTCAGCCATCGACCTGTAGCAGAGAAATTCGCGTCTCGTTTACTAGAGTGCGGGGGTTCAATCCCTCCCTCTCCGCCATCAATTTTGCAAATGAAAGGAATCCGGGGGCCGAGATCGTCAACGAGCCGCAGATCCCAGTTCGCGAACTGAATTCCACACTCCCGCCGGGGCTGGAACTAGTTACCAACAAGGCATTGGAAAAAGACCGAGAGCGACGCTACCAGTCAGCGGCGGAAATGGGCGCTGACTTGGAAGAAGTCAGGAGCGGAAAGCGAGCACGAGCGCGTCAACTCTGGATATGGGCTGTGGCGGCGGCGTTGCTCGCAGTCCTTGCAATGGCTGGCGAGCTGTACTGGCGTTCCCACAACCAGCCCAAACTGACTAACAAGGACACCATCGTCGTTGCCGACTTTGACAACAAAACCGGGGACGCGGTTTTCGACGCTACGCTAAAGCAGGCGCTGACCATCCAGTTGTCGCAGTCGCCCTTTCTCGACTTGGTTTCCGGCAGCAAGGTAAATGAGACGTTAAAGCTGATGGAGCACTCCACCGATGACCGCCTGACATCAACAGTCGCACGCGAGGTTTGCCTGCGCACCGGCAGCAGGGCCGCGGTGACGGGCTGGCTTCGCGGAATTTCGGTCGGAGCTACGAACTCGGGCAAGGAAGCGTTTGCCTGCCACCAGTGTTCAATAATGGACGCATTCCGCAAGAGTTGGACAATCGCTCGGCTGAGGATCGTCCGCGGAGCGTCCCGAAGCGTTTTGATTGCAAAAATTTACCCTGTTGGCGGCGTGGCTCTGCAGTTGCACTTGGGCTGTATGATTCTCTGAGGCAACGGAGGACGATGTGCACACCCTGTTGCAGGATTTGAGATTTGCTGTTCGCCAGATGCGCCGCTCACCCGGCTTTGCCATCACTGCTGTCCTTATCCTGGCGCTCGGGATTGCCGCCAACGTCATCGTTTTCGGCGTACTGCAGGCTTTGATCCTGCGACCGCTGGATGTGCCGCACCCAGACCGGGTGATGGCACTCTCGACAGATTCGGGCTATCCGGTCTTTTCCTATCCTGAAGTGCGCGACGTGCGTGATGACAATTCGGTGTTTTCCGCTGTTGCCGCTTTTGGTCCAGGCCGTTTTGCCCTGGAGGCAAACGGGGTTGCGCGGCCAGTCTTGGGATACTACGTAAGCGGGCAATACTTCGAGGTGATCACCATCAAGCCGTTCCTCGGCCGTCTGCTGCAGCGCGCTGACGACGACCACCCCGGAGCCTCACAAGCTGCCGTGCTTTCCTGGCCCGCATGGAAGAGTTATTTTGGCGCAGACCCGAATGTCGTGGGAAAAACGGTCCGCGTTAACAATCATCCGTACACCATTGTCGGCGTCACCCCGGAAGGCTTCTACGGGACGGAACGATATATGCAGCCCGACATTTTCGTCCCGCTGGCGAATGAAGCGTCGCTGTCAGGGGTCGACTTTCTTGAATTGCGTGTTGCTAGCGTTGTGTCGCCAATCGTGCGCATCAAGGACGGGGTCACCCTGTCCCAGGTTCAAGCCAACCTCAATGCCATCGCCGCCCAGATCAAGCGCCAGTACCCCAAGGAAGAAGAGAAGCTGGGAATCAAAATTAGTCGCCCTGGACTGGAGGGCGACTATGGCGGCAGGGCGGTGCGCGGTTTTCTGGCTGGCCTGATGGGCCTGGCGGGTATCGTTCTGCTCGCCGCCTGTGCCAATCTCGGCGGACTGTTCGCAGCGCGTACAGCGGACCGCACCCGCGAAATTGCCATCCGCATGGCCATTGGGTCGAGCCGTTGGCGCGTAATCCGCCAGGTGCTGGTCGAGGCGCTTGTGATTGCGATTCTCGGTGGCGCAGGCGCCTGCGGTTTGGCGTGGATGGCCCTCACCGGCCTGTCTGCCTGGCGTCCGCCCATCTCAGTCCCAGTGAGGATCTCCGTGATGCCGCAGCCATCGTTGATCTTGATGGCGTTGCTGATCTCGGTGCTCGCCGGCATCCTGTTTGGCGTGATGCCGCTGCGGCAGATCTTCAAGACCGATCCCAACGATGCCATCAAGGGCGGCGGAAGCCAATCTTCTGCCGGGCGCCGCTGGGCGTTGCGCGATGTCCTGCTGGCGGCCCAGATTGCGCTCTGCTTCGTCACCGTCACAGCGGCGTTTGTTTCGTTGCGTGGCCTGGGCAAAGCGCTGACTATGAACCTGGGCTTCAATCCGAAGAATGCTGTGCTCACCGATTTCGATCTGAGCCAGGGCGGCTATTCGAACGCCGCCGCCGATCATTTTCAGCGCCAGCTCCTGGAGAAGGTATCGCAGCTCCCGGGCGTGGAAGCGGCAGGCTACGCCAATGCCACTCCCCTCTCCGCTGCCATTTCTACTGCGGTATTCTCTCAACCAACTACCGATTTCAGATCCTCGAATATAGCCTTTAGCAGCTACTCTTATGACATCTCACCTGGATATTTGACTGCGGCTGGAACACCCTTGCTGGAGGGACGCGATATAAGTGTTACCGACACTGCGAAAACACCGCGGGTTGCTATTGTGAATCAGGAGTTTGCCCGGCGCCTCTTTCACACAGAGCAGGCTGTGGGTCGCTATTTCAAGGACCTCGCCATGAAAAACGTCTCGAACTCACTCCAGGTCGTGCCCATCCAGATCGTGGGCATCGTGGCAGATGGGAAATACTCCGATCTCAGTGAAGAGCCGCACCCCTCAGAGTTCTTGCCGATCTCGCAGGAAGCAGTTACCAACAATACATCTCTCGTCATCCGGAGCCGGCGCGACTCGTCCGATATGGCGGCCGCGGTTCGCAAAGTGGTTCGGGACCTCGACCCTGCTGTTCCCATCATGGACTCAGGCGACTGGAGCAGCCAGCTTGCCCTCCAACTCCTTCCCGCCCAGATGGCTACAATCGCCCTTGGCCTGATCGGTGCTTTCGGATTACTGCTGTCGATCACCGGTACCTTCGGGCTCGCCTCCTACACCATCAGCAAGCGAACCCGCGAACTGAGTATTCGTGTCGCTCTCGGTGCACAGGCGAAGCAGGTTCTCTCGGCCGCGCTCGGTCGTATGCTGATTCTGCTCGCCAGCGGGTCAGTCATTGGGCTGCTGCTCGGGGTCGCCACGAGCCGGGTACTCTCTTCCGTTGTCTACCAGGCATCGCCACGGGACCCATTTGTACTTGCTGCAGTTGTATTTACGATGCTGGTTACTAGCTTGCTTTCTATAGCTGGCCCGGTGCGCCGCGCTCTGCATCTCGATCCGGCTGACCTGCTTCGTCAGGAGTAGAGTTGTGACCCGTCGCTTCGGAGCAGTGACGCGAAATCGCTGGTTGTGACGTCAGCATTGTTGATTGCTCTTGCGTACCTTGCCTTTGGGCTGTGATTGGATTATGTACCTGGAGCCAGTTGGCGCCGGATTCATGCTCAGGCGAAAGATGACGGCCTTAACTGTCAGTCCATGGCTTGACGAGGCTTTTCTGCAGATGATATCGAAAACGCGACTCCTGCTCCTTGTCCCGCTCAACCTCGCGTTAGTCATCGCCGTGCTATTTATTCCCGCGGGCTCGTTGAAATTCTGGGAGGGTTGGGCCTATATAGCTGCAGCTTATGTTCCCACTATCCTTACCTACTTATACCTTTATAAGTATGATCCGGAGCTGTTCATGCGGCGCTTGCAGCGTAAAGAGAAGCTGAGGGAGCAGAAGCTTTTGCGAAGAGCTTTCACGCCGCTCACTGTGGTTGGGGTGGTGATTCCGGGCTTGGATTATCGCTTCGGCTGGTCGCGCGATTTGGGCGGAGTTCCCCTCTGGCTTGCCCTGCTTTCTCAGGCGCTGGTTCTCGGCGGCGTAGTTCTGGTCTTCTGGGCAATGAAGGTCAATAGCTTCGCCTCGAAGACGATCCAGGTCGAGCCCGAACAGACCGTTATATCTACCGGTCCTTACGGCATCGTCCGCCACCCGTTTTACCTGGGTTGCGTTATGATATCGCTGTTTACGCCCTTAGCATTGGGCTCGTACATTGCATTGCCAGTTTGGGCCCTAGGCATCGTCTTCTTTGTCTTGCGCCTGGTCAGCGAAGAAAGGCTGCTTCGCCAGGAGTTGCCCGGCTACTCCGGTTATTGCCTCCGCACCCGCTTTCGGCTTGTACCCTATGTTTGGTAACACGAGTTGCCGTTCGGCGTGGGTCAGCCCAACGGCCTGGGTTCCGAGCTTGCCAGAACGGCCCTAAAATGCGAGTTCAGAAAGTGATCGAGAATACGCCTCGTTTCGCGACCAGCACGAAGTACCTCGCCGGCGTTTAGAGAGACATTTAGAGCGACATAAGGGCGGAAGCTTGCCCTCAGCCCCTCAGCAGCGAATAAAGGCGATCTTTCGGGGTTGGCGGACGCAACTTTCGCGCAGCCATTCCTGAAGTCACTCCTCGACGAAATAGGCGCTGAGTTATGATTGGCTCCCAGAGCCGCTCGGTGAAGCAATTCAAAGCTGATGAACATCGTACTAAACAAGATTGAGACCCGCGTGTTGGGAGCTCTGGTGGAGAAGGACATCACTACGCCGGACTATTATCCGTTGTCGCTGAACGCGCTAGCCAACGCCTGCAACCAGAAGAATAACCGCGACCCGATCATGAATTTGGAAGAGGGCGCGGTTCGGGACGCGTTGAATGGGTTGCACGAACACGGACTGGCGGGTCCGGCCAGCGGAGCCGACAGCCGCGTAACCAAGTACGAACATCGTCTGCAGGAGACCTTCAACTTCTCGCGCGGTGAGACTGCTGTTTTGTGCGTGTTGCTGTTGCGTGGGCCTCAGACGCCGGGAGAGTTGCGCGGGCGGACGGAGCGCATGCACCGCTTTGAAGATCTGGATGCGGTGCAATCCAGTTTGCAGAAACTGATGCAACGCGAGCCTCCTCTGGTAGTGGTGTTGCCCAGGCAGCCGAGTACAAAGGAATTCCGTTATGCACATCTGCTTTCTGGCGAGATGGAGGCCGGAGAACTGCCGTTGGCGCGAATAGTCTCGCCGTCGAGTTCCTCTGCTGATAATGAGCGCGTCAGCCGTTTGGAAGAAGCGGTCGCTGCCTTGCAGAAAGAAGTCGGTGAACTCAAGCAGCAACTGGCGGAGTTCCGCAAACAGTTTGAATAAAGTTCTGCAATCGCGAAGTCTAGAATAAACGGCCTGGCAAGGCCTCCTGAAGTAAAGAAAAGAGGGACGTGAGCAGAGCGCGGCGCTTTAGTTAACCTCTGTGCCGCGATAAGACTTGCGGAGCCATAGCCTTACGGAGTTGCGGGGGCCGACTAGGGGCCGTTCTGCAACGGCTTGGACCCCCGAGATGGTCAGGCGAGTTTGCTCGCGACCCACTCACCCAATCCCCCAAATTCCGCTAAACCAGAAGTTATTGAGTGCATTTATGATTAGGTTCCTAGTTGCCACCATCGGCTGCGGCGCTCAGCCTTCTCGGCATTAAGCTACGAGCGGAAGCTTCAAGAGGAGATCGGCCAGTTAGACGTGTTCGAGCAGTTAGGCGCATTCGACGTAACCTCGGGGCGGCTGTACTACCAGCGATTCAAAGCCACCCTCGCCGGCCTCGGCACTGGAGCGCTCGTTGACGAGCACCGTGGCGTGGCGCAGCGTCGCCCAGGAAGCCAGCCCGGTC
>JBARGS010000454.1:0-10923 GCA_049798495.1 Candidatus Korobacteraceae bacterium | reverse complement strand
GTCGAACTCACCGGCGGCGCTACCGTCACCGAGCAGTGCACCGTACCCTGGTTCCCTGCCGAGTCGGTCACGGTGATTGTGTAGTTGTAAGTCCCGCTCGCCGTTGGTGTACCCGAGATGGTGCCGCCGGTCGAGATGCTTACACCCGGAGGCAGGCCGGTAGCTGTGAAGGTGTACGGTCCACCCGCACCGCCGCTGCCCGTCATCGTCACCGGCGCGATCGCCACTCCCTGCACCGCCGTGATGCTCACGCAAGTCGAGCTCACTGGCGGAGCTACGGTCACTGAGCAATGCACTGTGCCCTGATTCCCTGCCGAGTCGGTCACGGTGATTGTGTAGTTATAGGTACCGCTCGCCGTCGGCATACCTGAGATGGTTCCGCTGCTGGAGATGTTCACGCCCGGAGGCAGACCCATGGCTGTGAAGGTGTACGGTCCTCCCGCACCTCCGCTGCCCGTCATCGTTACCGGGGCGATCGCAACTCCCTGCACCGCGGTGATAGCTACGCAGCTGGCCGTTACCGCCGGAGGTGTATAGCCGAAGTTGTTGTTGTCGGAAGTCCCCCCCGGCTGCAAGGTCACCATAATCGTGCCCGGCGTATCGGAGGCGTCACCGTTCTCGGTAGGAGGGGCCGAGACTTTGTAGCATCCCGCTGGCAAGTTGCTGAACTGGTAGTAACCGCTGCCGTTGGTTGAAACTGCCGGCTGATTGGGAACCGGCAAACCGTTACAGTCGGTCAGAGTGACCGTGACGCTCGGTATCGGTCTGTCCGGACCGTCATAGGCCTGGTTCTCATTGTTATCCAGATACGTGTAGCCGGAGATTTCGCCAGGCGTGATATAGCCAAAATTATTATTGTCGGAGTTTGGCCCAATGTTCGCAGTCAGGGTAGACGCGGTATCCGAGGTTTCACTGTTGGCCGTAGGAGGCGCAGTGATCTGGTAGCATCCCGCCGTGAGATTGGGGAACTGATAATATCCCGAACCATTTGTAGTTGCCGACGCTATGCTGGTGGTCGGATCGGAGCACGCCGCAAGGTTGATATTGACGCCCCCGATCGAATTATCAGGGGGATTGTCATAAACCATGTTCGGCGGAACATTATTATCCGAATAGGTATAGCCGGAGATCTCATATAACTGCGTTGGTGGCTGGATGGTTATGCTGCACTGGACGGAAGCAGTGCTGTTTGGATCGTCGGAATCCTGTACCTGCGCGGTAAATGCGGATGTACCGGCGGAACTGGGTGTACCGGTAATCCCTCCGCCGGAAGCGTCCAGACTTAGACCATCCGGAAGCAAACCACTGAGGATCGAGAATGTATAGGGCGGCACACCGCCATTAGCGTTGAGCGAGGAAGAATACTGCGCGTTCGCCTGTCCGGTGCCACCAGGACAGACTAGACTCAGTGGCCCGGGCAGCGCTTGCAAGAAAAAATCGCCTCCGCCCTGACCGCCGGCGTTCAGACTAAAGGTTACAGACTCCGTCATCGAAAACGGGGCTGCGGTGGGGCCGGGACCAGTTACCTCGCCCGAGAATTGAATTGGCTGGAATGGACCAAGCGTGCCTCCTGACACCCCTTGTCCGAAGGGCGTGTTGGTGTTATCTGCAAAAGCCGAAAAAGAGGCAGTGCCGTTATGAATGTTGCCGCCGGCAGTCAAATCAAGATTGATGATGTCGGGATTATTGAAGCCCACGTCCGACCACATGGCGTTCAAATCCCCCCCCGTCGTGGCCGACACATGAATGGAGAGATCGACCTGGGGCGCGCCGCTCAGGATAGGTTTGCTGGTGCCACTAACCTGCACGGATGAGAACGTGCCCATCGTACCTACCCAGGTTAGCGACCCGGGCTTTGCCGAAATGACGATCGTGGAACAGTTGACGCAGCCATTGCTGAAAGTGACGTTGCCGCCCTGATCAATGGTCACTGTATTCGTGCCGTCGGAGATAATCAGTCCGGGAGGCGTAACCGCGAACGACGGTATAGCGGCCGCTAGCAGCAAAATGGAAACAGTAGAAAACAACAACAGATTTCTTGAGAGCGCCTTCATGGCCAGGTCACCTTTCTGACTGCCTGCTCGAATTTGTCGTGGATGCTTACACGCACACGTGTAGCCGTGGAGTGGTGAGATCACTCCGAACCGCGGGCCCTGATTCACAGATGATTGCTCTTTTGTGCTAAGCAACTTTAGTGCCATCACCTATCTCGCTGTAGTCAAACGACCCGACAATCTCTCATCCGAGAAATGCGGCAGAGGTTTACCTAAAGGAACTTACCTTTGTTTCCCAAAATTGGCGCTCGGAGGAAATACCGGCGGTGAGGACTCTTCAACAAGTTGAAACAGAAAGTGCAACTGGTCGACAGGAAGAAGCTTTTTCAGATTGGCCATACCAAGTTGGACCGTCCTAGTGAAGCCGAAAAGGCTAAACGATTGCTGCTACTACCGATGATAGTAAACAATTCGGATTATAGGTTTAAGTCTGGCGACCATCCCTTAGTGCCCACCCTTTTCGCGTAGTTTGCAAAAAGAATGGGCACCGGGCATGTGTTACCAGAGCAATCAAGCCGTATGGGCCTTTCCTCTGACTATTAGCTAATGGCTCGCGTTTATTTACCCGCTCGCCAGGACTTACTTCACCTCGACTGTCACGCGCATCCAGGGATGGATGCAAAACTGAAAATGATGCTCTCCTTTCGACAGGCCGGTGACGTTTACACTGCTGCCCTGAAGAAGTCGAGTCCTGGCCACGTCGATGTTCGAAAAACTGCCAGCGCATTCGGGGGACCGGAACTGGGTAGATCCCGGCTTCACACAGGTTGATGCTGTGTGGCTTTGGTTCAGAACTTCCTAGTGTTTTAGTGAATCGAGATTGGCTTGCATTTCATAACGGCGAGACGCTCAAAGGAGATCGAGCGCCTCGCAATTGGGAGGATCTGATATGGGTTGGACAATCTCCTCGCCCATCGGCGCGGTTGAAAATGGAGCGAGCATATTTTCGAAGGCACTGTTGAACGGGGCTGAATTCCCCGGATAGCGTCGACACCGACGCGCTATTCAACAGCCTCCGAGAGGAGGGGCCTGCTGCTCGTGTCGACAGGCCGAGCTCCCCGCGAGATCTCGAGCTGGACTTGCTTGGAAAATCTTGAGTCGCAGAGAATCAGCCGGCAGCACTCAGCATTCGATCATCATTCTGCCCCCTTAGCCTGCCGCAGCCTCGGCATACTGCTTCGCCGGCACCAGGTGCTCAGCTTGCTGCGCATCCAGCGAAGCACGCGTGTCCACGCGGAATCCGTAGGTAACAGCGGCCGCGAGGGCGCTGGCCACAGCGAGCGAGATCAGCAGCGCCGGAATTCCAATTTCGGCTTTCAGCACCGGAAAAAAGAAGGTGCCCACCACCGCTCCCAGCTTGGCCATCGACGCTGCAAACCCCGCCCCAGTGGCACGGATCGAAGTGGGGAAAGTTTCGCCGGAGAGCAGATAGGTCGTGGCATTCGGCCCCATGTTCATGAAGGTGTTGAACACCATGAAGCCGCCAAAGATCATGCCCATATAACGGTCGGATGCCATCGGCATCAGCGACGACGCGGCGACCATCAGCAGCCCCAGCGCCATCCCCAGGAACCCGCCGATCTGCAGCGTTACCCGGCTGACATGATGAACCAGCACAATGGCCAGCATGAAGCCGACGATGAGGAGCAGGTCGACCGCCGCTGCTCCCTCCGTCGCACCCATATCCTTGGCGATGAAGCTTGCACCGCCGCCCAGCGCCATCGCCGCCATAATGGTCGGGGTAAAGATACCGATGCCGTAGGTCGAGATATCCTGGAGAAACCACGGCACAGAAGCGAAAATCGTGCGCCGAATATAGCGCTTCTTGAACAGCGAGCCGAACGACATTCCGCGTTCCGGGGGCGGAGAATTCTGTGCAGTCAACGTCACCTTCGCCTCCAACAATTGGCTGGCAGCGCGGGAAGCCTTCTCATAGTTGCCGCGCGCCAGATGCCAGCGCACGCTCTCGGGCAGTCCCTCACGCATCAGCACCACCGCAACCGCCGGCATCACGCCAAAAGCCAGCATCCAGCGCCACGCAGTGAGCGATGGATCGAGCTTCAGAATGGCCAGGCCGACCAGCACTCCAAGAAGCGAACCCAGCGCTTGGAATGCAAACGCTCCCACGATCAGGCGGCCACGTAAACGAGTCGGAACGCACTCCGCGATGTACGACACGCCAATGGGATAGTCAGCTCCGATCCCGATACCCAGTAGAAAGCGAAAGACGATGAGCGACGCGGGATTCCAGGCTGAAGCCGATGCGGCCGAAAAAACGACGAACAAAATGATGTCGACCAGGAACATTCCCTTGCGGCCCATGCGATCGGCGACTTGCCCGAATACCAACGCACCGAAGAACGCTCCGGCTACAGCCGCGACAGCCACCAATCCCTTGGTGGCCGCGTTCATGTGGAAGTCATGCGCGATCAGCGGCAGCGCCACGCCAATAATGAAGAAATCAAAGCCATCCAGCAGCACGCCCATGGCCGACAAGATCCAAACCTTGCGCTGCGTTTTGGTGAATGGACTGTCGTCGAGGTGCTGCTCGAAGGACTTTAGGGCCGCAATCACGGTGCTCATTAGGGAAGACTCTACCTGAGAAGGCTGTGGCGTTGAGTGTTTGAAAATTCTAGCGGTTGGAAGATGAAAAAGGTATGAAAAAAACGGGATTCGCTACACACTCCGCGGACAAGCGGCCCCACTCATCTTGAACTAAGCCAATTCCACCTCAATCTTCTTGGCTTCTGGCTCCAGGCTGACGATCCGGAAGCTGCGAATCTGCCCGGCCTGCACCGGCTCCGGATGAGGAGCGGCTCCCTTGGTTGCGCCGCCCTTCCACCGCGTCTGCAGCATCGAGCTCAACGAAGATAGATCCGCCTTCCCTGCTGGCTTGCTCTCTACCTGCGCCGGCGCTGTGGCGACGATTCGGCAGCTGGCCTGAATTCCCTCGCCCAGCTCCACCTGCGCCTGCCCGCCCGACTCCTCGATGATTCGCCCGCTCACCACATCGCCCGCGCTGTGCTCGGCGATATATTCATCCACGCTAGTCGGCACAAGTTGCTTCATGCTCAGCCGTATCAGCCGCCGCTCGGGATCGATCGCGATCACCTGCGCCTTCACCACCTGCCCAACCTTCAGCACATCCTGCGGATGGTTGATACGCTTCTCGGCGCTGATCTCGCTCACGTGGACCATGCCCTCGACACCTTCCGCAAGCTGGACAAACGCGCCGAACTTGGTGATGCTGGTGACCGGACCTTCAATTGCTGATCCGACGGGGAAGCGCTGCATCACGTCACTCCATGGATCACCGAGCGCCTGCTTCAGTCCCAGCGACATGCGCTGCTCGCCGGCGTTCACCCCAAGGATGACCACCTCAACCGTATCTCCGGTCTTCACGAAGTCGCTTGGCTTCCGTACCTTCTTGGCCCACGACATCTCGGAGATATGAATCAGCCCCTCGATTCCCGGCTCCAACTCGACGAATGCGCCGAAATCGGCCAGGCGCGTCACCGTGCCGCGCGCCCGCTCGCCGCTCTTATACTTTTCGGCAACCGCATTCCAGGGATGTGGCTGCAGCTGCTTCATGCCCAGCGAAATTCGCTGCTTCTCGGCGTCGATCTTGAGGACCTTGGCCTCGATCTCCTGGCCAACCGTGAGCACGTCGGCGGGCTTGTTCACTCGTCCCCAAGAAATGTCGGAGACATGCAGTAACCCGTCTACTCCGCCGATCTCGACAAACGCGCCATAGTCCGCGAGCGACCGAATCGTTCCCGTCACAACGTCGCCCTCTTTCAACTCCGAATATTTACGATCCTTGGCGGAGCGCTCTTCCTCTTCGGCGATCACGCGTCGGTCCACCACCACGTCCTCGTCAGCCGTGTCGAGCTTGATGATGCGGCAGCGAATTTCCTGCTCCACCAGCTTCTCCATCTCAGCCGCATCGCGAACCCCGCTGCGCGAGGCCGGCATGAAAGCTCGCACGCCAACATCGACACTCAGCCCGCCCTTTACCACCCCGGTCACTGTGCCGACGATCGTCGCCTTCTCGGCAAACGCCCGCTCCAGCGTCGTCCAGTCCGTCGGCCGCGAAACCTTGAAGCGCGTGAGCTCGTAATAGCCTTCAGGATCGCGCCCCTTCACCGTGACGGCCAGCTTATCGCCGGGCTTTGGCGGCTCGCCACCTTCGAACGCCGTCAGCGGCAGAATGCCTTCGGTCTTGTAGCCAATGTCGAGGAAGGCCGACTCGGCGGACACGGTGACGACCGTGCCTTCCAGTTGCCGGCTGCCGTCGTCGATGCGGTGCGAGTGGCTCTGCTCGAACTCAGAGAGTAGCTCGCCGAAAGACTCGGTGGCTTCGGAGTCGGGCTGAGATTCAGGATTCGTTGGGTTGGACATGAAGGGGTTACAGCCTCGCCGCCAGGAGGATAATCAACAGGATACCATCGGGCAGCCCGCAGCAGGTTGCGATGCGCGTTAAGCCTCTTGCCTCAAAGATCCGTCATCCAATTTTGAGGAGGTGAGAAACGATGATCCGCAAATTGAAATCCGGCGAATACCGCTTGTACTCGCGTAAGAAAGATGCAAAAACCGGCAAGCGCCGCAACCTTGGCACGTTCGCCTCGCGCGAGAAAGCCCAAGCCCACGAGCGCGCCGTCCAGTACTTCAAGCGGGCCGGCTAGTACCGCGTCGCACAGGTTCTGCTTCATTCGCGTTCGGCCAGAATTGCCAACCTGCCTCCCATCTCCGGCGCTTCGGCTTTGAACGGCTCGGTCGAACAGCCGCGGTGTGCTGAGCGGAAGCGTAATCCTGCTCGCTGCATCAGAGCCACCAACTCGGTCGCTGAGTACACGCGCAACGACCCGCTCTTCTTACCGCTCCCATTGGGCCCGTACCAGTACCAGCAAGGATCGACCCGACCGGCGATGGGGTCGAATATCGGTTCCTCGATCACCAGAGTCCCGTCCGCCATGCGTTGCGTGGTTTTTGCTCCCCGCATGAAGTTAACGATGACCAGGTCGCGATGCATCGTCTCGACCAGCACCAGGCCGCCGGGACGAACCGCGGAGCGCAAGTTGCGCAGGATGGCGAGGTCATCGTCTTCCGTCCCGTAGCCGATTGAGGAGAACACATTGAACGCAGCGTCGAAGCCGCTCTCCGGCAGAGGCTGGCGCAAGTCCTGCCGCGAATAACGCAGCCGTTCGGCAGGCAGGCTTCCCCGCTCGCTCTCAGCGTGCTTCAGCAAGGCTTCTGACTGATCAACGCCGACCACAAGTGCGCCGCGTTCTGCCAGCGGACGCGAGAGGCGTCCATAGCCGCAGGGCGCATCGAGCACGCGGCTCCCTTCCTTCAGCCCAAGCAACTGCCAGAGACCATCCGCTTCACCAGCCGTCCTCTCAGCAGGAAAGAAGCCGCTCCAAATGCGGATATAGTCACCGTCGAAGAAGTCTTGCCACCAGTCCGCCATGCCCACCAACCGATCAGCAGAGATTTTCGCGGATTCAAGTGTGCCACAAGCGCTACAATATGCATCATTGGCGGGAAGATTTATGGCGACAACGACGCGGCCACTCACGGTTGACGAGTACCTGCACAGCAGCTACAGCCCGGATTGCGATTACGTCGACGGAGAACTGCAGGAGAGGAATTTGGGCGAACTCGAACACGCGAAAGTGCAGACGGCTCTGGCCATTTGGTTCGGCAGCCATGATAAAGAATGGAACATCAGCACCATGGTGGAGCTGCGAATGCGAGTGGGAGCCACGCGCTTTCGCATCGCCGACCTCTCACTGTTTTCCCGCGGCGAACCCACGGAACAGGTGCCAACGCGGCCGCCACTGGCGGTGATCGAAATCCTCTCCCCAGAAGACCGCGTCTCCCGCTACCAAGAACGACTCGACGACTATCGCAAGATGGGCGTTCTTCACATCTGGGTCGTCGACCCGCAAACCCGCCGCGGCTACGACTGCTCCACCGGAAGCTGGATCGAAACCACTTCGTTCGCAGTCGAAAACTCCCCCATCGCTGTGGACTTGTCAGTGATCTTCGCCGAGTTGGGTTAGTTTAGCCCGCCCATTTTCGACTACTTCCGCGTCCCAGCGCTTATAAACGAGGATGCTTTCAACAGATTACATTTTGCTTTTCCTCGGGCGAGAGAAACGGTGAGGTATTTACGGCCGTATCTAATACCGCTTTCAGCATCTGACCGACAGCTGAGACGAACGTTCCCACTAGCCAGCACAGGAAAAGGATCAGGGCGGCTGCGACAAGGGCACAACCAACCACAATTCCTCGTTGGTTTTGGATGCTTAGATTCATGTTGTCTCGCACCCATATGACGGCGGGCTTGTACTGATCATGGTACCGTGCTCCCGCGAAGCCTCCGTAGGAAAGCGTCGCCGCAACAACAAAGCCTATCAACCTGCACAATAGTCCAAGACCGTTGATCAGCTTCGCCACCCAGTAGCTACTGCGATATCGTCTAGACAATTTCTGCGGCGTCATCATGGTGCGGTATCCCACATAGTCTGAATGTTGACCCCTTTACCTCCCCTTCGTCCACTCATCCACCCACTCGTTCACCGTCTTGTACCACAGCCGGCTGTTCTGCGGCTTCAGCACCCAGTGGCCTTCGTCGGGAAAGTAAAGCATCTTCGACGGAATCTTCAGCCGCTGCACCGTCGTGAACAACTGGAATCCCTCCGACACATCCAGCCGGTAGTCGAGCTGCCCATGGACGACGAGGATCGGCGTCTTGAAATTCGTGGCAGACAGCGCCGGTGACCACTTGCGGTAGAGTTCGCGGTTGGTCCACGGAGTGCCCTTGAACTCCCACTCGTTGAACCACAGCTCTTCCGTTGTCCCATAGGCCGCCTCGGTGTTGAACATGCCGTCGTGCGAGACCAGGCATTTGAAGCGCGTGGTGTGGCCCTCAATCCAGTTGATGGCGTAGCCGCCGTAGCTGGCGCCCAGCGCGCACTCGCGGTCCTTATCGATGTACGGATAGGTCTTCTCGGCGTAGTCGAGGCCCAGCATCAGGTCTTCATACGGAGGCCCGCCCCAGCTGCCGTTGATCGCGTCGATGAACTTCTGCCCGTAGCCGGTCGAGCCGTGAAAGTTGATCATCACGACGACGTAGCCATTGGCGGCGAACAGCTCAGGGTTCCAGCGATACGACCAGTCGTCACCCCACGCGCCCTCTGGTCCACCGTGGATGAGGAACTTCACAGGATACTTCTTGCCGGCATCGAAGTTCGGGGGCTTGACGACGAAGCCCTGCACTTTCTCTTTCAATGCCGCAGGAAACCAGAAAGACTCCAGCGGCTGCATCTCGACTTGCGACAGCACGGGTGCGTTGAGGGCGGTCACCGGCTGCGCCTTGGAGAGCAGGCAATCTGCCACACTGTAGGAGTTGGGCGGCACCGCCATCCTACATTGTGGGAATTCGAGCGGAGCGCTATAGATTTCGTTCGGAGCCATCACCGACATGCGATCAAAGACCAGCATCTTCCCGTCGGGTGTCGGTGTGGGGCTGTCGTTGAATCCGGCGACCAACTCTTGGGGCCATGGATTTTGCGCCGTTACGTCGATCCTGTAAATCGGCGCGTTGCCTTCATTCTCGGCGGTGAAGTAGATGGTCTTCGAATCCGGCGCCCACACCATAGAATCGACCCAGCGATCGAAGTTGGGCGACACATCGGTGATCTTGCCGGTGGCGCGCTCATAGAGCATCAGGCGAAAGCGGTCGCTCTCGTAGCCACCGCGCAACTGCGAGCGATACGCGATGTACTTGCCGTCGGGCGAATATAGGGGCGTGCTGTCGCTGCCGGGATTCGTCGTGATCTTCTTCTGGGTCCCCCCTGCTGTCGGCACAACAAAGATGTCGCTGTTGGTGCTAGTCGCCTGCACCTCGTCGATATTGCTAGTGTAAGCGACTTCCTTGCCATCTGGCGAAAACTGATACTGATCCTGTCCCCCCAGGCTGAACGGCGGCACATCGTGAGCGCCTGGCGTCAGGTCTCGCGCTACTCCTCCGTCGGCCGAAGTCACAAACAGGTGGCTGTACTTGCCATCCCAGTAGTGGTTCCAGTGGCGAAACATCAGCTGCGTGAAAATCTTGGCCTTCACCTTCGACTTGGCGATTTCCTCGTCGCGCTGCTTGTTGCAGGCATCGTCGCTGCAATCGGGCCAGACGGACGATAGGAACAGGATGCTCTTGCCGTCCGGTGACCACAGCCCGCCCGAAGCTTCGGTCGAGATGCTGGTCACCTTGCGCGGCTCACCGGTGAGCGCTCCGTTCTCAGCATCGAAGTCCTGCACCCAGATCTGCGAGCTGCCTTCGCGCGACATTTCGAACAGCACACGTTTGCCGTCAGGAGCGACACGGATGCGATCCTCGCCCTTCCCTGTATCAGGCGTGAGCCGCCGCGCCTCGCCGCCGCCGATGGGCACGATCCACAAATGCGGCGTGCGCGTGTTCTGGTCGAGATTCACATCCACCGCCGAGAACGCCACCCACTTGCTGTCGGGCGAGACGATGGGCTCGCCGACGCGCTTGAGCTGCATCATGTCTTCGAAGGTGAAGGGAGGCTTGCCCTGCGCGAATCCGCACACGGAACCAAGTAGAAGAAGGAGAACAAGACGGCGTAGCATGAGGCCTCCGCGCTCACGAGTGTCGCAGCCACCCTGGCAGTGTCGCTACAGCCCGACTCGTGCGCGCTATCAGGAAGTCGAAAGACTGGCTAGAAGCTATCTCATAATGAACCAGCTCGGTAAACCGCGGCTTCCCGCAGGGGCTAAAGCCCAGTTTTTTCGAGCCTTTGGACGGCACGGCTGAAGCCGTGCCCTTTCAAAACGATTTATGAGA
>JBARGS010000453.1:0-23757 GCA_049798495.1 Candidatus Korobacteraceae bacterium | reverse complement strand
GCGTCAGGATATGACGTGAGTACTGCCGAGGACGGATTCGATGCTCTTTTGCAACTTAAGAGGGTAAGCCCGAACGTCATTATTTCCGATCTCAACATGCCGAAAATGTCGGGATTCGAATTCTTGTCCGTGATTCGCCGCCGCTTTCCCGAGATTCCGGTCATTGCAGCCAGCGGAGCCTACGAGTCTGGCGACTGCGTCCCAGGAGGAGTCATCGCCGATGCTTTTCACGCCAAAGGGCGGCATCATCCGCAAGACCTGTTGAGCACCATCGCCGAGTTGATTCAATCTACGGCGGCTCGCGAAGTTGCACATCACCGGATGTCGGCTCCGGTCTGGATACCGCGAAACGGAAAGGACTCTCACGGAGTGCCTTTCATCGTTCTGACCTGCACGGAATGCTTGCGCTCTTTTCCCTTGAGCGTTCCCAAGGAAGGCCTGCAAGAAATCCAGGAAACCCCTTGCGTCTTCTGCAGGAATCCTGTCAGGTATGTCATCGATTTTTCGATTGACGTCGCTTCTCCTAAAGTAAGCGCCGCTGGATAGTCACCCCTCACACATCTGCCATACGCGATGCGGTCCTTTGCATCCGTGTTCCTGGCGAACTAACTAGAACCTATCTCATAAAAGCCGGAAGCGATGAAAAGCGAGGTCCCTCAGGGGCTAAAGCCTAGCTTTACGCGGCACGATACGGCACAGCTGAAGCTGTGCCCTTTTAAAACCCGAATTATGAGATGGCTTCTAGTTCCATCGGGAGACGTATTCGCGGGGCTGCTTCGGAGTGCAAGTGTGGCTGAGATAGTGCTCCGCATCACGACACACCAGCTGGCACTTGTGGCATCGCACGGTGCCTTTCACTTTGGAAGGTGTTTTGTTGGATTGAGCTTGTAACTTCGAAGTAGAGATCATCCCTGATGATACGCCCCCGAGCTAACATTCTGCTAATTCGCGCCAATGCCTAAGGTCGCAGCCGTCGGAGTTCATGGGGGGCAGACGTTGCCGGGCGTCCGGCTGCGCGGGGCAGGCAACGGAACCCTCAAAGCCCATCATCAGTATGAGGAGGGAGTATTATCTGGACACGGCGGTGCGTGGAGGGTGGGGATGTTCAGAATCATCACCGTGGAACGGGAGTACGGCGCGGGCGGCAGCCTGGTGGCGGCAGAGTTGGCGCGCCGTAAAGGCTGGCAGCTGCTGGACCAGCAATTGACGTGCGACATTGCCAAGCTGGCCGCGGTAGACGAAAGCGCGGTACGGCGTCGCGAGGAGCGCTGCGATCCGCTGATGCATCGGCTGGCCAAAGTTTTCTGGAGGGGAAGCTATGAGCGCTCGCTGCCGATTTCCGACGACAAGATCTTCGACGCCGACGAACTGGTGGAGCACGCACACCGCGTGATCGATAAGAAAGCGCAGGAGGGCAACTGCGTCATTGTGGGACGAGGCGCTCCGTATATCCTGCGCGCGCGGCCTGATACCTTTCACGTCTTCGTCTACGGCTCGCGGGAGAAGAAGATTCGCCGCCTGGTGAAGCTGAAGATGAGCGAGAAAGACGCTGCCGAGATGGTGGACACCATCGATAAAGAGCGTGCGGCATTTGTGCGGAAGTACTTCAACGCGGAATGGCCATGCCGGCGGTTGTACCACCTGATGCTGAACTCCGACCATGGCATCGAGCATGTGATCGACACCGTTCTGGCGACAATGGACTCGCTGGAGCGGCAAGGCAAGACGGAGCCGCCCGGACAGAACGTGAACCTGGAACGGGTGCGCCAGCCGGCGGGATGATTGCGGGTGCAATGCTCGCACGCTGTGTTAGACTGCGTCCGCTATGAGCACGACTGCACCGAATGCCCCCTTCACTGCGTCAGTCCCACATCATATGGTTACGACGGCCTTTACCCTCGACGGCTACCGGATCGTGCGCAATCTGGGGCTGGTGCGCGGCATCATCGTGCGGTCGCGCTCCATCGTCGGGACCATCGGCGCGGGACTGCAGACCCTCATCGGCGGCAACATCACTTTGCTGACCAACCTGTGTGAGAAGACGCGCGAGCACGCCTTCGACCTGATGCTGCAACATGCGGGCGAGCTCGGCGCGAATGCCGTCATCGGCATGCGCTACGACGCGACCGAGGTGATGCAGGGAGTGACGGAAGTTCTGGCCTATGGAACGGCGGTGTATGTGGAGAAGGAAAGCTAGCGGCTGCATGGTGAGCCCGGCAGGAATCGAACCTGCGACCCACGCATTAAAAGTGCGTTGCTCTACCAACTGAGCTACGGGCCCACGGCAATAGTTAATCTAACATAGCTGAACGACTCATCGCCGTTTCACATCTCCATCACATTCATCGCGAGGCGCGAGTGCGTGCTCCGCATTTTCGTGGAGCTTAGCCTGAGCCAGGGGCATCACATGATGTACGGCCATGAATGCGAAAGCCCATCCGCAAATCGTCATCGTGGGAGCTGGATTTGGTGGCTTGAAAGCCGCTGAAGCGCTGGCGCGGTTGCCGGTGCAGATCACCGTGCTCGACCGCAAGAATCATCACACCTTTCAGCCGCTGTTGTATCAGGTGGCGACTGCCGGCATTTCACCGGCGGAAATTGCCGCGCCCATACGCGAGATTCTTGCCAGGCACGAGAATGTGGAAGTGCTGCTGGGCGAAGTGACGGCTTTCGATTTGGAGCGTCGCGTCGTCGAGTTGCACGGCTTCGAGGTGAAGTACGATTACCTGGTCGTCGCGGCCGGGGCCACGCACGCTTACTTTGGACATGACGAGTGGGAGCCGCTCGCGCCTGGATTGAAAACAGTTGAGGACGCGCTGGAGATTCGCCGCCGCATTCTGCTGGCGTATGAGCTGGCGGAGCGCGAGGCGGCGCTCACCGGCAAGCACCGGCCGCTGAATTTCATTGTCGTCGGCGCCGGACCTACCGGCGTGGAGTTGGCGGGAACGCTGGCCGAGATCTCGCGCAGGTCGCTGGCGGAAAATTTCCGCAACATTGAGCCGGCAAAGACTCGCGTGCTGCTGGTGGAGGCCGGGCCGTCGATTCTAAGCTCGTATCCCGAAGATCTGCGTCGCAGCGCGGTCTGTCAACTGCAACATCTCGGCGTCGAGGTTCGCACTTCCTCGCCGGTCACAGACGTCCGCTCCGGCGAAGTTCGCATTGGCGACGAGATGCTCCCGGCGGAAGTGGTGTTGTGGGCTGCCGGCGTTTCGGCTTCACCGCTGGGGCGCGCGCTGGGAGTTCCGGCCGATCGCGCCGGGCGGGTTTTTGTTGAGCCTGACCTTAGCATTCCCGGCCATCGCGAGGTATTCGTCATCGGCGACCTGGCCAGCGCGAAGGATGCCGCAGGTAAGCCGCTGCCGGGGGTGGCGCCAGTGGCGATGCAGCAGGGGAAGTTCGTCGGACGGCAGGTCGCAGCCGATCTTGCGGGACATACGCGAGAGACGTTTCATTATCACGATAAAGGTTCGCTGGCAACGATTGGACGCGCGGCCGCAATTGCGCAATTCGGCAAGCTGCACATCTCCGGCTTCCTCGCATGGCTGTCGTGGCTCTTTATTCACGTCTTCTTTCTGATCGGGTTCCGCAACCGCATCATCGTGATGTTTCAGTGGGCGTGGAGTTATCTGACCTATTCGCGGGCAGCGCGGTTGATTACGGGCGAGTCGCGGGTGGTTGCGGTGCCTTCGATGGAGTATGCGGAGCGAGCCAGGGTGCCGGGGGCGGTGATGGAGCCTCGGCCAGTTGAGAGGGAATTGCGAGAAGTGGGAAAGCGGTAGAACAGTGGAGATCGGGGCGAGGCCGGCGCTGTCCATCGCTTTCCTGGACCCGCGACCAACAGCAGGTCCCTCCGCTCGGGCTGAAGCCCTCGGTCGGGATGACACTTGGTAAGGGCTTGAAGTCCTCGGTCGGGATGAAACTTCAGGGAAGGTGTAGCTGATAGCTGAAAGCTGAGGGCTGACAGCTATCTTTTTATGATCGGGTTGTATCCCTCGCCCACCAGCTTGGCTTTCATCGCTTCCGCCTCGGCCATCGTCGCGAACGGTCCTACCTGCACGTGGTAGAACTTGTCATTGTTGACCGGATTGTTCACGACGAAGACGTTGTAGTTCTTCTTGCGCAGAGCACCAGCGAGGGCGACGGCGTCATCCTCGCGCGAGACGGCGGCGATCTGCACCACGATCGTTCCTGGTCCGGTCACCGGCGAAGTGTGCGAGATAACTTCGGGGGCGGCGTGGGCAGCCGTGGCTGCCGATGCGGTTGTCACCGGGGCAGTTTTGGCGGGCGCGCTCGCCTCTACGACTTTGGGGCCGGCAGCAGGAGTTGCGGAGGTGGACGGTTGGGCTTTTTCCGGCGCCGCTTGCGTTGAGTCGTTCTGCTGCACGGCCTTGTAGAAGGTCAGATTGCTGGGCTGATTCGCGGGAGTGGTTTCCTCGGATGCCGGCTGAGCTTCGGATTTGACGGCAACTGCTGCCGAAGGCTTGTTTTCGGCGCTTGCGGTAGTCGTGGATGAGGGTTCGGCCGCGTTCACCTGCGCGGGCTGATCGTTCAGTGCCTGTTCGCGGCCCGAGCTCTTGCCCAGCGAATAGCCGATGGAAAAGAAGACGCCGCAGATTGCCGCCAGCAGAAAGAACAGCCCCAGCAGCTTGCCTGCGCCTAGCGTTATTTCGGTATCGTCAGATGCCATCGTATGCACAAGTAACCTCGCTCATTGGGGCGTGACGCAGTTTGAAATGACGATGCGCTCCCTCTCTAACACAACCTGAAGCCAAACTGCGCCGCTCTCACTTCCTTGGGCCCTTGTCATTGCTTGTCAGCAGGCGATTGGAGCGCGGCCATCTTCGGCGTCTCCCCTCGCACCAGACTGTGCAGGCCGGCCAGCAGATCCACCGGCACGGGGAAGATAATGGTCGTGTTCTTCTCCACGCCGATCTCGGTCAATGTCTGCAGATAGCGCAACTGGATGCTGGTGGGCTCGCCGGCCAGCAGGTGAGCTGCGTCAACCAGGCGCTGGGCGGCGGCATACTCGCCCTCGGCGTGGATGATCTTGGAGCGCTTCTCGCGTTCCGCCTCGGCCTGCTTGGCCATGGCGCGGGTCATGGTCTCCGGCAGATCGACCTGCTTCACCTCGACGTTAGTCACCTTCACGCCCCAGGGGTCGGTGTGCTGATCGAGAATCGACTGCAACCGCAGGTTGATCTTCTCGCGATGCGCCAGCAACTCATCGAGATCGACCTCGCCCAGCACCGAGCGCAGAGTGGTCTGCGCAAACTGCGAGGTCTGGTACATGTAATTGGAAACCGCCACCACTGCTTTGTTGGAATCGATAACGCGCAGGAAGATGACAGCGTTGACCTTCAGCGTAACGTTGTCGCGGGTGATGATGTCCTGCGGCGGAACTTCCAGAGCTTCCTGTCGCAGCGAAACTCGCACGATGCGATCGATAGGAGCGAAGACGAGTATGATGCCGGGACCTTTCGGAACTCCCAGCAGACGGCCGAGACGGAAAATGACGCCGCGCTCATACTCGGCCAGGATCTTGATCGAGTTGATGATGTAGAGAGCGACGATGACGATGACGACGAGAACAGCAATACTGGGCACGGTGTGCCTCCAGCTACTCAGAAGTTTAGAACGGGTGCTACTGCGGATTGTAGGCCCAAGTGGCGAGGAACCCAAGTTGGCAATAGCTGTCAGCTGTCAGCCGTCAGCTAACGGCTAACCAAGTTGAGATATCGGAACCCGCAGATTACTCCCACCTAAACAGTCTGTGTAAGAAGCTATGCCGCCCCTACGGGGCTCTCATTCTCTTTTTCGCCATACCCAGGACTCCGCCTGCGGCTGCGTCCTGGGCTGAACTGAGTTGTCCCGCAGGGCGGGACGCGAGTATCGGAGTGCGAGCGCTATCGGCGAACTACGCGTTTGTCGCAACACAGAGGAACCGCACTGTCGAAAATCATCCACCACGAAGGCACGGAATCTTTAGATAAGAAAATCATCGCCAAGCGGTATTCGCGTCCCAGATTTTCATTTCCATGGGTGGGCCAAGTCCATGAATGCTCACAGCCTGGCCCGAAAGCTTCCGCTTCTATTCCAGCGAGCGCACCTGGGATGAGGGCAGCAACTGCAGGGTGCAGGGTCCCGGGCTTTCGCTTCCGCAGCGGACGACCGCGCGGCGCACCACGTGGCCTTGCGAGGCGGGAGGGAACTTCATGCCTACATCGGTCTTCTGCAAGATTTCGGAGAAGCTCTTCAGGTTGTCATCGCCCTTGAGGAACTTTACCTGCTCTACCTTGCTGGGCGAGACCAACAGATAGAATTCAGCCGTACCTTTGTCCTGCTTGTTGAGCGGAACCATCCCTTGCTGCTGTAGCTCGGTGCGGGCATCGTTGACCCGGCGCGTGACGTCTTTCACGCCCAGCTTCGTCAGCCGAGTGGGCGCCTCCGAACTGGGTTCGGGCGCGGCCAGCGAGAGCGCGTAGTAGTGAATGGCTTCCTCGCGCTTGCCTTGCTTCTCGGAAATCTCGCCCAGATGCTCAGCCTCGTCGCCGGTGCGGCCCGCCAGCCACGCGGCCTGAATGTATTGCAACGCCGTGTCCTGATTGCCGCGCTTGAACTCGACCCAGCCCTTGGTGTCCCACACCGCGAACAGCAACTGCGTGGCACTGAGCTCCTGCATGCGCAGGTTGTCGAGGTTCACGTCACGCAATTGGGTCTCGAGAGCATTGATGGCGGCATTAGCGTACTCGGCCGCCCGATCCAGTTGGACGTTCTGCTGGGTGAGCCCGTAGGAGATGTTGTTCCATATAAGAGGACTGGGCGAGATGCTGATGGCCTTCTCGAAGGCGGCCATGCCTTTGTCGGTCTGGTTGGTGGCGATATACGCTTCGCCCAGCGATATCTGTAAGAGCGGATTCTTCGGCTGGATGGTGACCGCTTTCTCCAACTCCGGAATCGCCTCGGCAAACCTCTTCTGGTCCACATACAGCGTGCCCAGATTAGCGTGCGCACCCTGGTCCAGGGGATTCACTTCGATCTGCTTCTGGAACTGCTGGATGGCCAGGTCAATCTTGTTCTGCCCCTGATAGGCAATGCCGAGGCCGTTATAGGCGAAGTCGTCGTAGGCGTTGAGTGCAATCTGCTTTTGGAAGGCGTCGACCGCCAAGTCATACTTTCCCAGCGCCAGGTAGGCGCGACCGAGATTGCCCCATGCGGATTTGTATTTAGGATCGGCCTTCAGCGCACGCTGGAACAGATCGACGGCCAGGTCGAAATGTTGATTGCTGAGCGCCTGCAAGGCAGCGTCGTTCAGGTCGCTGGCTGACTCGCTGCCGCCGGCTCCGGTGGCTCCGGCCTGCGTATTTTGCAGCGCGATCTGTTGCGACTCATCGGCCCGCATTACGCGGAGGAAGGCAGCATAGTCTTCGCTGCGATCGTGAGGAATTTCCGCGACCAGCACTTTCATCGTGCGATGGCTGGTGAACTGTCCGGCGTCATACTTGTAGCTTGAGTGATACTGGGCATAGTCGCGCTTCATATCGACATCGAGCGGCGACGTCACCTTGTACTTTGCCGGAAAAGTAATCTTCAAATCCGCCTGGTCGTCTTGCAACTCGCCCAGCTTGATCGGTTCCTTCGAGGCGCCGGTGTCCTCGTCGTCGTTCTCATCGTCCTTGGGAAGGCGGATGGAGGCAAGCGGCAGAGGAAACTTCGACTCCGCCGCCGACCAATCGAAGTAGTTATTCGCAGTGATATCGAAGTCCACGGTCAGCGGGTTATCGGTATCGCTGGGATCCATGGCTTTGAAGTTGGTGATCTCCGCGGTGCTCATGCCGGAGTGCTTCAGCATGTAATCGAAGATGTCCTTCCAGTGATTGCTGGGGATGCGGCGCATGGCGAATCGGAGGATGATCTCAGCATCGCCGCGGGCCGCAGTGCTGATATGCGCGGTCAGCTGACCGGTGTCGTTGACGCTGCCCACGAGGTCGGTGCGATCGAAGGCGGGGAAGGGAAGATCGGTTGGCGTCCACACCAGCACGGCGTTGCCGTCGGGAGGAATGGCCAGCGCCTGCTTGTCACGCAGATTCGACGAGAGCATGCGGAAGGGCGCGACGCCGGGAGTGCTGTCCAGCCAGATTTCCTTGCCGTCGACGGGGACGCGCGTGATGACGTGATCGAACTGCGAGGGCGACGGAATCTCGGGATCGAGCTTCATGCTGGAGCCGATCAGCACCGAGGTCGAGTGAAAGCCTTCGGCATCGAGCAGCGCGGCCAGCAAGGTGTTCTTGTCTTTGCAATCGCCGTAGCCATTGGCGAGCACTTCGCTGGCGGCGTGCGGCTGAATGCGTCCCAGTCCGAAGGACAGGCTAACGTAGCGAATGTTGCGCGAGACATAATCGTAGAGCGCCTTCACCTTCGCCATGTCGTCGGGCTTGCCCTTGACCAGCGCGTCGGCCTCGGCTTTCACCGCGGCGTCGGGAATGCGACGATCGCGCTCCAGCGAGGCATACCATGCGCCCAACTCCTCCCAGCTTTTGAAGGTGGTGAGCTGGACGCTGGGCGTTTCGCCCTCAGCCGGCTTCTTCTTCTTTTTCTTGGCGTCGTCCTCATCCTTCAGGCGGGTGCGAGTCCAGACATAAATGCGCCGGTCGCCGTCCTCGGTGATCTTGGGATCGTAACCGGGTTTGCTCTTCAGCTTGATCTGCCGGTCTTTGGGGACGTTGATCTCCAACTGCTCGTCGAGAATGATGCCGTGCTGGGAGAAGTTATAGCTGGTCCAGAATTGTCCGGGGGTTAAGGGAGTGGCGATGGTGCGGACAAACTTGTACTCCAGCACATCGCCCGGACGCAACGCGGGAACGCTGATGTGCTTCTCGTGGTAGTCGGTGTACACCGGCGCATCGGGAAAGGTGAGGTCCTGCACCGCCGATTCTTGCGCGACGATCACCGTTCCATCGGGCTTGCGCACCCGCACATAAGGGATCTCCAGCTTATCGCTGAGCGCACTGTAACCCACTTTGAGCTGGCCCAGCGCCTGTACACCACTTTCGCCGACGATCTTGATTTGCGCTTCGGTGGTATCGACGCCGGTGCCGTCGTTCTCGAAGCGCATGGATTGCCTGTAGTGCTCGACGACGTAGGCTTCCTGCGAATAGTCCGGAGGCGTGGGCGCCTGCGCGGGACCGGCCTGTGCCGTGTCTTTGCCGGGACTCTGTGGGCCGGCATCGGTGGAAGGCGTCGCCTGAGAAGCGCCGCTGGCCTGAGGAGCGGCCGTCTTAGCGGGAGTTTGCTGCGCTGCAGACACGCCTAGCGCAAGGAAGAGCAGGAAGCATCCGGCAAAAGCTGGTCTCATGATTGTTGGCGCAGGGCTGATCATCCATGGTACGCGAGCAGGGAGGGATTGCCAAACGGGCGCGCCGACGGGCGACGCCATTCCTCAATAGCCACGACGACTGCGGCATCGCTGGGATGGTTAGCTCGACTCCGGTGCTCAAGGAGCGAATGCCTCGGCTCAAAATGGGCGAGGTGACCCGGCAATGAAGCCTGTGAATGTGGCGAAGTCGGCTAGCACCACTAAAGTTATATATTATCGAATAGCGCTATAAAACCTATATGCCAATATTTCTAGCCGTAAGGGGCTAAATTTTCAATAAATTGTGTTGTTTTCAGAACAAAACCGAAGCATAATCGCCAGCAACCGGGGCCAGAAAGCTGTCGATGTGGAAACAATCAATAAGGAGGGGCACGATGAAAAAAGCGCTACTTTGTCTGACACTTCTGGCCTGCGTTGCATCAGCCAGTGCTGCTAGTCCAAACCTAACGATCTCACCTTCGCCGGTTGCCGTCGTTAGCGGCAACACACAGCAGTTCACCGCCAGTTTCGACGACGGCAGTCAAGTGGCAAATTGCACTTGGCTGACGACCGGGTCGGTGAATGCGATTCAGAGTACCGGCGTCAACACAGCGGTATTTGCAGCAGGAAGTCTGAAAGCGACGTATGTACTGACTGCGACTTGCACCAATAGCAGCGGCTTCACGTCCATGGGGATTGCAATAGTGGCCGTGACCTAAAGGTGCAGGTACACAATCACGATTAGGCGGCTTGCTTATGACGGCACTCTGGTCCCGGCACCGCCGACACGCCAAGTCGCCGCTTCACATGAGCGGCGGAGGAGAGCAGAAACTCCCCCGCCGCTCGCATACGTTGGGACCGAAGAATGTTTGTGGGCGAATGTTATGGCTGCATCCGCGCCCCCTTTGAACCTGATCGAGAATCGCCGATTCAGTTCCCGGTGATTTCGAAGATCACGCCGGCGAATTGCGAGCCACCGCCGCTAGCCACACCGTAGAGGTTGCCGTCGGCGTCCATCACTAAATTGCCCACGGGACCGGCGCCGTCGGTGCCGCCGGTGAAGTCGTGCAGAGAGCTGTAGCTGAAGCCGTCACGCGTGGGCGTCAGCTTATATACGGCTCCCTGTCCATGGGCGCCGCCATTGAAGGAGACGCCATAAAGATTGCCTGCCGAGTCCTCGATGAGCGGACCCTCAGGCGCAGTGGTTGGCTCTCGGGTGAGGCCGAAATTGTAGCCCGGATCGAAACCATAGAACCAAACGAAGACCGCTCCGCCAGCGCCTGATCCACTCGGCCCACATCCCTGTGCCACGCCGTAGAAATTGAAGGTGTTCGGATCCAGCAGCAGGCTGGTATCGATATCACACCCAATGTTGCTGGTGAACTGATCCACCTGGTAGAACGTCCAGTAGCCACCCCCGCCGGGCTGGAGGTCGAAAAATGTCTCCTTGCCCGCCGAAGTCACGCCGTAGAGATCGTTGTACTGGTCGTGGATGATCCCGCCCAGCGGTTGCGATCCCTCACTGTTGCTTCCGTCGAAGCGGTGGAGGACGCTCTCCAGCCATCCGCCGCCGGGTAACGGTAAAAGCTCATACACGGTGCCGCAACCGGCGCTTCCGCAGTCCTGCACATCGCCGCCATATTGCGTAGTGCCGTAGAGGTTGCCATCGGAATCGATGTCGAGGCGCCCGAATTGCGGTGCCGCCCCGTCTGTGCCTCCCTGGAAGCGGTAGAGCACAGTTTCTGTCCAAGGTGTTTGCGCCGAGGCGACGGCGCGAGCCGGAGGCCTGAGGCTGTAAACCGTACCGCATCCTCCGGCAAGGCCACACGGGAGACCGCCTCCTGTTGGCGTCGTGCCGTAAAGAGCGCCGTTGGAAGCAATGGCGAGACCTGCAATTGGGCTCGCTCCATCCGTGCCGCCCTGAAAGTTGTAAAGCAGGTTTAGCAACCAAGCCGATCCGGCGTGCTTCAGCTCGAAGGCCGTCCCATTTTCATAGGTGCCGCCCTTCAAGGTGGTTCCATAGAGATTGCCGCCGGGCGACAGGGCCAGGCCGTTGTAAGGTTGGAAGGGAGCGCCGTTCGATCCATTGCCGGTGAAGTGGTAAAGCACGGTGAAGGTCTGGGCCTGCGAGACCGCGCCAACCAACAGCAGAAAAGTGGTTGCCGATAGCGCTACCTTTGTCAGAAAAGCAATTCCTTCGAGACGTTTGCGATTTTTCTGCGAGATTTCCATGACCGCTCACTCCTTGGCTGGATTCTCCCCACTACGTTTAGCTTCGAGCCGATGCGATTGCCCGAGCCTTGCGTGTACGGCGTTTTCCTCCAGTGCGGGCGGCAAGTCAAATGAATTGCACCTTACGGTGTAAGTGATTGTGTGCAAGATAAATGGAGACTTGCAGGACATTGATAGCGAGAAGAATGGGGACGCCCGGGCGCGCGGCGGAGTGGCGCGCAACTGGCGGTAGAGAGCGTGTTGCGCCGGAATGCCGTCTCAATCTGCTACTGAATGCAAGCGGGATTTCTGGTCTGAAACGTGTTCTGGGTCCAGGTGTTATGGGTGCAGTCGCCATTCTGGTCGACAGCATCAGTGCCGCCATTTTCCTGGCCCTGCGTACCCACTATGTAGTTCAGCGTGTCTCCCGAGCCGATAATTATGCCGTCAACCGTGTTGGAGATCACACCACTGCCGAGAAAGACGTTGTGTTGGCTGGACGCAGGAGCGGGAGCTGAGGCTTTGGCATCGCCGGAACGCGGCTGGCCTGACGCGGACTCTCCCACGTAGATTCCGCTCAATTTGTTCTGAAACGCGAAAGGCCCGAAAAACTGGTTGCCGCTGGAGGAATGCACCCACAGTCCGTAGCCTGTATTGCCTTGCATCGTGCATTGGTTCTGCACAATGACTCCCGACGATTGCGCCACTTCCAGACCGGCAGCGCCATTGCCGGCGCTGGTCACTTCTTCAATCACAACGTTGCTGGCATTGCTTACCAGTATCCCCTGTTGGGCATTGCCGGAGACGACGAGCCCGGAGCCGCCGAGCAGCGAGACGCCCGATCCGGCAATCAGAATGCCGACGCCGAATCCCTGAATGGTGGAACCGCCGCCGGCGAACTGGACACCCGCGGCGGTGTCGAGAAATCGCACTCCCGCTGCCGTGACATTCGTCCCCCCAGGACCGGTCAGATTGAAGCCGGCAAGGTTCAGGCTGACGCCGGGCGACTTGATCCGAATGCAATCGACCGTGAGTGAGCTGCTCTGAAGCGATTGCGTCAGAGCATAGATGCCAGGCTGAGTAATGAGCGTGCCGCATTGCGTGATTGGGGTCGACGGAGTTTTCTGCGCGTTCGCGACCGACCAACTGCCGCCCAGCAGAAGCATGACCAGGGTGGCGGACAGCGGATATAGCCGACGCTGCACATCCAGCAGCAGCCGGCTCGAAAGATTGCGGACGGGACGCAAGGCGCAAGCGGGAAAGCCAGGTTGCATGTTCATGACCTCTGTTCGGAGATGTCGTTGCTTGGAACCGGGGCCTTTCGTTACGCCCGCTACTATACCGGACGAAATCGGCGGGTACATCAGAGAATGGAGAGTTTTTTCTACCACTACGGCTTTTTCCGGGACCTGCCCGTTGCGCCGTGATCACAGGTCTTACCAACAGAAGAGAGGACTTGGAGCATCAGGGCCGGTTTTCCATTACCGCTAGGTGATTGCCCAGCGCTGGTGCGATGGCGGCCCACATCGCAGGCAAGGATTTCGGGATCATTGCGATTCGCCCTTTCGCTCCAGCTTGCGCAGAGTCTTCTCGGCTTCCTTGACATCGGCAAGCGTGAGTTGGCCGGATTCAATGAGCAGAGCCATGACCGGCTGCGAGCGCCCGCCGAACAACGCCAGCAGGTCGTCGAGCAGCCTGCGATGCGCCGCCGTGCGCGAAACGGCTGCCTCGAAAATGTGAAAGTTGCCGACCTTCCTGATCCGGCGCACGGCGTTTTTTCCTTCCAGGCGGTACACCGTCGTCTGGATGGTCGTGTAAGCCGGGCGGTTTTTCTCCGGAAAGGCTTCCTGAATTTCGCGGATGGAGGCGTGGCCATTGGTCCACAGCGTCTCCATGATGCGAAGCTCCAGGCTGGTCAGTTTGGTTGTGGCCATGCCTTGTCTCCTATTCATGTATGCATTACTACTACATATGTAGTTTTTATGTCAAGTATTTTTTGGTGAGTGGCTCATCGGCATGTAATAACGGTTCAAAGCGGATGACCGGCGGGATTGGCGAGATACCCGGCTTAGCCGGGGGCTTTGTGGGGAACTCCCCAGGATTGAAGGCCGGTCCGCTCGCCTGGTTCTATAAACCGCTGAGTCGACTTCAGCCGCAGGTACACTACGACATCGACTCCCAGGAAGGCGTCCCGCAACCGGAGCCTATGTCGCATCCCCGAACGAACTAACAAATTGGATACAGACTCCTATCCACCTGGATAGTTTTCCGGCATTCCATCGACTGCTCCTACTTATTGACCTATCTCTCGTTCCTCATGTCTTCATGCGCTTAGCGAGGCCAGACGACGCATCGCTCCGTCAGGAAAGTATGGTGAAGGGATTGCTCGGACCTGCGTAGGACATCCCTTACAACAGAACCTACAAAGCCGGCGATTGTAACGCGAGACCTTCGGCACCAGGATAGGCCGAGAAGGCAGAAAACGGCTCCTGCGAACGATGTCCACCTCGTTAGTCCACAGGAAATCTGCGAAGGCTGGCCGCGAATGCGGTCGCAGCACGCTATTGGAAGTACGGTGCTCGTCCAGCATGATCGGGTGGCCTGCTACTTTCCCTCGCGATGAAGAAATCGGATTTGGGTTTGCAGGCCGTGAAGGCCGAAGAAATTCTCGAGACAAGGAGCATCAACATGGGAACAACGAAAAATCCTCCGGTCGGAGCCTCTGGGGCTGCCGGTCCTACGGCTGTGCCCGTACCACCTCGTTTCCAGCAAGGGCCGATCGCAACCGCGCTGCAGCTCGGAGCGCTGGCGCCGCTCGTGGGCAGCTGGCAAGGGCCCGGCTTCAACGCGATCTGGCGGCCTGACAACAACCAGCCGCCGGAGAACAGTCCGATCCATCGCTTCCTGGAGCTCAACCTGACGAATGACAGCTTCGACTTCCAGGTAATCCCGGGCGTGGTGCCGAACCGTGGATTCAACACCCAGGCCGACCTCAGCCTGTACGGCCTGAACTACCTCCAACGAACCAGCGATGCCGACCCCAGGCCGGCCACGGCGACAGGGTACTCGCAAACGGCCGGCCAGGGGCTCCATATCGAGCCGGGGCTCTTTGTGAAAGTGCCCGGGAGCCAGGCTACCCAAAACAAGCCCACCATCGTGCGCATGGGGAGCATTCCGCACGGAGTGACGGTGCTGATGCAGGGGCCTGACCCTGGTTCCACGCCGACCCCGGGGGGACCGAACATCCCGCCCCTCGTCCCGTTCACGGGCTATCCAGGCCTCCAGCCGTTCAGTGCGTTGGTTCCGCCTCCGCCGGTTCCGCCGGGGCCCAATCCCCCCGGCGTCGGGATCCAGCCCATAGCCCCCGACGGCAGCGAGCATAATGTCCCGGAGATCAACATCGCACTGGACACGATAGCGCCGAGCTCTCAGAGCACTGGCCCGTTCCCGCCCAGCTTCCAGAACTTCATCAACGACCCCAACTCCGTCTTGCGGGATGCGATAGCCGGCCAGGATATCCTCGGCACCCTCACGATCAACCTCACGACCGACACCCAATCGCCAGATGGCCTGCCAACGCTGGGTATTGGTAGCGGGCTCGAGTCCATCAGCAACATCCCGTTCCTGGGAATCCCCAATCCGGATCCGCCACTCCCTCCGCCTGCCAACCAACCGGCCGCCGCTGCCACCCAAGCCGGCACCACTCCCAACGCCTTCGTCTATTCGGCAAGCGCGACCTTCTGGATCGAATGGGTGCGCATGCCGGGCATCCCTCCGATAGCGACCGCTGTCGGCCCGCAACCGACGGTTTCGGCGATCGAGCCGTTCTTTCCGCAGCCCACCTTCTTGCAGCTCCAGTACTCACAGTTGGTGATCCTGATTTTCAACAACGTCCTCTGGCCGCACGTCACCGTGGCCACTATGACACTCAGCGCTGGGTAGCGCCCTTCTCGCCTCGCACGCCCGATGCCGGTGGTCAATCGGCGTCGGGCGCGAGGCGATCGATCAGCGCACAAACCAGGCGTCGAAACATCGGATCTATCCCAACCTGCGGGCCGGTCCTCGATGTTCGTTATGTGAGGGTTCGAGGAAGCCTCGGCAGTCCGCTAATCCACAATGAACAGGCTTGCCCCTTCTGGCGCCGACGATCGGTGCGGCGGATCGCCGTCGCCAACGTGGTAGGACTGACCCGGTGTGAGGTTCAAGCGAACGCCGTTCTTCAATTCGATATCGAGGAAGCCGCTCAGGCACAAAATGACGTGGCCTTTGGAACACCAGTGATCGGCGACATATCCCGGTGAGTACTCGACCATGCGCACGCGGATGTCGCCAAAGGTGCGCGTTCTCCAGAGCGCGCGTCCTCGCTCGCCCGGATGCTCGCTAGGAGCGACCTCAGACCAGTCTGTGATGGACATTGCGAGAGGGGGCATTTTCATAAGCTGATAGTCTCTGGCGGGGGGCAAACTTTCCACCGTCGTTCTGGCACCGGACCATAGTATCAACCACACAACTGTGGGTGCCCGTTTCCTTGAGATGTGAGAAAATCTCCGTTGAAAGACGTCCAAGTGATCTATCAAGAATAATGAGGGATTTCGCTGTAACGAGAGCGGCTGATGACCTCGGGTGACAGAAATGTTCGAAAGCGAAATCCCAAGCGCGTGGCCAGTGTTGCAGAGGAGCTTGCTCACGTCAAGAAGGCTTTGGACGAGCTCAATAAGAAACCTAACAAGTCACTGGGGGACAATCTTGAGATCAAGAAACTAGAGGCGAGAAGAAAGCACCTAAGCAAGAAGCGATCCGAAAAGTCAGAACCGCATGCCCGACGTGGAGAGCGACACTGATGCACACACGATTTGCAACAAATAACCTTAAGACGAGCAGGACAAGATTCTGGGTTGGCGGCGATCTCAAACCAGGATATGGAACTGCTGATCTGCATGTGGGGCAGTCCGGTGGAGATGTCGAACAGGTGCTCGGCGGCCCGGACGAGAAAGTCTCATCGGGAGAACAGTTTTACTATCGCTACCTCGCGAATGGAGTCGACGTCGATCTGGGGAGGTCACTGGCACGGGTCAAAAGGCTATTCTTCTTTGATACGAATATCGAAGGACATTCGAATAAGGCCCCGGTACTGGTTCAAGGCATGCAGTTCGGCGCAACCCGAAGTCAGATAGTTAAACGATTCGGAGCGCCGAACTTGACTGGCGGTCCGGTACGTGTCGGCAGACGAATGAAGAGTTGGGTTTGCTATAAGTCCGGTATTGAGTTTGATTTTGACGGTCGCGATCGACTGGTCACAATCATCATCTTCGATCCTCAACTGTTGACCCAGCAAGCCAAGGCTCCGTCATCTGGCAGTTAGTGGCATCGGCGGTTCTTGAGTTCGCATCGGTGCAAGAGCGATGATGGGTGTTGTAAGTTCCAGCTAGCTTCAGCCTGGGTACGTGTTCTTGCATCTTGTGGCTATAGTCTCCCGGGTCTCGAAAACCGCGAGACCCGGGGCACCTGGCAACGGACCATAGTATCAACCACACAACTGTGGGTGTCCGCGTTCTTTCCGGACAGGGTGGGCATGCGGTCGGAAAGGACTGTGTCAGCTTTTAGCGGCTCGAGGGAAGGTCGCGTCGTTACGTCTCCCACCCTCGCGCCCGCTCTATCCCCACCCTCTCGCCAAAGGCGGGCGAGGAGGATGGGGCACCCCAAGTTTGTATTCCCGTTCGTGTACCGACGGTCATCGTGATGTGGTTCCCGTTCCGGGAATGGGAGAGTCGAAAAAGCACCTTCGTAATCTTGACAGTGAGAAAAATAGCTCTGGATACTGGAGATGTTAGGGTAAGGATCCGCCTTGGCCTTGGCGCTCCTTGCCCTCTTTGTGTCTGGAGGAGAAGGTGTCGTGTTGGGAGCGAAAGGGTGGGGCAGGTGTCTAGGGATTCGCAGTATGTGCCGCCGCTCCGCGGCTTGTCATCAGGCATGGCGATCACCGCGGGCTTACGCCCACGGCTAACGCAAATTACGCCCTTCGGGCTTGCCTGTTTTCATCATCAGGTACTGCAAATTACCGTGGACTCGCGCCCACGGCTAACGAAGATTGCGCTCGTCGGGCTTAACCATACTCGACATGCGGCCTCGCGCACCTCTCCGGGATCAGGCCCGAGCGTGAAGAGCGCTGCGGTGAAAAAAGAGGGAAGAACGGCCTGAGGGCGCGCTTCGATGTCATGTCTCCCACCCTTTCGCCAAAAGCAGGCGAAAGGATGGGGCACCCAGCAACCGGCTCTGTATAGGGGGCCTTCGACTCCGGCGCGCCAGAACCGGGCGCGCCTGCGCTCAGGGCGGCCCATAAGCGGGAGTTATGGAGAGGATAAAAACATTGAATTTCTCAACTGCGGCGGTGGCTCGTATGCTGGAATGTGGGCCAAGGACTTCTGTTCCACGCCACACGCACTCCCTACTGATGCAGGTCGCAGTTCCGAAATTCTTATCCCCGGAATGTCCACTGGCTTCGCGCAACCACCACCGGCGGAAGCGCGGCCCGACGTTCCGCAACCGGGGTCCCCAATCCGCGCCGAATTTGCGCGAATTGGGGCTGGGAACGCATTCACCGCAAGACATAACTATGATCCTCCCGGCGCATGTCCGCGAGGCGCGTTAAAGGAGAACTTGAATGGCTGATACCAAGCCTGATCCGAAGAAGGTCCTGGAGTTCGTGAAGGAGAACAACGTCCAGATTCTGGACCTGCGCTTCACCGATCTTCCCGGACTGTGGCACCACGTTTCCTATCCCATCGGGCAGCTCAGCGAGTCGTCGTTTGAGGAAGGCTTCGGCATGGACGGCTCTTCCATCCGCGGCTGGGCGGCCATTCACGAGAGCGACATGCTGCTGATCCCCGACGCGAACAAGTACATGCTCGACCCCTTCACCGAAGTTCCGACGATGGTGATGGTGTGCGACGTGATCGATCCGGTGACCAAGCAGCGCTATGATCGCGATCCTCGCTACATCGCCAAGAAGGCCGAGATGTATCTGCTGTCGACCGGCCTGGCCGACACCGCCTACTTCGGAGCCGAGGCCGAGTTCTTCATCTTCGACAACGTGCGCTTCGACCAGAACGAGCACGAAGGCTATTACTTTGTCGATGCGGAAGAGGGCCGCTGGAATTCGGGACGCACGGAGAACAACCTGGGCTATCGCCCGCGCTATAAGGAAGGCTACTTCCCGGTGCCGCCCACGGATCATTACCAGGACCTGCGCACCGAGATGACACTGACCATGCAGAACTGCGGGCTGGTCGTCGAGTGCCATCATCACGAGGTTGCCACCGGCGGGCAGACGGAGATCGATCTGAAGTTCGATTCGCTGATCCGCTCGGCCGACGCCATGATGCTCTACAAGTACATCGCGAAGAACGTCGCCAACCAGTACGGCAAGACGGTGACCTTCATGCCCAAGCCGCTATTCCAGGACAACGGCAGCGGCATGCACACTCACCAGTCGTTGTGGAAGGACGGCAAGCCACTATTCGCCGGCGACGGCTATGCGGGCCTGTCGCAGATGGCGCTGTTTTATATTGGCGGACTGATCAAGCATGGCCCGGCGCTTTCGGCGATCATCGCTCCCACCACGAATTCGTACAAGCGCCTAGTCCCTGGCTTTGAGGCGCCGGTGAATTTGGCATACTCGCGGCGCAACCGCTCGGCGGCATGTCGTATTCCGATGTATTCGGCGTCGCCCAAGGCGAAGCGCGTGGAGTTCCGTCCGCCCGACCCGAGCTGCAATCCGTATCTGGCGTTTTCGGCAATGCTGATGGCGGGACTCGACGGCATCGAGAACAAGATCGATCCCGGCCAGCCGCTGGACAAGGACATCTACGACTTGGGACCGGAGGAGCTCGCGAAGGTTCCGTCGATGCCGGGCTCGCTGGAGTCGGCGTTGGACAATCTGGCGCGCGATTATCAGTTCCTGCTGAAGGGCGATGTGTTCACGGAAGAGATGCTGAACACCTACATCGACTACAAGCGGGAGAAGGAAGTGAACGCGATGAGATTGCGACCGCATCCGTACGAGTTCCAGATGTATTACGACATCTGAGGGATGAAGGTGACGCCCTGCGCGGTACTGCGATATTGCTCCTGCCGTTGGAGATTCCGACGGCAGGAGTTTTGCGGCCCCGAAGCTCGCCAATGATGTTCTTGAGCTGCTGCGCTTCCGTTACAGCAACTCAAGGAAACAAAACTCTATGAGAACTGCTCAAGCCGGAATCTTCGCTCTAGGAAATCCGTCTCACGCCTATTTGGAGTTCGATGTCGTGGCCGGGCGCAGCGGCCGCGAACTGGTGGCGGCGATCTCATCCTTCCGTGAGCCCAGGACGACGATAGGCGGAGTCAACCTTGTGGTCGGCTTCAGACCCGAGCTCTGGCGCGAATTTGCGCCCAACGATGCGCCAGCCGGAATCAAAGGCTTCAATGAAGATCTGGTTGGGATCGAGGGATTCAAGATGCCGGCCACGCAGCACGACGCAGTGCTCTGGCTCTCCGGCAGCGCCTACGACATCATCTTTGATGTGTCCCACCGGGCGATCGCCGAGCTGAAGGGACTAGCTGTGGTCGCAGATGAAACATCGAGCTGGCCCTATCGGCACGACCGCGACCTCACCGGTTTCATCGACGGCAGCGAAAATCCCAGCCTGATCGATGCACCGGAGATCGCACTTATTCCGGAACGGAAGCCGGGAGCATCCGGATCTATCCTTCTATTACAGAAGTGGGGGCATGACACTTCCTTGTGGGAATCCCTTGGCGATACCAGGCAGGAGCAGGTGATCGGACGGAAGAAACTGGACAGCGTCGAACTTGAAGACAAGCCTGCGGATTCACATGTCGCGAGCACCGACCAGGATAAGTTTGGGAAGATCTTCCGTCGGAACATGCCCTATGGCACAGTGACCGATCACGGCACCATGTTCGTAGGATTCAGCGCCGACCAGTCACGCCTGTCGACCATGCTGGAGAGCATGGCGGGCCACACGACCGGCGTCCGGGACGCTCTCACTCGCTACACGCGGCCCATCAGTGGCGCCTACTACTTCGTCCCGGCGGCGGAGTGCCTGGGACAACCCGATGACGGCGTGGTCTTGCAAACATCGACCACTTGACGACCGTGTCTCTGGAGATTGGAAGGAACGAGGATGCTACTGCCGATTCACAACGGCGAGGCAGACCACGGAATGAAAAACGGTTCACTTCCTGCTGGAGGAATCGCTTTGCGCGGCGGGAGACGTTCCCGCGCCGTCGCCGCAGCCGCCCGGATGATCTTTGCACTTCGAAATGATCGCCGTGCGTAGCCGGCCGCGCAGATCGTCGGGAAGTTCGTACAGGTGGGAGTCGCGGTAAATCTCGATGGTCATCTTCGTCGTATTGCAAACGACGTAGCAATTGTGGCACCACTGAAGGTGGTCTTCCAATTCCGCCCGGGTTTGGGCGTCCATCGAGTCATCAAGGTAATCGGTGAGCTCTTTCAGAAAATCGGAGCAGGTCACTTCTTGCCATCTCCACCAGTGCGATTTTTGAAGTATTTGTTCAAACGTTCACGCAATTGCAACCGGGCGCGAAGCAATCGGGACTTCACCGCCGGAATACTCAAATCCAAGGCATCCGCCGTTTCCTCGGTGGAGAGGCCCTCAACGTCGCGCAAGACAAATACCGTCCGAAAACTCGGCGGTAACCCCTGGATCGTCTTGCCCAGAATCTCTTTTAATTCGCCTTGCGTGTAAAGCTGCTCCGGATTCGGCGCCCAGTCCGCGACCTCGCGCGGCATGGAATCTTCTTCTGTCTTGATGTCCTCGTCAAGCGAGACCATCCGCTCCGGACGCCGGCGGCGCAAGCGCATCAGCGCTTCATTCACCGCAATCCGCACCAGCCAGGTATAAAACTTCGACTGCTCCTGGAAGTTGGCCAGGTTCTGGTACGCCTTCAGAAATGCATCCTGCACCACATCTTCCGCGTCCTCGCGGTTTTGCGTGATGTGCTGCGCAATCCTGAAAACGTTGCGGTCATAGCGGCGCACCAGTTCCTCGAAGGCGCTGATGTCACCGGCCTTGGCCGCATGAACCAGTCTCAGTTCGTCGCTAACCGGTTCCGCTACTTTTGGTTGGATGGTTCCCATGTGTATACAGATTCAGGATTTTACTGCCCGGCAGAGCCCTTCGTCCAATTTTATCCATTACAAAGGAAATCGGGACGGCCGGGAAAGCAAATTCCTGTGACCGGTCAGTCAGCCCAACCGGCAGTTAATGGCCCTCACGGAGCCTCCCTCTATGTTACGGACGCGCGAGCCTCGTGGATGTTACAAGCGGGAACCGATTCTGTAAACGATTCGTCTACGCTCGGCGAGGTCAATCGCGCTACACTCGATCCAGTGAGTTTCCTGAGCCGCTTTCTCGTCTTTCTCCTGGCCTGTCTGATGGTCTTCCCGGACAGCGGCCTGCTCGCGCAGGACAGCACTACTACGCACAAGAAGAAATCGACCTCGTCCTCCGCCAGCACCCACAAAACCAGCACTTCTGCCAAGAAGAAATCTGCCTCCACACATTCGCGCAAGAAGGTCACCACCGCCCGCGCGCATCAGATGCGGCGCAGCTTCGTGGCCTCCAGCGACCTGCGGCCCATGGCGCGCCAACTGGTCGAGTTCCGCACTCCCGCCGCGTATACCGGAGTGGAGAATTACGCGCATACGCATGCCGGAACCGAAGCCGGCGCGCTCGCGTGGTTCGCCATCGGATACGCACACTATCTTGACGCACAGTATCCTGCCGCCATCACTGCATTCGAGAAGGCGCAGCCGCTCATCGGCGAGTTGAAGGACTATGCCGCGTTCTTTATCGGCAACTCCTACGTGCTCAGCAATCAGCCTGAGGAGTCGCTGGCCTACCTGCGCGACTTCGGCGCACGCTTTCCGGATTCGCTCTACGATCATGACGCGACCATCTCGTATGCCAAGGCCCTGATGGCAACGAGCCGCCCAAGCGAAGCCATTAAGGTGTTGGAAGCGCATCGCGTACCCGCCAGCGCGGAGACAGAGTATTTCCTCGGCAAAGCGTATGTGCAGAACGGACAGGGCCGCAACGGCGCTGAGATCCTGCGTCGCGTCTACTACAACTACGCAACCAATTACACTGCCGACGAGGCTGCCGCCGATCTGCGAAAGATTCCCGAGGCATCGCTGCTCCCGCCTCCCACTTACAGTGACCACCTGAAGCGTGCCGACGCCCTTTACAAAGCGCGGCGCTATCCGGCCGCAGCGGACGAGTATCAGTACGTCGTCGATATGGCTCCGGCCGGACAGCAGTCGGCAGGATTGATTCAGCTCGCCAACTCCTACATCAAAGATGGGAACACCCGCGGCGCACAAGACGCGCTTGCCCGCATTCCAGATGATGGCAGCGACGCCAGTGCGGAGAAGTGGTATCAGCAAGTCGAGATTGCGCGCAACGCCAACGACGATGCCTCGCTCAGCAATATCCTGGAACACATGCGCGCCTCGACGCCGAAGTCACCATGGCTCGAGTCTGCACTGCTGACCGTCGGCAACATGTACCTGTTGCGCAAAGACTACGACCGCGCCATCGACTACTATCGCGAGATTCATGAGCGCTTTCCCAATGGCAGCAAGGCCGCCTACGCGCATTGGAAGTGCGCCTGGCTCACCTATCGCCAGAACCGCAAGGATGAAGCGAAGAAATACTTCGAGGAGCAGGTTGAGTTTTATCCCGGAACCAACGAAGTCCCCAACGCCATGTACTGGCGCGGCCGCATGGCCGAGGACGAGCGTGACTACGGCACCGCGCGGGCTTACTACCTGAAGCTCTCCGATCGCTATCGCAATTACTACTACGCTGTGCTGGCGCGCAAACGTTTGGCGACGCTGCCCGCCGCGCCGGCTGTGACGGTGGCTGCGCTGCAACATGTTTCTTCGGCGGCTGCGCTCGATCCCGTCTCGCAGATCATCGAGCCGCCGGAAGACGATCTCCACTACGATCGCGCCAAGCTGCTGGAGAATGCCGGCATGACCGATCTCGCGGTGCGTGAGTTGCAGGCCGGCAGCGCAACGGGCCCGTCATGGGAGATGATCGAGATCGCGAAGATCTACACCAGCGGCGGCGAGTATTACCGCGCCTTGCAGGCGCTGAAGCGCGCCATCA